>CALWZK010000024.1 GCA_944386015.1 uncultured Faecalibacterium sp.
GCACCCGCCGGGCTGATAAGGCCTGACAAGCGCCCCACAGGAAGGGTAGGCCCCGCCGGCAGCAGCCCCGGCGGCGGGCCGCAGGAAACCCCGGCGCCTCCCGGGGGCGTCACAAAAGACCCCGGGCAACACAAAGGCGGCGCCCGCCGGGCCGGAAAGGCTGGGCAAGCGCCCCACAGGAAGGGCAGGCCCCGCCGGCAGCAGCCCCGGCGGCGGCCCGCAGGAAATCCCGGCGCCTCCCGGGGGCGTCACAAAAGACCCCGGGCAAACAAAGGCGGCGCCCGCCGGGCCGGAAAGGCCTGACAAGCGCCGCTTGTTTTGCGTTGGATTGGGTTTTGCCGCTGGATTAGTCCAGTTCCAGGGCGCCGGTGTACAGCTGGTAGTAGGTGCCCTTCAGGGCGATCAGCTGGTCGTGGGTGCCCCGCTCGATGATGCGGCCGTGGTCCAGCACCATGATGGCGTCGGCGTTCTGGACGGTGGACAGCCGGTGGGCAATCACGAAGGTGGTGCGGCCGGTCATCAGGGCGTCCATGCCCCGCTGGACAATGGCCTCGGTGTGGGTATCGATGGAGCTGGTGGCCTCGTCCATGATCATCACCGGGGGATCCGCCACAGCGGCCCGGGCGATGGCCAGCAGCTGGCGCTGGCCCTGGGACAGGTTGGCGCCGTTGCCGGTCAGCATGGTGTTGTAGCCGTCGGGCAGGCGGCGGATGAAGTCGTCCGCGCCGGCCAGGCGGGCCGCGGCGATGCACTCCTCATCGTGGGCTTCCAGGTTGCCGTAACGGATGTTGTCCATCACGGTGCCGGTGAACAGGTTGGTGTCCTGCAGCACGATGCCCAGCGAACGGCGCAGGTCGGCTTTCTTGATTTTGCGGATGTTGATGCCGTCGTAGCGGATCTTGCCGTCCTGGATGTCGTAGAAGCGGTTGATGAGGTTGGTGATGGTGGTCTTGCCGGCGCCGGTGGAGCCGACGAAGGCCACCTTCTGGCCAGGCTTGGCGTACAGCGAAATATCGTGCAGCACCGTCTTTTCGGGGTTGTAGCCGAAGTCCACGTCGTAGAAGCGGACGTCGCCCTGCAGGCGGGTGTAGGTGATGGTGCCGTCGTGGTGGGGGTGCTTCCAGGCCCAGACGTTGGTCCGCTCGGGGTACTCCTCCAGGGTGCCGTCGTCCTTCTCGCGGGCGTTCACCAGGGTGACGTAGCCGTCGTCCACCTCGGGCTCCTCGTCCAGCAGGGCGAAGATCCGGTGGGCGCCGGCCAGGCCCATGACCACCATGTTCACCTGGTTGGACACCTGGCCGATGGCGCCGGCAAACTGCTTGGTCATGTTCAGGAAGGGCACCACAATGCTGATGCTCAGGGCCATGCCCGACAGGCTCAGGTTGGGGGTGCCCCACAGCAGCAGGCTGCCGCCCACCAGGGCCACCAGCACATAGGTCACGTTGCCCATGTTGGCCAGCAGGGGCATCAGGATGTTGGCGTAGCGGTTGGCCTTTTCGCTGTTCTCAAACAGCTCGTCATTGACTTTGTCAAAGTCGGCCTTGGCGCCCTCCTCGTGGCAGAAGACCTTGATGACCTTCTGGCCGGTCATCATCTCTTCCATAAAGCCCTCGGCCTTGGCGATGGTGATCTGCTGCTGCAGGAAGTAGCTGGAGGAGTGGCCGCTGACGTAGCGGGCGGTGAAGAACATGATGATGACGCCCGCCAGCACCACCAGGGCCAGCCAGATGCTGTAGTAGATCATGATGCAGAAGACGCTCAGCAGGGTGACCGCCGAGATGGTCAGCTGGGGCATGCTCTGGCTGATGAGCTGGCGCAGGGTGTCGATATCATTGGTGTAGAAGCTCATGATATCGCCGTGGCTGTGGGTGTCGAAATAGCGGATGGGCAGGTCCTGCATGTGGTCAAACATCTTTTCACGGAGTTTGGCCAGGGTGCCCTGGGTGATGATGGCCATCATCTGGTTGTAGGCAAAGCTGGCTGCCAGGCTGATGACGTAGAGCACCACCAGGATGGCCACCAGTTTCAGGATGACCACCGAGGCAGAGGCCCAGTCGCCGGTCTTGTAGGTCTGCTCCACCACGGCGATGGTGTTCTGCATGAAGATGGAGGGGATCGAGCTGACGATGGCGTTCAGCAGGATGCAGCAGATCACGATGGGCAGAAGCACAGGGTAAAAGGAAAAGATGGTGCGGATCAGGCGCAGGGCCACCCCTTTGGGGGCCCGCTTGCCGCGCCCGGTGCTGGTGTTATTCGGCATCCTTGTCACCTCCTGCCGTATTCTGAGATGCACGGTTCTGGGATGTATAGATATCGCGGTAGACGTCGCTGGTCTTCATCAGCTCCTCGTGGGTGCCGATGGCAGTGATCCGGCCGCCGTCCATCATGATGATGCGGTCGGCGTCCTGGACGCTGGCCACACGCTGGGCGATGATGATCTTGGTGGTCTCGGGGATGAACTCCCGGAAGCCCTGGCGGATCAAAGCGTCGGTGCGGGTATCCACGGCGCTGGTGGAGTCGTCCAGGATCAGGATCTTGGGCTTCTTCAGCAGGGCACGGGCAATGCACAGACGCTGCTTCTGGCCGCCCGACACGTTGGAGCCGCCCTGTTCAATCCAGGTGTCGTACTTGTCGGGGAACTGCTGGATGAACTCATCGGCCTGGGCCAGCTTGCAGGCTTCCAGCATCTCGGCATCGGTGGCGTTGGGGTTGCCCCAGCGGAGGTTGTCCTTGATGGTGCCCGAGAACAGCACGTTCTTCTGCAGCACCACGGCCACCTGGTTGCGCAGGGCCTCCAGGTCGTACTTGCGGACGTCCACGCCGCCCACCTTGACGCTGCCCTCGGTGACGTCGTACAGACGGGGGATCAGCTGGATCAGGCTGGACTTGGAGGAGCCGGTGCCGCCCAGGATGCCGATGACCTCGCCCGACTTGATGTGCAGGTCGATGTCAGACAGGGCGAACCGCTCGGCCTTCTTGGAGTACTTGAAGCTGACGTGGTCGAAATCCACCGAGCCGTCCTTGATCTCGGTCAGGGCGTTTTCGGGGCTGTGGAGGGTGCTCTCCTCACTGAGGACCTCCACAATACGCTCGGCAGACTCCTGGGACATGGTGATCATGGTGAAGACCATGGACAGGATCATCAGGCTCATCAGGATCTGGAAGCTGTAGGTCAGCATGGAGGACATCTGGCCCACGTTCAGGTCCAGGCCCTGGGAAGTGATGACGGCGTAGGAGCCGTAGGACATGACGAACACCATGCCGGCATAGACGCAGAACTGCATCATGGGGCCGTTGAGGGCCATGATCCGCTCGGCCTTGGTGAAGTCCTTCTGGACGTCCTCGGCGGCAGCGCCGAACTTTTTCTTTTCGTAGTCCTCACGGACGTAGCTCTTGACCACCCGCATGGCCTGCACGTTCTCCTGCACCGAGTCGTTCAGGGCGTCGTACTTGCGGAACACCCGGCGGAACAGGGGGGTGGCGGCCCGGATCACCAGGATCAGGCCGATCAGCAGAGTGGGGATGGTGAACAGGAAGATGACGGCCAGCCGGCCGCCCATCACAAAGCCCATCACAAAGGAGAACACCAGCATCAGCGGGCAGCGGATGGCCACGCGGATGATCATCATGTAGGCCATCTGGACGTTGGTGATGTCGGTGGTCAGACGGGTGACCAGGCTGGACACCGAGAATTTGTCGATGTTCTCAAAGGAGTAGTCCTGGATTTTGTAGAACATATCCTTGCGCAGGTTGCGGCCAAAGCCGGCGGATGCGTTGGCGCAGGTGGCGCCGGCGGCGCCGCCGAACACCAGCGACACCACTGCCATCACCAGCAGGGCCACGCCGTACTGGACGATGACGTTCATGGAGCAGCCGGCCTGCATCTGGTTGACCAGCTGGGCGATCACAAAGGGGATCGCACATTCCATGATAACCTCCACCGTGACCAGCAGAGGGGTCATGACCGAGGTCTTCTTGTACTCACGGATGCTGTGAGACAAGGTTTTGATGATGTGAGTCATTCCTCGTGTATTCCTCCTTAACAAATGGTTGGGGGCGGCGTGAGGGGGCCGCCCTTTTGTTCCTGTACGAACAACAGTTTGGGGGCATTCAGCCCTCCCCGCAGCCGGGGGCGGGGGCTGTTTCGTCCTCTGCCTGCTGGAGGTTTTGGGCCATGGCGGCCGCAATCTCCTTGAACAGCTGCACCTGGCCTTCGGACAGCCCCCGGGTGAGCACCTGGTCGGTCTGGTGCAGGCAGGCGCGGACCTGTGCGTCCAGCTCGACGGCCCGGGCGGTGGGCACCAGGCTTTTCAGCCGGGCGTCGGTGGCCACGCTTTCCCGCCGGAGAATCTCCTTTTTTTCCAGCTGCTGCAGGATGCCGGTGGCGGTGGAACGGCTCAGGCTGAACACCTGCTCGATGTCCCGCTGGTACACCGGGCCCTCCTGGCAGTGCTCCAGGATATAGAAGATCACCCGGCACTGGACCGCTGTGATCCCAAGGCCCTGCAGCGTGACGTTGAGCCGCCGCTTGACCTGACGGGACAGCATGTTGACCCAGGCGCCGCAGTCTTTTTCCAACTCGCTTTCACCTCCCGCCGGGGGCCGCAAAGCCCCGCTGTATAGTTCGTATCCGAACAATAGAGTAGCGGGTTTCATGGGGATTGTCAAGAAGCGGCAACAAATCTTTCACAGTTTTTTCACAGGTGATTCTGCACAAAATTACACTGTGAAATTTGTGACGAATGCCAACCCGGGCCGACGGTTGAAAAAATGCCGGCGGCACGGCTTTTTTGGCGGGTTTATCTCGACAAATCCCAAGGCGGTTTGTTATAATAAGAACGATATGCAGTACCGGCGCATCGGGAGGCCGCGCCGGAATCAAGAGGGAAAAGTGAGGAAAACCATGGTACGCCATCTGAACCCAAAAATCCGAACAAGATTTCTGGAAAAAGCCGTCCCCTTCAACTGGGCCCTGCTGCAGGCAGTGGGGATCCTGGGGCTGGTGGTCCAGTGTCTCAACCTGGCCCGCCTGCTGTGGGGCGGGGCGGGGCTGAGCACCCCGGCCAGCCGGACCTACTGCGGCTTTTACCTGACCATGCTGGCCCTGTCGGTCTGTTTCCTGGGGGCAAAGGGGCTGCTGAATGGCCGGGAGCTTGAAACCCACTACCGGGTCCAGCAGGTGCTGGGGGTCCTGTTCCTGACGGTGGAGGTGGCCTTTGGCTATTACGACATCGGCCAGGAAGCCTCGGTGGGCAAGATCGGCACCGTCACCGCCCTGGTGGCCTTTGCGGCCCTGGCCCTGATGGGGCCGGTGTACGCGGTGGTGAGCCTGACGGCCGCCTTTGGGGTGATGGTGGGCCGCGTGTGTACCCTGGGGGACCCCGACGCGGTGTTCAACTACAGCCTGATGGGGCTGGTGAGCCTGGTGGTGTACCTGGTGCGGCTGCGGACCATTCGCACGGGGCTGGTGCGGGACCAGGAGATAGAGCAGATCAACCGCACCCTGGAGGAGACCGAGGAAAAGTTCCTGCTCACCAGCGAGCAGTACGAGCTGCTGCTCCAGCGGGGGCGGATGATCGCCTTTAAATGGAACATCCCCAGCGGGACGGTGCGGTTCAGCCGGGAATGGCAGGAGATGTTTGGGGAGACGCTGCGGATCGAGCACATCGAGGACTACATCCGCAGCAGCCGGCTGCTCAAGCCCCTGCAGAAGGAGGAGCTTTTCCAGTGCATGGAGAATGCCCGCCGGATGAACTACCAGAAAAAGGACCTGCTGCTGCCGGTCAAGACGGGGGAGGAGCGGTGGTTCGAGTTCCAGATGGCCACCCAGTGCGACAACCAGGGCACCCCCCTGCTGGGGGTGGGGCTGCTGTTTGACATCATGGACCAGAAGAGCCGGATTCTCCAGCTGCAGAAAGAGCTGCTGATGGACAATTTCACCCGCACCCTCAACAAGATGGCCCTGGAAAGCTATGCGGTGCGGCGGCTCCATGAGATCGGCCCCGCCCAGCGGCTGGGGATGCTGGTGCTGGACATGGACGACTTCAAAAACATCAACGACACCTACGGCCACCTGTGCGGGGATGCGGTGCTGGCCCAGCTGGCCCATCTGATGAACCAGCTGGCCCCCGCCGGCGCCCGGGTGGGCCGGCTGGGCGGCGACGAGTTCGGCGCCATCCTGGACCTGGCCGACGGGGAGCAGCAGGCCCGGGAATATGCCGAGGCCCTGATCCAGGCGGTGCCCGGCATCCGGTGGGAGGACAAGCCCATGCCCGCCGCCTGCAGCATCGGCATTGCCTTCTGCACCGAGGGGGTGTCCTACCTGGAGCTGTACGCCGCCGCCGATCGGGCCCTCTACCGGGCCAAGCGCCAGGGCAAGGGCCGCTTCTGCGTGGCCCCCCTGGTGGAGGCCCACGAGGAGAGCGAGCCCCACCACCTGCCCCAGTCGATGGTGGACTGAAAGACAACAACAAAAGCCTTCCTGCTCGGAGCGGGAAGGCTTTTTTCCATTTATATAGGGGGCTGCTCAGACCACGCCGGCCCGGCACTGCTCGATGAACTGTTTGGCGGCCCGGGGGCTGCGGCCCCCTGCCCGGATGGCGAAGGCCTCCCCCATGGTGATCAGCTGCTGGTCGGGGATGGTCAAACCGGCCTGGCGGGCCAGGTCCAGCAGGATCTCGCTGTAGAGGGCCTTGTCGGGCCGCTGGAAGGTGACGGTGAGGCCGAACCGGGCCGACAGGCTCATCAGCTCCTGGCGGGTGTCGGCCTCGTGGATGTCGTCGCCGGTGCGGTCGGACATGGTCTCCTTCACCAGATGGCGCCGGTTGGAGGTGGCGTACACCGCGATGTTGGCGGCCCGGCCCCCGGCGCTGCCCTCCAGGATGGCTTTCAGGGCGGCGAAGTTGTCGTCGTTGGCGGCAAAGCTCAAGTCGTCGATGAAGAGGATGAACTTGAGGGGGTTGGCGGCCAGCTGGTCCATCAGGTCGGGCATCAGGTAGAGCTGATTCTTCTTGACCTCCACCAGCCGCAGCCCCTCGGGGGCAAACTTGTTGACGATGGCCTTCACCGAGCTGGATTTGCCGGTGCCGGCGTCGCCGTACAGCAGCACGTTGTTGGCCGGCAGCCCCGCCAGCAGGGCTTTGGTGTTGGCAATCACCTTTTCCCGCTCGTGCTCGTAGCCCGGCAGGTCCTCCAGCCGCTGGGGGTCGGGGTGGCGCACAGGCACCAGCCTGCCCTCGTCGCTGAGCATGAACACATGGTGGCGGGCAAACATCCCGTAGCCCCGCTTGCCCATCTCGGACAGCCGGGCCTCATAGGAGGCGGCCAGCCCGGTGGGATGGCAGGTCCACCGGGGCAGGAAGGCCAGCCCCTCCCGCTGGGCGGGGGTCAGGCCGGCGGCCAGCAGCAGGTCGTCCAGGCCCAGGGCCGACAGCTGTTCCAGGAACTGGAGCTCGGCGTCCAAAGCCTGCTCCAGCACCGGGGACAGTGCCCCCCGGGCGGCCCGGCGGGCGCAGATGTTTTCGCACTCCAGCACCGCCGAGGCCAGGTATTCGCTGAAGTCGTCGGTGTCGGCGGCAAAGAGGACCGATTCAAACCGGCCCGCCGCCTGGCACACCGCCTGGCGCCCCGCCCCGGCGGAAAGGGCCTCCGCCAGGCCGGCAAAGGCGGCGATCACCGGGTCTTCCAGCAGGCCGCGAAAGACGGCCAGGCCCGCCAGCCGGGCGCTGAGATCCTGTATTTTCATCAGAAATTCCCTCATTTCAGACAGGTTTGTTGGAATCCATACCATATAAGTATAGTGCACCCGGGAAAGGGATGCAAGAGGACAGCTCAATGCGATGAATTATTTTCATTTGAACCATGAAAACAGTCGGAAAATATATTGATTGACAAGGCGCGATTTTTCGAGTATAGTAAATTTCACAACACACACGAAAGCAATTCACAACACACAAACCCAAATGCACAGATGGGAACAAGTAGCCCAGGGGTCCCCGCTGTACAGAGAGCCGCCGGTCGGTGCAAGGCGGTCAGCGTCCCAAAGCAAAGTCATCCCGGAGCAGCCTGCTGAAAGATCTTCTGGTAAGCAGAGCCGGCAGCACCCGTTATCGTGCAGGGCCTGATCCAAACCGGAGGGAGGATGAGGCCCGTGAGGGGGCGCAGCCTGAGGCTGCACCAACGAGAGTGGTACCGCAGAGAGCTTGTTCAAAGGTCTTTGTCTCTTGGCTGACAGGGGACGAGGGCTTTTTTATTTACGCTTTCGGGCCCAGGCGGTGTTTTGTTAGGAAGAAAGAGGAGGGAAAACTATGCTGCTCAACGGTTCTCAAATTTTCGTGGAGGTGCTGTGCGAGCAGGGGGTCGATACCATCTTCGGCTACCCTGGGGGCGCAGTGCTCAACCTCTACGATGAACTGTACAAGAATGCCGACCGCATCACCCATGTGCTGACCGCCCACGAGCAGGGCGCGTCCCACGCGGCGGACGGCTATGCCCGCGCCACCGGCCGCACCGGCGTGGTGCTGGCCACCAGCGGCCCGGGCGCCACCAACCTGGTCACCGGCATCGCCACCGCCTATATGGACAGCATCCCCATGGTGGCCTTCACCGGCAACGTTGCCACCGACCTGCTGGGCCGGGACAGCTTCCAGGAGGCCTACATCGAGGGCATCACCATGCCCATCACCAAGCACAACTTCACCGTCCGCCGTGTGGAGGACCTGGCCGACACCATGCGGGCCGCCTTCCGCATCGCCCAGAGCGGCCGCAAGGGCCCGGTGCTGGTGGATATCCCCAAGGATGTCACCGCCAACAAGTGCGAGTTCACCCCCCGGCAGCCCGAGCCCATCCGCACCGTCACCACCTTTGACGAAAAGGAAGTGGCCTGGGCCGCCGACATCATCAACGGCGCCCAGCGGCCTGTGATCTACTTTGGCGGCGGCGTCCGCAGCGCTGCCAGCTGCCAGCCCCTGCGGGACCTGATCCACAAGGCCGGCATCCCCGCCACCTACACCCTGATGGGCGCCGGCGTGGTGGCCTACGATGACCCCCTCAGCCTGGGGATGATCGGCATGCACGGCTGCTACACCGCCAACCGCGCGGTGAGCGAGGCCGACGTGGTGGTGGCCATCGGCACCCGGTTCTCCGACCGTGTGGCCCTGAAACCCAGCACCTTCGCCAAAAAGGCCACCATCATCCAGATCGACATCGACCCCAGCGAGGTCAACAAGAACGTCCAGGTGGACCTGTCGGTGGTGGGCGACGCCGCCTACATCCTCCAGGCCATGCTGCCCAAGGTCAAGGAGGCAACCCATCCCGAGTGGATGGCCCAGATCCACGACTGGCAGGCCCACGACTACCACCCGGTGTCTGACCCCAGCCGCCTGATGCCCCACCAGGTCATCGGGGAAATCTGCAGCCAGTGCGGCCCCGAGGCCGTCTACGTCACCGACGTGGGCCAGCACCAGATGTGGGCCGCCCAGTACCTGCGCCACACCAAGAGCCGGGGCTTTATCACCAGCGGCGGCCTTGGCACCATGGGCTTTGGCTACGGCGCCGCCATCGGCGCCCAGATGGCCCTGGGCCGGGACCAGCGGGTGGTGATGCTCACCGGCGACGGCTCCTTCCACATGAACCTCAACGAGGCCTGCACCGCCGTCAGCTACCATCTGCCCATCATCACCGTCATCTTCAACAACCAGGTTCTGGGCATGGTCCGCCAGTGGCAGACTTCCTTCTATGGCAAGCGCTACTCCCAGACCGACCCCCACCGCAAGACCAACTTTGTCAAGCTGGCCGAGGGCTTTGGCCTCAAGGGCTACCACTGCGAGAACCTGGCCCAGTTCCAGGCCGCCTTTGCAGAGGCGCTGCAGAACCACGACGGCCCCACCTGGATCGAGTGCATGATCGGCAAGGACGAGAAGGTCCTGCCCATGATCCCCGGCGGCGGCGACATCAACAACATCATCATGGAATAAGGAGGTACCAGCATGGATAAAACGGAACAGCGCACCGAACAGCGCAAAGTGGTCAGCCTGCTGGTAGACAACCAGACCGGTGTTCTGGCCCGGGTGTCCAGCCTGTTCACCCGGCGGGGCTTCAACATCGAGAGCCTGACCGTCTCGGCCACCAATGACCCCACCATCAGCCGCATCACCGTGACGGTGTACGGCGACGAAAACCGCCTCAACCAGCTGCTGCTCCAGACCGAGCGGCTGGAAGTCACCCGCCAGGTCTTCGTGCTGGACGACCGCACCGCCCTCCAGCGGGAGCTGCTGCTTTTGAAGGTGGCGGCCACCGTGGTCAACCGGGCCGAGCTGCGGGAGATCGCCAGCATCTACAAGGCCAAGATCATCGACCTGTCCCCCGACAGCATGGTCTTTGAGCTGACCGGCAAGCCGGACAAGGTGGACGCCTTCCTGCGGATGTTTGAGGGCTACACCATCCTGGAGCAGTGCCGCACCGGCGTCACCGCCATGGAGCGGGGCGGGATGCATCAGCGGATGCAGAAGCCGCCCCAGGAGATCCGCGCGGTGCAGTTCCCTCTGCCCGGCACCAGCTGCCCCAAGCGTTAACTGTGTTTTTTCGCTCCCTGAGAGGGGGACGGGAAGATAGATTCCGTTGGCATTCTGAATTGAAACAAAAAGCAAAAGGAGAAATGCGACTATGGCTATCAAGAAGTACTACGACAGCGACTGCAACCTGGGTGTCCTGGACGGCAAGACCGTTGCCATCATCGGCTTCGGCAGCCAGGGCCATGCCCACTCCGAGAACCTGGCCGAGAGCGGCGTCAACGTGGTGGTTGGCCTGCGCAAGGGCTCGGGCCACTGGGCCAAGGCTGAGGAGTTCGCTGCCACCCATCCCAACTTCAAGGTGATGGAAGTGGAAGAGGCCGCCAAGGCCGGCGACGTTGTGATGATGCTGGTGCCCGATGAGCTGTGCGCCGACATCTACAACAAGCAGGTCGCTCCCTACATGACCGAGGGCAAGGCCCTGGCTTTCGCCCACGGCTTCAACATCCACTTCAAGACCATCACCGCCCCCAAGAACGTGGATGTCATCATGATCGCCCCCAAGGGCCCCGGCCACATTGTCCGCCGCCTGTACACCGAGGGCGAGGGCTGCCCCTCTCTGATCTGCGTTGAGCAGGACTACACCGGCAAGGCCAAGGAGATCGCCCTGGCTTACGCTTCCGGCATCGGTGCAGGCCGCGCCGGCATCCTGGAGACCACCTTCCGTGAGGAGACCGAGACCGACCTGTTCGGCGAGCAGGCTGTCCTGTGCGGCGGCGTCTGCGAGCTGATCCACGCAGGCTTCGACACCCTGGTGGAGGCCGGCTACGCCCCCGAGATGGCTTACTTTGAGACCTGCCACGAGATGAAGCTGATCGTTGACCTGATCAACGAGGGCGGCTTCTCCAAGATGCGCTACTCCATCTCCAACACCGCCGAGTACGGCGACTACCGCACCGGCAAGCGCCTGATCACCGAGGAGACCCGCAAGGAGATGAAGAAGATCCTGACCGAGATCCAGGACGGCACCTTCGCCTCCGAGTTCCTCACCGAGATGAGCGACAAGGGCGGCCGCAAGGTCCACTTCCTGGCCCAGCGCCGCATGCAGGCCGAGCACCCCATCGAGAAGGTGGGCGCCGAGCTGCGCAGCATGATGAGCTGGCTGAACAAGTAACTTCTGCTCTTTTCCGGCCCCGGTGGCGACGCCGGGACCGGTTTTTTGTCAGGACAAGGAGGAGAACCCCATGAGAAGCGACAATGTGAAAAAGGGGGCCGAGCGCTCCCCCAACCGGAGCCTGTTCTACGCCCTGGGCTACACCCCCGAGGAGCTGGACCGGCCTCTGATCGGCGTGGTGTCGGCTTACAGCGAGATCGTCCCCGGCCACATGAACCTGGATAAGATCGCCGACGCCGTCAAGGCGGGCGTCCTGATGGCGGGGGGCACCCCCATCCTGATGCCGGCCATCGGCGTCTGCGACGGCATCGCCATGGGCCATGTGGGCATGAAGTACAGCCTGCCCAGCCGCGAGCTGATCTGCGACAGCGTCGAGACCATGTGCCAGGCCCACCAGCTGGACGGCCTGGTGCTGGTGCCCAACTGCGACAAGATCGTCCCCGGCATGGTGATGGCGGCCTGCCGCCTGGACGTGCCGGCAGTGGTGTGCTCGGGCGGCCCCATGCTGGCCGGCAGCTACGGCGGCGAGGAGGTCAGCCTCAGCAAGATGTTTGAGGCCGTGGGCGCCTACAAGGCCGGGATGATCACCGATGCCCAGCTGGAGGACTGCACCTGCAACTGCTGCCCCAGCTGCGGCAGCTGCTCGGGCATGTACACCGCCAACAGCATGAACTGCCTGTGCGAGGCGGTGGGCATCGCCCTGCCCGGCAACGGCACCATTCCGGCGGTGTATTCCAAGCGGCTCCAGCTGGCCAAGCACTCGGGCATGGCCGTCATGGAGATGGTGCGCAGGAACATCACCGCCCGCCAGATCATCAACGAGCGGTCCCTGCGCAACGCCCTGACCTGTGACATGGCCCTGGGCTGCTCCACCAACACGGTGCTGCACCTGCTGGCCATCGCCCATGAGGCCGGGGTGCCCATCGACCTGAAGATGTTCAACGAGATCTCGGCCAAGACCCCCAACCTGTGCCATCTGGCCCCTGCCGGCCCCACCCACATGCCCGACCTCTACGCCGCCGGCGGCATCCCTGCGGTGCAGGCCGAGCTGGCCAAGAAGGGCCTGCTGGACCTGGATGTCCCCACCGTCACCGGCAAGACCCTGGGCGAGAACATCAAGGGCGCCCGCATCCTCAACGAGAAGGCCATCCGGCCCATTGACAACCCCTACAGCGAAAACGGCGGCCTGCAGATCCTCTGGGGCAACATTGCCCCCGACGGCTGCGTGGTCAAGCGCAGTGCCGTGGCCCCCGAGATGCAGAAGCACAGCGGCCCGGCCCGGGTCTTCAACAGCGAGGAGGAGGCCATCGCCTCCATCTACGCCGGCAAGATCGTGCCGGGTGACGTGGTGGTCATCCGGTACGAAGGCCCCCGCGGCGGCCCCGGCATGCGCGAGATGCTGAACCCCACCTCGGCCCTGGCCGGCATGAAGCTGGACACCACCGTGGCCCTCATCACCGACGGCCGGTTCTCGGGCGCATCCCGGGGCGCTGCCATCGGCCATGTCAGCCCCGAGGCTGCTTCCGGCGGCCCCATCGGCCTGATTGAGGAGGGCGACACCATCACCATCGACATCCCCAACGCTTCCATCACCCTGGAAGTGTCGGAGGAGGAGCTGGCCGCCCGCTGTGCCCGCTACGTGGCCCCCGAACCCAAGGTCCGCACCGGCTGGCTCAGCCGCTACGCCCGCCTGGTGGCCAGCGCCAACCTGGGCGCCGTTTTACAGTAAACTGCTCCAGGGGGAAAGACGGCTTTCTTTTCTGAAGAAAAGAAACAAAAGACTTTTCACCTGGTACCACTGACGGCCTATACTTCTCAGGGCCCTGCCGGCGGGAAAGTCCTGTTCTCTTTGGCAGGCTCCCGGCCTGCGGCCCTGTGAGTCCAAAGTTTTACCAAATCCCTGTTCCTGTTTTCAGGAATGGGGATTTTTTATTTTTTATAAACAAACGGGGGTGGGGTTTGTGATGGCACAAACTGTGCCGGTCTTTCTTTGCCTTGATTTTTCATCTAATCCCCCCGGGTTGCGGTGCCCTGTTTTTGCTGCGCGCCACGGGGGGCGCTTGCAAAAGCAGACCGCTGCCCCTGCTCCGCTTCGGCTGTTTCTGCCGCAGGCAGCGCCTCAGCTGCGCAGCCCGTCCGCCCGCAGATGTTCCCCCGCGGCTGCGCCGCCGGTCCTCTTGCGCTTAGCCGATTTTTGCGGCGCGGGGCGGTGCCCGCTTGCAAAAACCGGAGCGCTGCGCCAGCTTCGCCTCGCTGTTTCTGCCGCAGGCAGCGCTCGGCTCAGCTGCCCCATACGGGGGCTCTGAACCACAAACTGCTCCTTCTCCCGCAGCGCCGCACGGCGGATTTGTTGCCGGTAGGTTTGCCGCTCTGCCGGGGGATGATCTATACCCACCCACCCGCCCCTTTAGCGGTGTCCCCCTGTCGCTGCGCGACATCCCCCTCCGGGGGACCGGCGGGGAACTGCTCCTTCTTTTATTGGCAATGCAGCAGTTGCAAGGCCCCCGCCTGACGTCTGCGGCCCAGCTCCCGGAAAAAGGAAACAGTCAGTGGGCTAGAGCCCCTTTTCCTCTATTGGCATTGTCTCAGTGAAAGTTACCCCGCAGCGTAAACCTAGAAGAGAGCAGCTATAGGCAAGCGAGCCCCCCACAGGGGGGCGCGGCCGCAGGCCGCAGGGGGCACCGCTATGGGCGGTGGGCTGCGCAGCTGAGGCGCTGCCTGCGGCAGAAACAGCCGAAGCGGAGCAGGGGCAAACACAGCGACCGCGTCCTGCGGACGAAACAGGGAGCTGTGTTTGGCGCAGCGCTCCGGTTTTTGCAAGCACCCTCCGCGGTGCGAAGCAAAAATCGGCTAAGCGCAAGAGGAATGCGGTCTGCTTTTTGCAAGCGGGCGCCGCCCCGCGCAGCAAAAACAGGGCACCGCAAC
This sequence comes from uncultured Faecalibacterium sp., assembly GCA_944386015.1. GTDB lineage: Bacteria > Bacillota > Clostridia > Oscillospirales > Ruminococcaceae > Faecalibacterium. The sequence goes on from CALWZK010000024.1 coordinate 14,608, forward strand.
CCGGAGGGTTTAGATCATAAATCAAAAATAAAAAGACCCTGAACAAAAAACAAACCCCCGGACTCCCGTCCGAGGGCTTTGCCATATTCGGGCCAGAGCGCCGCTCAGGCGTGCCTGGCCTGCACGGCCTTTTCCTCCATGCCTTTCAAAACGTTGTAGCCCACCACGCCGCATATAACGATGGCGGCGCCCACCAGGGCGAACCGGCCCACCCGCTCGCCGTAGAACACGGCCACCAGCAGGGGGTTCAGCACCGGCTCGATGCCTGACACCAGGCTGGCCGTGACAGCCGGGGTGGTCCGCAGGCCGTTGGTCAGCAGGATGTAGGCCACCGCCACCTGGAACACCCCCAGTACCACCAGGCTGGTGAGGGCGGTGGGGGAAAAGTCGGTCTCACGCACCAGGAAGGGCAGGCCGGTGATGGCCGAGAGGACGTCCCCCCAGAACACCGAGGAGATGGCGTCGCTGTCGGGGAAGTCGTTCAGCAGGAACACCCCGCCGTAAGCGGCGCCGGACAGCACCGCCAGCACGTTGCCCACCGCGCCCCCGGCCTCCAGGCTGTCCAGGAAGAAGAACAGCACCCCGCCGAACACCACCGCACAGGCGGCAATATCCAGCTTTTTGGGCTTCCGCTTCCAGAACAGGACCGAAAAGACGATGACGAAGATGGGGGCGGTGAACTGCAGGACGATGGTGTTGGCGGCGGTGGTCAGCTTGTTGGCCACCGCATAGAGGGTGTTGGTGCCGAAGGTGCACACCGCACCCAGAAAGATCCAGCGGTTGAACCGGGGCTTGTGGTGGACGATGGCCAAATACCCCCCGATCACCACCAGGGCAATCAGGGTGCGGCCGCTGTTGATGGACAGCCCGTTCCAAGGGATCACCTTGATGCACAGCCCGCCGATGCTGTACAGCAGCGCCGCCAGAAAGACGCAGAGGGTGCCGGTGCGCTTGCTCATCACACCGCCCCCTTCCCGGTGCGGCAGAGCTTGTGGACAAACATATCGATCTGCCGGTTCACAAAGACGGGGTTGTCGGCGTTGGCGTTGTGGCCGGCGGCGGGCACCCATACCAGGGGCAACCCCTCCCCCTTGGCCCAGGCCCGGTTATACCGGCGGGCCGACCCGGCCCGGTCGTGCTTGCCGCACAGCAGCAGGGCGGGGCAGTCCACCCGGTAGGGCAGGTTGGCGGCGATGGCGTCGGCCAGCTGCTGCATCCCGAAGGCCGCCAGCACGGCGTATTCCTCCTGGGTGTAATCGTCCATCATCTGGCGCATCAGGCTCTGGCCATAGAGGGTCTGGGCGCAGCCGGTGGCCCCCAGGGTCCGCAGGGCGTCCCAGGGCAGGGACAGATAGATGGGCTGGCAGTGGCGCAGCAGCCACAGCTCCCAGCCGGTGGTGTACTGACGCTTGAGGGGGGCCGAGTCGATGGAGATGAAGCCGGCGGCCTCCCCGGGATAAATCTGGAGGAAGCACTGGGCCACATACCCGCCCATCGACTGGCCGATCAGGCAGAAGCGGTGGATCTGCTCCTGCTCCAGAATGGCGTGGAGCCATTCGGCCTGCTGGCGCAGGGTGAAATTGAGGTCAAAGGGCCGTGACTCCCCGTGGGCCGGGGGGTCCCAGGCCAGCATGCGCCACCGCCCCGCAAAGGATTCCAGCTGCCGCTGGAACAGGCGGTGGTCTGCGGTGAGGCCGGGGAGGAAGACCAGGGTCATCTCCCCCGGGGCTGTGTAGTCGGTCCAGTAAATGATGTCGCCGCTGCCGGCAGAAAAAACTTTGATCTCCATGAATTGCCTCCTGGGAATGATAGCCTCCTTTGAGTATGGACCGATTATAGCAGTTCCGCCGGTCCGCCGCAATGTGGAAAACCAACAAAAAAACCGCCTGTCCCGGCGGGAAAACAGGCGGCAGATGGAGAAATTTCGGGGTTTGCCCGGCCCGGCGGGCCGCAGCCGGTGCCGGAAACCAGACGCACCCGGGGAAAATTCCGGTTCTGGCCGGCAGGGCGGGCAAAGCAAAAACCGCCTGCCCCGGCGGGGGAGCAGGCGGTCATGGACGGCAAAAGGGGATCAGTTCTTCTTCTGCAGCCAGTAGAAGCTGTAGGGGGCCAGGGTGACCGAACCGGTGATGGCTTTCTTTTTCTTGCCGGCGGCGGTCATGTCGGTGAAGCTGCCCTCAGGCAGGGCCACCTGATGGGTGTCGCCCCCGAAGTTGAACAGGCCCACCAGGGTCTGTGCGCCGCCGGTGCGGGCCAGGCCCAGCACGGCGTTGTCCCCGGTGTCCAGGGTGACAACCTCAGCGGATGCCTCAAAGGCGGCGTTGGCCCGGCGGAGGGTTTCCAGCTGGTGGAGGCCCTGGAAGATCTTGCCGGCGGAAGTCTTCGAGTCGGTGCGCTGGGCGGCGCGGTCCCAGGGCAGGCGGCCCCGGTGGATGTAGCGGCTGTCGGCGGCCTTGGCGGGGTCGTCCTTGTAGCTGTAGTCGTTCAGCTGGCCAATCTCGTCGCCGCTGTACAGCATGGGGATGCCCGACTGGAACAGCATCATGGCGTGGAGGGTCAGGTCAAAGCGGACGGCGGTGTCCATGCCGTCCTTGTCGCCCTCAAAGGCGGCCTTTTCCAGGCCGCACATGCTGGCGGTGGTGCCGCAGAACCGGGCGTCGCCGGTGGTGGGGTCGTCGTTGTACAGCTCGCCCCGGCTGACGCTGCCCTCGGTGTGGCCCAGGAAGAACTCGTTCAGGTACTTCTTGTGGGGCACCTCGTCCATCCCCCAGCCCTTCAGGGTGTCGTAGTCCAGGCCCCAGCCGATGTCGTCGTGGCACCGCAGGTAGTTCAGGAACACATACTCCTTGGGCAGGGAGCTGACGCTGTCCAGCTGCTTGCGCAGCAGCCGGGTGTCACGGGTGGCCACCGTGTGCCAGGTGGTGCACATGGTGGTGACGTTGTACAGCAGGTGGCACTCGGGCTTGTCCACCGTGCCGAAGTAGGGCACAACCTTCACCGGCTCCATCACAACCTCGCCCAGCAGGATGACGCTGGGGCAGACGATCTCGCCGATCATCCGCATCATGCGGACAATGGTGTGGACCCGGGGCAGGTTGCGGCAGCTGGTGCCCAGCTCTTTCCAGATGTAGGGCACCGCGTCGATGCGGATGATGTCCATGCCCTGGTTGGCCAGGAACAGGAAGTTGTACATCATCTCGTTGAACACCCGGGGGTTGCGGTAGTTCAGGTCCCACTGATAGGGGTAGAAGGTGGTCATCACATAGCGGCCGTCCTCCAGCCGGGTGAAGTTGCCGGGGGCGGTGGTGGGGAACACCTGGGGCACCGTCTTTTCGTATTCGGCGGGGATCTCGGGGTTGTCGAAGAAGAAGTAGCGGCTCATGTACTCGCCGTCCCCGGCCAGGGCCCGCTGGGCCCACTCGTGGTCGCAGCTGGTGTGGTTCATGACGAAGTCCATGCAGACGTTGATGCCCTTGTTGTGGCAGGCGTCGGTGAGCTGCTCCAGGTCCTCCATGGTGCCCAGGTCAGGCCGCACGGTGCGGAAATCCGCCACGGCGTAGCCGCCGTCGTCCCGGCCCTTGACGGTGTTCAGGAAAGGCATCAGGTGGATGCAGTTGACCCCGGCCTCCTGCAGGTAGTCCAGCTTGCTGCGGACACCCTGGAGGTTGCCGGCGAAGTTGTCGATGTACAGCATCATGCCCAGCAGATCCCGGTGCTTGTACCATTCGGGCTCTGCTTCCCGGGCCGCATCCCGGGCCTTGAGGGCGGCGCTGCGCATCTCTGCGAAGCGGTACATCTGGTCGCACAGCTCGGCGAACATGGAGCCGTTGTCGTACAGTTCCATATACAGCCAGCGCAGCTCGTCGTGGTGGCGGGCCAGTCTTTCACGAAAAAGGGCGTCTTCCTGTTCGGTCATTTCACAATTCCATCCTTTCTTATCATCCCGGCGGCCCTGCCGGCCGGCCCGGGCGTCCTGTTCCGGCCCCATCCAGGGGCGGGAAGGTGTTCTATTCTTTAGTGTACCACACCACGGCAGTCCATGTCCAGGCAAAGCCTGGACTATCTCGCGGATGCAGGTTTCTGCTGCCTTTGCCTTCTGAGCACGCGGCCGCTGGGTTTTGTCTATCTTTATTTTGATCTAAACCCGCCCACCGCCCTTTTAGCGGAGTCCCCCCTGCCGCTGCGCGGCAGTCCTCTTGCGCTTAGCCGGTTTTTGCGGCGCGCCGCGGCGGGCGCTTGCAAAAATCGGAGCGCTGCGCCAGCTTCGCCTCGCTGCATCTGCCGCAGGCAGCGCTCGGCTCAGCTGCCCCCCTTCGGGGGGAAATGAGCCACAGACGGCTCCTTCTGGGTGCAGGCTGCTTGCAGCCGCACTGCCGTGCCCGCGCCTGGCAGCTCCGGCCCTGCTGTCGGAAGAAGGAGAAGTGAACGGCACAGAGCCCCTGTCAAGGGGCGCGGCCGCAGGCCGAGGGTTACATCTATAGGGAGGAGGGTGGGTTTAGATTATAAATAAAATGCAACCACTGCACCGCAACCCGGAGGGATTTGATCATAAATCAAATCACCAAGAGCACCCCCAGCCTGTGGCCGCTGCCAAAGGGAGATCAAACAAAAAGGGCGCCCAGCCGGGCTTGGAACGGCTGGGCGCCGGGAAACAGCCATGGCCTGGAACAGGGCTCTTGTGCGGCTGCATAAAGGTAAGGAGAGAACGGATGGTTCCAGGCCAGGCTGCTGCTGGAACCTTTCGAAGCGCGGGCGCAGCAGAATCAATCGCGCAGGAAAAGGGGGAGCAGCTAAGGGTTCAGAGCCTGTGGGGTGCGCCTGAAAAATCAGTCAAGCGCAAGAGAGAGACAGCGGCCGCGTCCGGCGGACGGAACTGGCGGGACCGCAAATTCTTTCGGAGCGGGCAGGCGGCAGGACCAACCACGCAGGGAAAGAGGGAGCAGTCCGGGCACAGAGCCCCACCGGGGCGATGGTGCAGCCATGGGGGAAATGCCCGCCGCCTCAGGCGGCTTATTTGCCGCCGGTCATGGCGATGCCCTGGATGAACTGCTTCTGGAACAGCAGGTACAGGATGACCATGGGCACCATAGCCAGCAGGCTGCCGGCCATCAGGACCGGGAAGTTGGTGGTGAACTGGCCGTTCAGGGTGGACAGGCCGGCCGACAGGGTCATCATGTTCAGGTCGGTGTTGCAGATCAGGGGCCACATCAGGTCGGAGTAAGCGAACACCGCGGTGAAGATGGCCAGAGCGGCCATGCTGGGCCCGGTCAGGGGCAGCATCACTTTATAGAAGGCCTGCCACTTGTTGCAGCCGTCCAGATAGGCGGCCTCGGCAATGTCGTTGGGGATGGCCAGATAGGACTGCCGCAGGAAGAAGGTGCCGAAGGCCGACACAAGGCCCGGGAACACCAGGGCGAAGATCGAGTTGGTGAGGCCCAGCTTTGCCAGCATCAGGTACTGGGGGGTGATGAAAATCTGGCTGGGCAGCATCATCTGGATCAGGATAATGGAGAACAGCGCCTTCTTGAAGGGGAACTCCAGCTTGGCAAAGGCGTAGCCTGCCATGGAACTGAAGAACACGGCGCAGATCACACGGAATACAATCAGCAGCGCGGTGTTGATGTACAGGTTGACGAAGGGCAGGTTCTCCAGGGCTGTGACGAAGTTGTCCAGATTCCAGTGGGAAGGCAGGATCTGGGGCGGAATGGCCATGCTCTCAGCCTGGGTCTTGAAGCAGGTGAGGACCATCCACACAAAGGGGAAGATCATCAGCACGCTGCCCAGGATCAGCACCAGATAGGTGAGGCCTGTGGTAAAGCGCTTGGAGCTCTTGAGACTTTTTGCAGTATCCATCTTTTACACCTCGTAATTGACCCACTTTTTCTGGCCGATGAACTGGATCAGGGTGACAGCACCGATCAGCAGCACGGTCCAGACCACGATGGCGGAGGCGTAGCCCTTGTCGCCGGCGATGAAGCTCTCGCGGTAGAACAGGGACATCAGGCTCTGGACGTCGTTGAGGGCGGGGTTGGCATCGTCCACCATCATGTAGATCAGGTCAAAGACCTTCAGGGAGGACATCAGGCGCATGATCAGCACCACGAACAGGGTGGGGGAGACCATAGGCAGGGTGATGCTGAAGAACTGGCGGACCTTGGAGGCGCCGTCCAGGTCGGCGGCCTCGTAGAGGCTCACCGAGATGTTCTGCAGGCCTGCCAGCAGCAGGACTGCGTCGTAGCCGATGTTGCTCCAGATCTGGACCACCGAGCAGGTGATCAGGACAATCTTGGAGTCGGTGAGCCAGCCGATGTTGGCCCCCAGCAGGGAGTTGATGATGCCGTACTGGGAGTTGAAGATCCACTTCCACACCATGGCCACGGCGGCAGGTGCCACCACCATGGGCAGGAAGAAGATGGCCCGGAAGGTGGTGCGGCCCCGGATCTTGCTGTTCAGCAGCACAGCCACAATCAGGGCCAGGAAGATGCCCACAGGCACCGTCAGGATGCAGAAGAAGATGGTGTTGCCGGTGGCTTTCCAGAACTCGGCGTTCTGGAACATCTCCACATAGTTGTCGATGCCCTCAAACTCAAACTCGCCGAAGGGCAGCGACTTGGAAAAGCTCATGTAAATGGTCTCGATGAAGGGCCAGATGTTCAGCACAATCAGACCGATGACGGTGGGAGCCACCATAATCAGGCCCCACTTGGCGCCGTCGCGGCCCAGTTTGGATGTTTTTTCCATGGTATGCCTCCTCATTCGTCGCCGTAATATTCGGCGCTGGCGGTGTCCACAATCTCCTGCATCTGCTCGAGGCCGTCCTCCAGGGTCAGCTGGCCGGTGTAGATCTTGAGCAGAGTGTCACTGACCGGGGTTTTCCACGCAGGCCGTGCCGCATTGTTGACACTCTGGACGCAGTAGTCGAACATATCGATGAAGCAGGTGATGCCGACGGGGTACTGATCAAAGCAGCCGACCCAGCTGTCCTCCATGCCGATATAGGCCGGGATGGCGGCGCCGCTCTCGCCCTGGATCTGCTGGCCCTCGGCGCTGCCGAAGAACTTCAGCACGTCCATCACCACGTCCAGATGCTTGTTGGTCTTGGTGGTGGCGTAGGACAGGCCGTTGGAAATGGTGGCGCGGCCGTCGCCGCTGAGGGGGTTGGGGCACTTGGGCAGCACAGCCACATCCCACTTGCCCACCATGTCGGGGTAGTTCTGCAGCTCGGGCAGGATGTTCCAGTCTCCTTCCAGGAACATGGCGCCCTTGCCCGAGAAGAAGGCGGTGCCGGGGCTTGTCTCGGCGAAGTAGGTCTGGTCGGGGCACCAGTCGTTCTTCTGGAGCCCGATGTAGAAATCCATGGCCATCTCGGTGGCGGGGTCGGTGAAGTTGGCCCGGGTCTTGTCCTCGGTCAGGATGCTGCCGCCGGCCTGGTAGACAAAGTTCCAGTAGCCCAGCTGATCGTCGCCGTAGGCCATGTAGCCATAGTAGCCGGTGGCGTCGTAGATCTTCTGGGAAGCTTCCACCAGGGTGTCCCAGGTCCAGGTATCGTCGGGGTAGCTGACCCCGGCGGCGTCAAACATTTCCTTGTTGTAGACCAGGCCCACCGTGTCCCTGTCCTTGGGCACGGCGTAGAGGGTGCCGTCCGAGCCGCTGGCGTTGGCCAGGGAAATGTCAGAAAAATGGGATTTGTCCACAATCTCGGAGCAGTCCACCAGCTTGTCGTTGTCGGCATATTTCAGGATCTCGTTGGTGTGCATCCAGAAAATGTCGGGTGCCTGCTTGGCCATGGTGGCTGCTTCCAGCTTGGTCCAGTATTCGTCCCAGCTGGTGACCTGGACTTCGATGGTGACCTCAGGGTGCAGGGCGGTGTAGGCGTCGCACATGGCCTGCATGCCGTCCCGCTGAAAGACGTCCCAGATCTGGAAGGTCAGGTCCACAGTGCCGTCCCCGGAGCCGCAGCCGGCAAGACTGGATGCCGCCAGGGCTGCTGTGGCCGCCAGGAATGAGCGGCGAGAAATCTTCTTCATAAGCCATCTCCTTTGGTTTGCTTAGAGGGTAACACAGAATGGGAATGCGCCGGCCCGGGCCTGGAATCAACGGGGCTGTCTATTTTCGTCATTGTGACGAAAATATAAACAGAAAATTATGCGTTGTGCACATTGCATAATTTTTACTCCCTTCTTGCGAAAATATTATACATTGCATCGTCGAAATTTTAAATGCCATTATGCGATTTTTTATATTCCATTTTAAAGGAAAGTCAGTTGATTTGTTGAAATGAAGACGCATTATGGTATATAATGGGCCCAAGAGGTGACGGATGTGAATCGCGAAGAAAATGACAATAACAAGCTGAAGTTTCACGTCTTCCGGGACGAGCGCTTCATTGACCTGAATCTGTACCAGTTTGGCTGGGAGAAGACCTCTCCCAGCCACTCCTATGGGCCCTATGCCCGGAACCACTATCTGTTCCACTACGCCATTGCGGGGCGTGGGGTGCTGATGGCCAACGGGACGGAGTACCCGGTGACGGCGGGGCACGGGTTTCTGATTGTGCCGGGGCAGGTGACCACCTACCGGTCGGACCCGGAGGATCCCTGGGAATACACCTGGCTGGAGTTTGACGGCCTGCGGGCCCACGAGAGCCTCCACCTGGCGGGGATCAGCGGCAGCCAGCCTGTGTACACCCCCCGGAACGCTGAGGCGGGGCGGCAGGTGGAGGAGCAGATGCTGTATATTGTAAACCACGCCGGGGCCAGCCCGGTGCACCTGATCGCCCACGGGTTCTTGTTCCTAGACAGCCTGGTGCAGTGTTCGGCGGGCCGGCGGGAGCCGGGGGAGCGGCGGATCCGTGATTTTTACGTCAAGGAGGCCCTGACCTTCATCGAGCAGAACTACCAGCGGGACATCTCGGTGGAGGAGATCGCGGCGGTGAGCGGGCTGAACCGGAGCTATTTCGGCAAGGTGTTCCGGGACACGGTGGGGGAGAGCCCCCAGTCCTACCTGCTGCACTACCGGATGGCCCGGGCGGCCCAGCTGCTGAAGGAGACGCGGCTTTCCATCGGGGAGATTGCGGCCCAGGTGAGCTATGACAACCAGCTGCACTTTTCCCGTGCCTTCAAGAACGTCCACGGGCTGTCCCCCCGGGAGTACCGTGCCACCCACCTGCTGGAGCCGGACAAACGGTAAACATGCAAAAGGCCCTGCCTGGAAAGGCGGGGCCCTTTTGCTTTTTGTTTTTGATCGAATCCCTCCGGGTTGCGGTGCCCCGGCCTGGGGATTGATGATTTATGATCTATACCCGCCCACCGCCCTATAGATGTAACCCCCGGCCTGCGGCCGCGCCCCTTAACAGGGGCTCGAAACCAAAAACTGTTCCTTCTGGGTGCAGGCTGCTTGCAGCCGCACCCGCCTGCGCCTGAAAGTTCCGGCAAAGCTAAAAGAAGAAGGAGCAGTTCCCGGCTCAGAGCCCCCGTATGGGGCAGCTGAGCCGAGCGCTGCCTGCGGCAGAAACAGCGAGGCGAAGCTGGCGCAGCGCTCCGGTTTTTGCAAGCGGGCTCCGCCCCGCGCCGCAAAAATCGGCTAAGCGCAAGAGGACCGGCGGCGCAGCCGCGGAGGAACATTAAAAGGGTGGAGGGTGGGTTTAGATCAGAAATCTAATCCGGGTACGCGAGCGCAGCTCAAACGCCGACTAAGAGCGGCAAAGTCTGACGCCGTCCAGGTGTAACGTAAGCCGGTGCAGTTGCGCGGTACACAGTAAAAAGTCTTTTGTTTCTTTTCTTCAGAAAAGAAAAGTCCCCCAACCTTATGGTTGAGGGAGCTTTTGTGTTTATTCGGTCTGCTGCTCGTACTGGGCGAAGCCGCTGGATTTGTAGATCTGGCCGTCCTTGGTGCACCAGAGGGCCTCGACGCCGTCCAGGCTCTCGATCAGGTCCATGCCCTGTTCCAGGGGCATGCAGAACAGGCCGGTGGACAGGCAGTCAGCCTTGCCCGAATCGGGGCAGAGGATGGTCACCGAGCTGAAATAGTCGGCGGGCCAGAGGGTGTCGGGGTCGATGATGTGGTGGTAGCGCACCCCGTCCACCGTGTAGTAGCGCTGGTAGTCGCCGCTGGTGACCAGGGCCATGTTGTTGGTCTGGACCACATCCAGCAGGGTGGAGGAATCGTCATACATCAGCGAATCGCTCCAGGGGCTGACCACGCCGCTGGCCCAGGGCTGGCCCTGGGGTTTGGTGCCGATGGAGCGCAGGTTGCCGCCCACGCTCACCGAGGCGCTGACCAGGCCCCGGGCCTGGGCGGCCTGGCAGACCTGCTCCACTGCGTAGCCCTTGCCCACGCTGCCCACATCCAGGCGCATGTCGGGGTCGGCCAGGTAGACGGTGCCGGCCTCGTGGTCGATGATGACATTATTAATATCGCAGTGCTGGGCGGCGGCTTCCAGCTCCTCCTGGGTGGGGAGGGTGTTGTCGTCGTCGGAGGGGTCAGCCTCGGCGGCCTCCCGGTGGTCGTGCCAGATGGCCAGGACGCTGCCCATGGCCACGTTCAGCTTGCCGTCGGTGACGTCGTACATCTCCAGGGCCAGGTCCAGCATGTCGATGATTTTCTGGTCCACCTTGACAGGGGCGATGCCGGCGTTGTCGTTGATGGTCTTGATGTTGTTGATGCCCTCGTAGTCGTTGTAGATGTCGTAGAGCTGGTGATAGGTCACCAGGTCGTTGTGGAGGGCCTCCATCTGCTGGTCAAATTCGGCCTGGCTGTCGCAGTAGGCGATGACCTGGGTCATGGTGTCAAAGACATCGAAATAATAGGCGGTGAACCGCTGGGCGTCGTCGCTGACGGTGTCCGAGGCGCTGCCGGAAGTGCCGGCGCAGCCGGCCAGCAGGCTGAGGCAGAGGGCCAGGCAGGCGGCCAGAGCGGCGGTGCGGTAAAGGATGTTTTTCACGATTCGGTACCCTGTCCTTTCCCGGCGGCCATCTGGGCCAGCAGGTCTCCGAAGACCCACTGACGGGTGGCCGGCGTCACGGCGGCCCGCAGAGGAATCTGGGCCTTGGCGTTGTCCAGCAGATCAAACAGGGTGGCCACGTCCCGCTGGCGGAAGTTGGCCGCCACGATGGCGGGGGGATAGGCCCCCGGCTGGAGGGCGAGGGTTTTGCCGGCGGTGACCGGCACTTCTCCCAGCAGCTGGGCCACGGTCTGGCCGGCCTGGTCGGGGGTGACAACCTGGACCTTCATGCCGAAGGCGTCGGCCATCCCGTCCAGGATGCCCCGGTCCCCGGGGGCGAGGTTCCAGGCCAGAACCATGGGCACCCCTGCGTTCTGGTTGCGGGCGATATGAGCTTTCATAGGAATTTACCTCTTTCTGATGGTGAATCGTTCAGAGTATACCACAAACATAGATGAAAAGAAACAGGGGATTGATTTTTCCGTGGTCCTGTGGAACATAGAAAAATGAACCGCTCCAGTAAAAGTAGACAATGAAAAAAGAAGGCCTCCTGTGGTAGAATAGAACTACTACAGGAGGT
>CALWZK010000025.1 GCA_944386015.1 uncultured Faecalibacterium sp.
GACAACAAGCCCTTTCGGCTGTTTGAACTATTTTTATTTCAAATTATTGTCTAACTTTTTGGGGTCACTTCATTTTTTCCGAGCGGTGTTTTCACAGCCATTGCGCTATGCTGCCGTGAAAGGCCCCTGGCCGGCACAGCAGTTCTGTTTCCATTGCCTATCTGTAAGTTGAGTTCCTGTATCCCACACATACGCCGGTTCCTGTTGCCGGTCTGTGACGGCAGGAAACGCTCTCAACAGCTGGTGGATCTCATTTTTCCGCGGGGTGTCTATTCTACCGCCGCACCCACTTGCCGAAAAGCGTCTTTTTATAGTGCCGCAGTTCCTCTTTGGCATCGGGGCGGTCGCCGGCTTTTTGCAGGTATTCCACCCCTTTGGCGATGTCCATCGGGACCCCCAGGCCATTGCAGTACATCTTGCCCAGCAGGTAAAACCCGGGATGGCAGTCCCAGTCAATCTGTTTGAGGTAAGTAAAGGCTTTGGCGTAGTCCTGCTGGGTTCCCTGGCCGTTGGCGTAGCAGGCCCCCAGGTAGTAAAGCATCACTGGCCCATGATTGTCCTCTGCCCACTTGAGCAGCTGGAAGGCCTTGGCGTAGTCCCGCTCCACGCCGCGCCCGTCATAGTAGCACATGCCCAGCCGGTTGGCGGGGTTCACTTGTTCCTCGATGGGGGCCGCAAGCGCCTGCTGATAATATTGGGCCGCCCTGGCATTGTCCTTGGGCACCCCATCTCCCAGCTCATAGGAATACCCCGCCCAGAAGAAGGCCCGGGGCTCCCCCAGCTCTGCCGCCCTGCGGAAAAACCCAAAGGCCTCCTTCCGTTTTCCCTGCCTGTCAATCTCCACGGCATAGTGGAAGAGTAAATCCGGGTAGCCTTTCTCCGCCCCATAGCGGTATACCTCCATGACCCGTTCCGGCCGGGGCGGGATCAGCCCCGCTTTTCCATTCCGGTAGTAGTTGGCCAGGTTGACGCCGCCGCCGGAGATGCCGCTGCGCAGGGATTTCCACAGCCAGTCCTCGCATTTGGCATAATTCTCCCGCAGGTAATCTTTCACCGCTGTGTCACTGACAAAATCCTCCCGGGCTTTGCCCTGAATTTCCGGGAAATCCCCCCAATAATACGAGTTGCCGATGATCATCTGACAGAGCGGCTCCCCTTGCTCTGCCTTATCCAGCACGGTATTGAAAGCTTCCTGAAAGCTCAGGGGCATTGCCCGGGCCAGCTGGCGGTTCATCACCCCGCAGCGCAGGGACAGCAGTGTCCCGATGGCGCTGCCCATCAGCACCGAACGGCGCATCAGCTCATCCCCTGCCTGCTCATCCACCGGGAAATTGTGCCCCGGCCATGTATACTCCGGCCCATACACGCACCGGGCCAGCAGGCAGCAGGCGTCGGCGTCTCCCTCCTGCACCGCCTGCTGGAGCAGCTGAAAGCCCTCCTGGCCCCGCCGGGCCCGTAGGTCGTAATAGATGCACTGGAGCGCCTGCTCTACCTTGTCACTGAAAAACCGCCCCATCCGTATAACCTCCTGTTCTGTTTTCAAAATGCATCAAAGGCATCCACCCTGGACTATATCTCCTGGAACCCGGAAACATCCAGGCCTTTATGATGGTAAGCCTTTGAGAAATACGCTGCGGCATCCTCCACATCAGGTGTCATCCGCTCCCACAGGAGGGGCCCGTCGGGGTCAGAACAGCCAATCTCCACCGCATACCGGCCGGCGTCCGGCCCTTTGCGGGCCACCGCGCACTGGATAAACCAGTACTGCTTCGGGTTCCCAGGATCCTTCTGTTCCAGGATCAGGTAACTGTCCGCCTCCTGGTTCAGCCCCCGGAGCCCTTTCTCGAGGTCATCCCAGCTGAAATCGGAGGTGCTGCCGGCATCTCCGCCTGCCGTCATCTGCCAGGGCCAGTCCCGATGGGGCTGGGGCGGCGTGGGGGCAGGGCCTTTTCTCTGACGCTTCGCCGGCTGCCAAGTGCGGCCCGACCGCTCCATTTTGGTCCAGCCCTCCAGGGAGGGAATCTCTCCCCGCAGCCAGCCCCGCAGGATCTTCTCCGCCTCTCCGGTGTCCACATCCCGGGTCCAGGCATACTGTCCGGGCACGCCGGGCCTGCCGGAATACTCCTCCATTAAAATACGGGTCTTGCCCTGGTCGATGCCGGCCAGGCAGGCCAGCCGGCTGAAAGCGCGGCCCTGCCCCTGGAAGGGAACGCCGGGCACCAGCTGGAAGGGTACCGTCTCCTCCGTCTGGGCAGGCTGTTCCAGAAGCTGACGGATGGTGTCCCAGGTAATGCGGGAAGTCACCGAGCCGTCGGGCAGGGTCAGCACCTGGTTCTGGGCCTGCCGCTCCTGCTCCTGGCGGTCCCGTTCCTCCTGCCGGGCCTTTCTCTGCCGGTAGGCCTGTTCCTGGGCAAATTGCTTCATATCGTCTTCGGTGTAGACCAGATCCTCGTACTCCCTGGACCCGTAGACCCCGAACACAGCGGCAGGCGCCCGCTGGCGCAGGCAGTCCATGGCCTGTTCCAGCTCCTGCCTGGACCTGAGGGATGTAACCTGCCGCTGCCGGCGGTCATCCACGATCCAGAGTTCATAGATCCAGGTGACCTGGGTGCGGTTGCCCGCATGGCGGGTATGCTGTTCCACCCGGCTGAATACGCCCCGGATCCGGGGAATGCGGGAGACTTCATCCCCCAGCACCCATTCCTTGCCGACCCCCAGCTTGCCGCACCACAGGCCATTTTGTTTCAGGTCCTGATCCACCATGGCAAACAGCTCCTTCACCGGGGGTGCCTCCTCCGGATGGGGCAGCTGATTGCGGATGGACTGGGCCAGGGCGCTTTTCTCCGGGACCAGGGCGTCCCGCAGGCTCCGGTAAGCCAGGAACAGCCCCACCAAAATGGCCCCTGCTCCCGCCACAGGAATCAGGTAATAGCCGAAACTGATTTCTTCTTTCAGCCTTTCCACTTCATAGGGCATGGTTTGGGCCACCGCAAAGAACCAGATGGCCAGCCCGCCGCCTGCCAGAACCAGGGCTGCCCAGATCAGCCCGGTCAGCCTGCCCCGGGTCCGCTGGAGACAGTAGCCCTCCTCCGGCCCGTCGGGCTGCTGCTTTTTGTTCCACCACAAGATGAGGAGGATGACCGGGATTGCAAAAATCCGCAGCACAACCACCAGTACAATGTACACCACCACATCCCACGGCCACCTGAGATAAAAACGCTTTTTCGATGTTTCTTTTGGTTTCATTTTGTCCACCTCTCACCGGTTCAGATTCTTGGGTTGTTTGTTCCAGTCTCGGTCAAAATGTTTGAACGCTGCAGAGCATGCAGACTCTGCGAGGGTGCACAATGGCTTTTCAACTCATTCTTCCTCCCATGATTTCTCCTGGTGCCGCAATGCTTTGTTATTATTATAGCATAAGGGCTGCCAGGCGGAAATTGTTTTTCACGAAAGTAGCTGAAGTTTATACAAATTCTCCAAAAATGCAGGCCGAGGCCAATCCCGGTTTGACCGCTGGAAACCGGTCTTTCTGTTCGGACTCTCGAGATCATTTCGCCAGGCGGTCAGTAAATGAACCCGGGCACTCCAAGCCCATGCAGATGACACTGCCTCGCAGGCACCCCTGAACAAGCCTGCCAGCCAACAAACCCCCGGCGGCCTCTCGCTGCGAGAAGCCGCGGGGGGCGTTGTTGCTTTTATGCTTCAATGGCCCGTTGGAACAATGCTCAGGTACTGACAAAACAACATCCCATCGGGACAAGCAGCACCACCAGAATACCCAGTCAGTCAGCCAGGGCATCCATGGCAAAATAGGCGCCGATGCTGTTGGCAACGATTTGAGCAGAAAGCTGCGGCGAAATCCACACCAGCCCCGCTGCACTTTTGGGATGAAGCCGCCGGCAAGTCCTTCGCATGAATCTGCGCCCCATTGTTTTCCCGGAACAAGCGGCAGGGTCTGTCCATCGAAAGTCCCGCTGTTCCTGCTTTCCTTTGCGAACGGTCTTGCTTTTCTATTTCATTTCTGTATAATATAAATAAAGACTATTTTTTTATTTTAGACTTTATTCAGGGGTGATGCTTATGCCGCGGAAAGCATACTCAGAGCAGGAACGGGAACGGGTCAAAGAGGCCTTGATGGCAGCTGTGCTCCAGTGCATTGTGGACCGGGGGCTGATCCACAGCAGCATCGATGCCCTGTGCAGGAAGGTGGGCATCTCCAAAACTTTTTTCTACAGCCTCTTTGCCTCCAAAGAGGAGCTGGTGTGCCACGCTTTGCGGTACCAGCAGCCCAGGCTGCTGGCCTATGCACAGCAGCTGATGGAAAACCCGTCCCTCAGCTGGCGGGCCGGGGTGGAGACTTTTCTCAAAGACTGCTGCCACGGGGCCAAAAGCGGTGTGGCTGTTTTGTCCATCGAGGAAGAACAGCAGGTGTACCGCTGTCTCTCGGAGGAGAATTTCCAGGCTTTCCGGCGGGATCAGGTTGTTTTTTATGGCAGGGTGCTGGCTGTCTTTGGCCTCCCGGCAGACTGCATCGACCCCCGTCTGTTCGGCAACCTGGCTCTGGCCATGATGATGGTGCACAAGGCCATCCCCGACACCATGCCTTTCCTCTTCCCCGAGGTG
Organism: uncultured Faecalibacterium sp.; assembly: GCA_944386015.1. Classification (GTDB taxonomy): domain Bacteria; phylum Bacillota; class Clostridia; order Oscillospirales; family Ruminococcaceae; genus Faecalibacterium. The sequence continues at coordinate 4,624 of CALWZK010000025.1, forward strand.
GCAGAGCAGATGGTAGACTTCCAGGTCAAGGCCCTGGTGGACGAAATGGAGCGCATCCAAGAGAATGCGCAGCAGGTGAAACAAGATGGATAACCTTCATTTCCCCGTCCCAAAGGACACCAAAACCGAAATCCATTTCCAGGCGCACAGGAAGGCCGTCCCCGGACAGCCCGCCCTGGTTTTGTGCGGCCTTTTCGCGCCCTGCGTCAGCTTGTCCCGGTGACAGGCCGATGCAGGGCGCTTCTTTTTTCCTCAATGTTCAGACCGGGCCGGAATGGCTGTTTCCTGTCTGTGCACCACCGGCCGGTCTGAAACAGCTGCGATTTTTCCCGCCCGGTGATCCGGGTGGATCAAGCAATAAAATTTCAAGGATACCAGGAGGATACAACCATGGGATTTTTCAGCAAACTGTTCCAGGGCCCTCAGCCCGACATGGAAAAAAGCAACGCAAACCGGCAGAAAATCCGCCAGCTGTTTTCCCAGGCCGTAGAAAACGGCAGCTCTTACCGGCTCATTGCGGGCTACACCGAAGATGTCAGCCGCTTCAACTATGGCTTTGTTCACGGCAGCAAAACCAAAATCGGCAGCCTCATTGTGGGATGGAACCAGGATACCCGGACCATTGTGGTCCTCCCCACCGTGCCGGATCTTTCCGGCTGCGGGAGCCCCGCCTGTTACCGCCGGGATGAAATTCACAAGGCATACCGCAGCAAATACCCCGCCGATGCCTTCGTCATTTACCCCGACCGCAGCAGCTATATCGCCATCAATGCCTATGAGTGGCTGGACGACGAAAGCCTGTACATCTATCTGGAGCAGAAGGAAGAACTGGAAGCTTTCACGGACTTTTTTGTGAATCAGTTTGCCAAAAAGTAAGGCCAGCGCATAGAAAAAGGAGATGCTGAAAAGGAGAATTTCGTATGGAACTGCTGAAACAATGCCAGCTGTGGTTTGAACAGAACCAGCCTCAAAAGGTAATCGACGCCCTGGAATCTCTCCCCGCCGGGGAGCGTACCCCGGAACTGGACAGCGAACTGGCCAAGGCCTACATATCCATTGCCGAGATCGGGGCGGCAGGGCGGCCTCTCTACCAAAAAGCCCTGGATCTGCTCCAGCCCCACCAGGAGGAACTGGGGGAAGACCACTGCTGGAATTACCGGATGGCTTCCGCCTACTATTACCTGGATCAGGAGGGCCCCGCCCTGCGTTACTTCGAGCGGGCTTTGAAGGCCCGCCCCGGCGATCCGGACACCCAGCAGTACATCGACGCCTGCCGCCACTATTTGACCCTGCCCCGGTTTGAAAAGAACTTCCGTGAAAGGACGCAGGAAGCCTGGGCCGCCTTTGCCCGGATTGAAACCGAGCTGCGGCACATCATGGACAACGACCCGGCCCGCCAGAGGGGCGAGGAACTGCTGGAAATGTGCGGCGACGCCCTGAAAGCAGCCCTGCCGGACGTTTCCCTAGAGCTGGGCTTCGAAGGCGAAAAATATGAACTGGTGCTCAGCCCGGAGGGGCTTCTCCACCACCTGTTCCCGCTGGTGTACTTCCAGCAGCAGGCACCGGCATCGGTGCGGGAACACTGGGACATCCGGGTGGGCCGCCAGTCCTGTGAGGGCTTTATGCTGCGGGCCGGGGATCTCGAAATCCGGGCCGAGGATGTCCAGATGTGGGTGGAGCCCGCCGGCCATCAGCAGGTAAACCTGATTCTTTCCTGTGAGAAATTAAAAGGCCTTCTGCAGGAGGATGCCGACCGGGTGTGGTGGGCCCTCTCTCTGCTGGTGGACCAGACCATCGGCGAAGTGGCCGCCATTGCCCTGATTGCCGGTCTGGATGTTTATGCTCAGCCGAAAGACGAACCGGCCAAGCTGCTTTCTGAACTGCCGGAGTTGCTGCAAAGCATGGGACTTTCTCTCTGGCGGGATGGCAGCGACTACCTGGAAAACAGCTACCTTGCCTATGAACTGAAACCGGTGGAGGACCCGGAGGCTGACTGGCGGCTGGATGTCTATACTGGAAGCTGCCGCCTGCCGGTGCTCATCAATGACTATATGAGCGCCCGCAGTGATGTGATGGACGAATACCACCGGGACGGCATCGCGGCGGGGTTCCTCTGCTATCCCCTGTCCTGTTTTGCCGGCGAGGACCGGGGCAAGGCTATGCTGGACTTCCGGGACAGCCTGCGGGATTTCATCCTGCGGGAGGCGGGCGCGGAAGCCGTCACCTTCCTGGGCGGGGCCACCGGCCTGTACCACGGGTATCTGGATTTCATCGCCTGGGATCTGCCCGCTGTGCTGACAGCGGCACAGGCATTCTTTGCAGAAAGCGGCCTGCCCTATGCCCATTTCCACACCTTCCGGCGGGATGTGGGGGGTGTGCCCCTGCTGGACGAGGAAGAACCGGAGCCGGAGATCCATGAGGACACGGGGTCTCTCCTCTCGGCGGAGGATATTGAAACCCTGGCCTCCTTTGACGATGGGGTTTCCGGCTACTTCTGGAAAATGCTCCACTGGCTGGAAGATTTCATCCAAAACGGCGTGGAAGAAAGAAAGTTCAGCAAAAAACAGGCCCGTCAGGACTTGCAGATTGCCCTTTGGTACGCCTTTGCCTGCCTCAATCTGGATGACTATCTCCATTATTACCAGGCGGCAGAGTGGATGAAGGATTCGGAGCAGAACGCCGCAGGCTGCGCTACCTGGTACTACCGCTATTCGGTGGCCCTGATGTACTGCGGCAGGCTGGAAGAAGCCCGGGACTACGCAGAAAAAGGCGCCCGGGAGGAGCCGGACTATCCCTGGATCTGGCTGCAGGTAGGCAAGCTGCGGGCCCATTTCGGGGACAAGGCTGGCGCCCTGAAGGCCGTCAGGCAGGGATTGGAGCTGGAGCCGGACGATTACGAGTTTCTGACCTTGCGGCAGGAGATCCAAGCCGGAGCCACCCTGGAACAGATGGAATACCATTGGATCAACCCCGATGCTGACCAGAACCTCCAGCAGGGGCTGGACAAGGATGCGGATGATAAACAGCGTGCCATAGCCTGCATCCGGGTGGACGAAACGGGGCTTGCCGCCTTCTATGAGCTGTTCCAGCCGGAACAGCATGATTACCAGAAAAATGCCCCCTGCTGCGACCTTCACTACCCGGTGCAGGGACATCCGGTGCAAGTTTCTTTTCGGATGAATGAAGCCGGGCTCTCCAAGCTGGGAACCGACTGGCTGCGGCAGCTGAAAGAGCAGCTGGACAGCGGGGCCTGGCTGACCCACATCCCCCGAAGGGGAGCCGGAAGGGACTTTGGCTGCGGTTTTTGTGGAGCAGAACCGCCGGGTCAGCCTTGTCTACCAGCAGCCGGGAGACAATGCCTATTTTGAGATTTTCCTGAACCCGGACGGTACAAAGTCAGACGCCATCTGGTCCTCAAGGAAAAACAGTGAGCCGGAGGTTTACACTGAGGAAGAAATGTCGGCGGTGGAGCAGCACATCGGCAAGACCTTTGGCCCGGTGGAAATGGTTTTCCACGAGCTGGTCTCCCCGGATATCCATGTGGATATCTGCATGGTGCCTCCCTCTGAGGGGCGGGACTACTACACCCTGGTGACCATGGGGATGGGCGCTCACCGGATGAATGTGCCGGCGGAGCTGGCCAAATACAAGCTGGAGCGGGCCGAGCTGGCCATCGCCCTGCCGCCCGATTGGAAACTGGATCAGGAATCCCTGAAGGATGAGCGGTGGTACTGGCCCATCGGCCTTTTGAAAGTACTGGCCCGCCTGCCTATCGCGGAGGACACCTGGCTGGGCTTTGGCCACACCATGGACAAGCAGTCCCCCTTTGCAGAGGGCACAGAACTCTGTGCCGCCATCCTCGCCGGCCCGCAGGGTGCTGTCTGGGAAGGCGGCGAGGTCTGCGTTTTGCCCGGCGGCGAAGAGGTCAACTTCTATCAGGTAATCCCCCTCTACCGGGACGAAATGGAGTATAAGCTGGACCACGACGCAGACGCCCTGCTGGACAAAATGGCGGACGTCAGCTTTGTGGTGGACCCTACCCGCCGGGATGTCCTGGCCAAAGACACCCTTTGCAACTGAGTAAAAAGGGTTATCATTTTCCCTTGGCTCAAATTACTTCATGCTAAATCTTTTTTACTCTCCCCAGCAGAGCTGGGGGGCTTATATCGCTGAAACACACAAAAGAAAAGCAGGAAGCGGTGCTTCCTGCTTTTTGCAATCAAATGCTTCAGACAACTTGTCTTAGATTCTGAGAACCATGTAATCAAAGGAAATTTCTTTTTGTTCCACCATGAAAAAAGCGGGATGTGTTCCGACTTTTTGAAAGCCATATTTTTCATACAAATGGATGGCAGCTGCGTTATCACTTCTTACCTGCAGATCCAGAATGGTAAAATGATGTTCTCTGGCAAACACCAGAATTTGTTCCAACAATCGGCTGCCAATGCCTTGGTTCCAGTATTCTTTTAAAACAGAAATGCTGAAATCTCCCCGGTGGCTCATACGGCGCGGCAGGCGATTCAGGCTGGCTGTCCCGATGATTTTCCCGTTTTCCTTTGCCAGCAGCATGACATCATCTTTGGATGATTTCATCTGTGCCAGATACCTAGCCTCCGCTTCTTGATCCACCGGAAGTCCCTCTGCACCAAAGGTGAGATTTTCCGTCTCCCCTCCAACCTGTTTCAAATAGTCAAGCAGCGCCTTTGCATCTGGGGGCATTGCTTTTTCAATAACAATGCTCATGGACTGTTCCCCCTTCTCTCCAACTCAAATTGTTTCCTGCAGGTGACCTCTCACCGGGAGGAGGCCCGGGCATTTTCCACCACAAATATCCGTTCTCCTTTTGGGCTGGTTCTGCGATACAGGACCTCATCATCTCCCAACAGTTCCGACAATTCCTGTTCTGTAAAGGGATGAAAGATCATACCGGCTCTCTTACCCTGCGTATACAAAAGGCTTCCATCTGGCATTACCGTATGGGCAAGTTCCAGGTCATCTTCTTCCAACGAATCAAAAGCCAGAACCAGCAGGCCATCTTTTCTGACAATACGGGACAGTTCCCTCAATCCCTTTGCTGCATCGTCCATCGTCATGTGGTCCAGTACAGAATAGGCAATGGCTGCATCAAACCGTTTATCCTCATAGCCTGTCTGCAAGATGCTGGCCGCCCGATAGCCGGAAACATCAACCTGATACCTTCCAAGCAGCTCTCTGGTCACTGCCACAGCGCTTTCCGAAAGGTCAAAGCCTTCCACATCAAAGCCATTGCTGGCCAGCAGCAAACTATAGGCGCCAAACCCGCATCCCGCGTCACAAATATGCCGTACCCCGTGGGCTTTCAAAACATCCAGGATTTCATCTTTCCCCTGGTGATATGGCTGGAGCGCCTGCTGCAGACTTTCTGCGGAGGTCTGGCTCCATCGGCCCTCCCAGTAGGTATGACTGGCGTCTTTCATAACACTCCCCTCCTTTTGGATGCAACCCGGATTTTAAACATAGTCAGAAAACACGCATCCATATCCTCTTCTTTGGGCTTCTGCAATCAGTTTGGGTTGAATCAGAGGGTATGTCCAGCGATCCACCAGCTTGTCAGTGAGGATGATTTTTTCCATCTCACTGTGGATCTCTCCCAGGGAGAAAACCTCTGCCGCAAATAACATCCCATAGGTTTCTTCCTCTTCATTCGGGTTGACCCTTGTTTTTCCTTTGACAGAGTAGACGCATACCGGCTCGATTGTAAAATCAATGGCTCCTGTTTCTTCCTGCAGTTCCCTGCGCGCGGCTTCCAGAATGGTCTCACCGCATTCCCGGTGCCCCCCTGGCAATTCATAGGTGTCCCTCTGTTTATGCTTGCAAAAAATCCATTTGCCATCCTGTCTTGCAATGATCACTGCAAATTTCAGCAGATCATCTGCAGCCCCATCATAGAATTTTACCTCGATCATATTAGAAGCTCCTTTTCGCTGCGTTTCAGGATCTCTCGCCGGTCTTGATGAACTGGATCAGCGCCTCCACGTCATCAAAATCATCGTAATCGCCCCAAATGCCTTCCCGATGATACACGATGCCGTTTTTCTCATTTCGTTCCAGGCAGTCCATCAGTTCTTCCATCCCATACCGCTTGATGAATACGGTAAATCCATAGGGTTTTATTTTGAACAGCAGTCCTTTTTTGCAGTCCCGCGGACATTCATAGCAGTGAGATACTAGCATCCAAACCGATAAGCACCCCTTGGCAGAGAGAAGATACAGCGCTGCTGCAATCAAAAACTGAATGCCGCTGGAAACAACCAGAAGCCGCCCCTGGTCAGAGCGGTCCATGACCGGACCGCAAAAGAAATTCAGAACATCGGACAGAGAGAACATAAATCCGCCCATGGAAGGATAAAGCGGGTCCCTGGTAAGATCGTATAAAACCCACATGATAACCACATAAAACAAACTGTCTCCCAGATTGATCCAAACTCTGTGGTAAATGATTCTGCAAAACAGCCGAAACTCTTTTATCATTTCAAGCATAAACAGGATGCACCTCATGCCGGGGCCTGCTTTCCCCGTCAAAGGAACGGGCAGGCCTGTTTGTACAGAAACAGTACGCCGCACCCATGGGATTGCGAGCGTCTCCCTACCCTGGCGGGCGGCGGGGCCTGCAGGCTGCCATGAGGACACAAAGCAAATGCGTTTGCTGGCCGGCAACAGACATAAAAAAATCTCCTTTTTCTCACAGATATCTGCAAGCAAAAGGAGATAGTACACAGATTTTCAAGTCAAATGTGCATCAAACCACAGTCTTGACCTTCCAAAAGGGCGCACTATCCCCCTGAAAGGCCAAATTCAGCAACAGATTGGGAGATTTACAGGCCATGGGTGCGCCCTCCTTTCCGGTGATTTGCGTTTATTATACTGCTGTTCCTGCTCCCATGTCAAGAACGGCACCTTTGATGGATTTCCTCATAAATGCTTTCCAGGATGCCTGCATTTTCTTGCTGTTCTTCGCTTTTTTCCAGGTTTCTCCCGGGCATGGCGGAGCCGCCCCGCCACCGGGCACTTGCCCGGGATGGCAAAATGCAGGCCGGGCAAAGCGTTCCCTTCCTTCCCTGTTTTGGGCAGCAAAAAAGCAGGAAACCCTTTCTGGTTTCCTGCCGGTGCGCGCCGCCGGTTGCGGCTGGATCGCTGCTTTTCAATGAAGGATCATCCGGCAAGCTTAGATGGATAGCACTTTCTTCAGCATGACAAAATCCTCTGTCCGGTATTCTTCACGAAACCCTTGTTTCAAAAAAAGTGCAATCGCAGGATTATCCACCGCGATATCGTCATACAGGCATTGGATGCCGGTCTCTTTGGCGCAATCGCACAGCAGCTTTAGCCCGGCAGAACCATAACCTTTTCCCCGATATTTTGCCATGACAATGATGTCTGCTATATACACTTGCCTGCTCTCATCGAAATGATAAGCTGTTTCCCCTACAAAAAGATGCTCTTCATTCAGAATGTAGCGATAAAGCCTTTTATGCTGGGGGGTGTCACCCAGCGGGCATACCAATTCTCCCACCTGCTCCTGGGGAAGGCAATGGTTCCACCCCATTTTTTATTGTAGGCCATGGTCGCTTCATCGCCTATAAGCTGTTCCCGAAACCACAGATCTTCCAGTTGCGGGATCACCAATCCGATCATTTTTTACACCCCTCCGCCTGGCGCTGTATTCAGATGGACAAAAACCGTTTTGCCTGGCTGACGCCCTTGATATAATAGACTAGCAGTTTCCAGCACCCGCGCCCGGCAAGATACAAAGCCACGCCCATGACAATGCTGAGGACAAAGACGATCGCCGGGTTCTCAATCCCGGAAATGCCGATACAGCTGGCATAGGGAATGCCCAAATGCAACAGAGTGTCAATCAGTTTGACAGCCCCCAGAACGGGAGCTGCGATTCCACAGGCAATGAATACCGGGGCGCAGATGACCAGCACCGGAATGACAATCATACCCGACAAACCTGCCAGGCTGTAATAGGCGCAAATGGCCAGCATTCTGCTCCAGCTGAAAGAGCTGCTCTTTGCAATCAAATCTCCCAGATAGGCTTTTGCCAGTTCTTTGGGGTTCCCCATCCGTTCCAGGATTTCTTCCAGGGTTTTCCCATCTCCTTGCAGTTCAAGGATTTCACTCTTGATTTCTTTCACAATATCAACGCGCTCGGATACCGGCAAAGGCTTCAAATTCTTTTCAATCTTTTCAAGATAGTCATTCAAGCTCTTTTCCATGGTCTCACTCTCCTTGAATCTCATGGATTGCATGGATCAAACGATCCCATTCTTCCGACATGGCAGAAAGGTACGCAAGCCCTTTCTCTGTCATGGAATAATACTTCCTCGGCGGCAGCCCCTCCGCACTCTCCTGCCATGAGGAGGAGATGTACTCTTCTTTCAGCAGCCGCCTGAGCAGCGGATAGATGGTATTCTCTTTGGCGGACAGAATCGGATATCGTTCCAGTGTGCTGATGATTTCATACCCATAGGTTGACCGCTGTTTGATCATCAACAGAATACAAAATTCAAGTGTCCCGCGCTTGATTTGGGATTTCCAATCATCGACATTCATATACTGTACCCCCCTGTAGTTACATCGCACCACACAGTACATCTACTGTCAACAGTATATTGCGTTTTTGCCAAAATCCCTCCCGGACGCGAGCAGCATGCGGCGGCGGGTCAGCCTCCAACGGTGAGGAACTGGTCGGCTGGGCTTTCACCCGGCAGGCCGGTGCAAAAAGAGAAGCGGCAAAGGAGCCAATCCTTCGCCGCTTTTTACATAGCAGAAACCGCCCTTTGCGAAAATGGAATGCAGTCTGCCAGCCGCACAGGAAAAGCCCCCGGCGGCCTCTCGCTGTGAGAAGCTGCCGGGGGCATGTTTATGTTTTTCCGGCGGGGGCGGCGTCACTCCTGCCGCAGCCGTTCCACCACCGGAATACGCTGGGCGGCCCGGCTGGTGAGGGTCGGGATGCCCACCCCCAGCACCGCAAACAGGGGCAGCACCACCCCGACGGGCCAGAGGGTAAAGCGATAGGTAAAAAACCAGATCATCCGGTTGAGGGTGGGCCCCAGGAAGGGAGCACTGGCCAGGATGAGGGCCAGCGCCAGGGCGGCAGCCCCGGCGGTGTAGAGCAAGCCCTCGATGGCCAGCATGGTCCGCAGCTGCCGCCCCGTCATCCCGATGGACTGGAGCACCGCCAGCTCCCGCCGGCGGGCGGTGATGCCGGTGAGAATGGCATTGAAGAAGTTCAGCACCCCCACCAGCCCCACAATGAAGCTCAGCGCCCCGCCCAGCAGCAGGAACATATTCTGGAAGCTGTAGAACTCCCCTGCGTAGGTGGCCTTGCTCTCATAGTCCAGCCGGGGGTTGACGTTCTGGGTGTAATCCTGGAGGAAGGCCTCCATGGCGGCGTTGGATGCATCGTCGGTGTTGAAAGCGTAGTACATCACATCGGCGGTGCCGCTGTCCCGGATAAAGGTCTGGTCGTTGAGGATGAAGGCGTCGTCCCCGTAGTAGCGGTAGCCGAGGGCCCGGGGCACCGTCACCAGGGCGGCCACCGTGTAGTCCACATCCCGGTAGGTCTTGGCGTAGGAGGTAACGCTGTGGCCCGCCTCATAGGCGGCGCCTACCTGGTCGATGGGAAGCAGCTCGTCTGTGGTGTTGTCGTAATACTCGAACTCCTCAATGTACCGGATGGTCACCGTGTCTCCCAGTTTGGCCCAGTTGCTGTCCATCATCGGGTCGCCGTAGTCGTCCTCCTCGTAGACGGCGGCAATCCAGTTCCCGCCGGGCTCTTTGAGTTTGCTCAGGTCCCCTTCCAGCACCCGCAGCTGGTCCAGGGCAAAGGGTTCCATCCCGCTCAGCTGGACATGGTCCGCCAGGAACCCTGCCTCATTGCGCTGGGTTTGGTCCATCAGCCACTGGAGGGAGTCCTCGGAATAATACCGGCTGTTCCTGGACCGGAACCATTCCTCCGGGATGAATTCCATCATCCCTGTGGTCTGACCGTAGACCCGGGCGCTTTCGGTGATGCCTCCCTGGGCGTTGATGGCGGCGATGGTGTCCTCCCCCACTGCCATATCGCTGTTGAAGCCTGTGGTACTCACCTGCAGCTTGCCGGCGTCGGCTACGATGAAGTCAGTGGCGGTGAAGTAGGCGGTGTATTTGTCCATGTCAAAGCCGGCGGTGAAGGTGACGGTCAAGGTCAGCAGCACCACCGCCAGGGACAGGGACACCATGGTGATGGCGGTTTTGACCCGGCTGCGGCCCAGGTTGGCCCAGGCCATGGACAGCAGCGAGACGCCTTTTTCCTTCCGGCGGGCTTTGGGCCGGATGGCCCTGCCTTCGGTGTACCGCACCGCCTCCACCGGCGACACCTTCCCGGCCAGGCGGCCGGGGCGCCGGCAGGAGATCAGGACGGTGGCCAGGGCAAAGAGGGCCGACGCAGCAAACAGCGCCGGGCTGGCCGACACGGTGGTGGTGATGTCGTTGAGGCGGGCGGCAATCACCGGGGTCAGCACCCCGCCCACCAGCCACCCCAGCAAAAGGCCCGCCGGGATGCCCGCTGCCGACAGCACCAGGGCCTGGATGCGGATGATCCGGCGGATCTGCCGGGGGGTGGTGCCAATGGTTTTCAGCAGGCCGTAAAATCGGATATCCCCCGCCACCGAAATCTGGAACACATTGTAAATGATCAGGTAGCCTGTGAAGAGGATCAGCACCAGCATCACCAGGATGGTCAGGATCGCCGAGGGGTCCATCTGGTCCGACAGCTGGGCCCCGGTATAGCCCCAGTTGACGCCGGTGGCGATGTAGTTGTCTGCGGCAGGGTCCTGATCCTGATAGCCGTTGTCGGCCAGAATCTGCGTGAGATCAGCGGCGATGGACCGGGCGCCATGGCGCAGCATGACGTCCAGGTTCCAGGTGCCGGTCATGCCGTCAGTGCCCGGCGGGGTGACCCCCACCTCCGCCAGAATGGCATCCACCCGGCTCTCGGGAATCAGCACATGGTTGGCCACCACTGCCTCGTCGTAGTCCCACCAGCCGCAGAGGGTGAAGGTCTGGGTGGTCTGATGGCCGTTCACATCAAAGGTAATGGTAAACTTTGCCCCCAGTTCCGGCTCCACGCCCAGCAGGTCCAGCACATGGGTGTCGGTGGCGGCCTCGTCGGTGCCCTCGGCAGGCAGCCGGCCCTCCACCGGGTCGCAGTAGGTCCAGTGGGCCTCGTTGGGGTCGGAGTAGCCCACCTCCACATGGGACTTGTTGAAGGGCACTTCGGTGGGCATTCCCAGAAACCGCCGCAGGCCCCAGTCTTCAATCAAGGGGTTGTCCTTCAGCTGGCCGAACTGTTCCCGGGTGAGGTACTTGAAGGTGCCGTGAGCAAAGCCCCCGGCCTGGCGGAAGTTGCTCTGCTGCATCCCCTCATTGAGGGACAAGGCGATGGTGAACAGGCTGGTGAACAGCAGGGTGGTCAGGGCGATGGCCAGCACCGCCACAATGTTCCGGGTGCGGCTGGCCGCCAGGGCACGGAGGCTCAGCCGCCGGATGCAGCCCCGATTGGATACCTTCATGGTCTTCGCCCCCTTTCACCGCGTCACAATCCGGCCGTCCTCGATGCGGACGATCCGGTCGGCCATCTGGGCGATCTCCTCGTTGTGGGTGATCATCACCATGGTCTGGCCAAACTTCTGGCCCGTCACCTTCATCAGGCCCAGCACGTCCTGGCTGGTTTTGGAGTCCAGGTTGCCGGTGGGCTCGTCGGCCAGCAGGATGGCGGGCTTCGACGCCAGGGCCCGGGCAATGGCCACCCGCTGCTGCTGGCCGCCGGACAGCTGGTTGGGCAGCCGGTCCAGCTTTTGCTCCAGCCCCAGGGTGGTGACCACCTCCCGGACGAAAGTCTCGTCCACCGCCCTGCCGTCCAGCTGGATGGGCAGGATGATGTTTTCCCAGACGCTGAGCACCGGCACCAGGTTGTAGGACTGGAACACAAAGCCGATTTTCCGCCGCCGGAAGATGGTCAGAGCCTCCTCTTTCAGGGAGAAAATCTCCTGGCCGTCCACCGTCACGGTGCCCGCGGTGGGCCGGTCCAGGCCCCCCAGCATGTGGAGCAAAGTGGATTTGCCCGAGCCGGAGGTGCCCACAATGGCCACAAACTCCCCCTGCTCCACCGACAGATTCACCCCGTCCAGGGCTTTCACCTGGGTGTCCCCGGCGCCGTAGTATTTTTTCAGGTCTCTGGTTTCCAAAATTGTCACGCAGCATCCCTCCAAATAAAAAGTCTGTATCATCTTCTGACAATACAGACTTTACCACACCCATCTTTCCAGGTTCTTTCCTGAATCTGACAGTTTGGACAGATTTCACCCCCGGGGCAGATAGAGGGCGAAGGTGCTGCCCTGACCGGGGGCGCTGTTCACCCGGATATATCCTCCCTGCCCGGCGGCAATCTGCCGGGTTAAGTAGAGGCCGATGCCCAGGCCCTCCACCTGCCAGGCCCCCGGGGCCCGGTAAAACCGGCCGAAGATTTTGGCCTGCTCCGTTTCCGGGATGCCGGGGCCGGTGTCTCGAACCGTCACCGCTGTGAACAGCTCATAGGGGTGGACCTCCACCCTCACTTCGCCCCCGGCGGGGGTGTATTTGACGGCATTGTCCAGCAGGTTGCAGAGGGCTTCCTCGGTCCACTTGGGGTCAAAGCGGGCGTCGCCCTCGGTTTGGCCCACCTGCAGGCAGATGTGTTTTGTGTCCGCTTTGGGGGCGTACTGGGCGGCGGCCCGCTGGACCACCGGGGCCAGGGGCCCCGGCTGGGGGTGAAGAGCCAGCAGCCCGGTTTCCAGCCGGGAGCTTTTCACCAGGGCCTCAATGAGGGTCTGCAATTTCTCCGACTGGGCCGCGATGGCCTCCGCACAGCGCCGGCCCTGGCCGGTGAGGGGCTGCTCTGCCAGCAGCTGGGCGTACAGCTGGAGGTTGGCCACCGGGGTGCGGGTCTGGTGGGAGATATCCGAGATCAGGGCGCTGATCTGGTCTTTCTGGGTCTGGAGATTCCGGGCCGACAGGCTGCTGGCCGCAAGATACCGGGCCAGCCGGCTTTCCAGGGCGGAGAGGCGGCTCTCGTCAAAGGAAGTCTCGGTGAAGGTTCCATCCATGGCGGCGGTGAGCATGGCGTCCAGCCGCCGGATCAGCCGGGCCTGGCGCCAGCGGGTCACCAGGATGACCCCCACCGCAGCAGCCAGCAGCACCCCGGCGGCGATCCAGCCGGTCATGGGTTCACCGCCCAGGTGTACCCCAGGCCATACACCGTTTTCAGATACTGGGGTTTGGCGGGGTCGGCCTCCAGTTTGGCCCGCAGCCGCTTGACCGTCACCGACAGGGCGTTGGGCTCCACCGCCTCGGCCCCGTCGGGCCAGACCTTTTCGGCCAGCACCGGCCGGGGCACGGTGCGGCCCCGGTTTTCCACCAGCACCCGCAGCAGCTTCTGCTCGGTCTTGGACAGCTCCACCGGCACCCCCGCCCGGGAAAACACCATCCGGTCAAAATCAAAGGCAAAGGGCCCCAGACGCACCGCCGCCGATGCCTGGGGCGTCCCCCGCCGCAGCAGGGCCCCCACCCTGGCCCGCAGCACCGCCAGGGAAAAGGGCTTGGTAATGTAGTCATCCGCCCCGGCTTCCAGCCCGGTGACCTCGTCCAGTTCCAGGTCATTGGCGGTGAGGAGGATCACCGGGGTGTTGTTCCCGGCCCCCCGCAGCTGCCGCAGCAGTTCCAGGCCGCTGCCGTCGGGCAGGTTGATATCCAGGATCAGCAGGTCAAACCGGTTTTGGGCCAGGATGGCCCGGCCCTCCTGCAGTGTGCCCGCCAGGGTAACCGCCCGCCCCGGGCCTTCCAGGGCCATCCCGATCCCCCGGCCCAGGGTCTGGTCATCCTCCAGCAAAAAGATGGATTCCATCCGCTTCTCCCCTCTCCGATTGGTTTTGCTTTAGTATAGCGGAACCAGCCCGAAAAGGCAAACCGGCAGATGAAAGAAAACAGCGGCCCCGCCCGGGCCGCCGCTTTTGATGGACTGCAATCTCATTCAGGACGCCGGGGAAAGGTCAGGGCCGCTTTTGCGCCGCGCCCTGTGTTGGATAGATCCAGGGCGCCGCCGTGCCTGCGGGCCGTCTGCCGCACCAGGAAAAGCCCCAGCCCCAGATGCCCTTCCCGGGGGCGGGCGGCGTCGCTGGTGAAAAAGGCCTCTCCCCCTTTGGCCAGAGCCTCCGCCGAAAAACCGGGGCCGGTGTCCTCCACCGCAATGACAACGGTATTTCCTTCTGCTGAGACGGCAAGGGTAACCTGCCCGCCGGGCGGGGTGTAGCGTACGGCGTTGTCCAGCAGGTTGCTCACCGCCCGGTCCAGGCTGGCGCGGTATACTTCCGCCTGGACAGCCGGCGCAGGCCCGCAGACAAAGGAAATCTGTTTTGCCGCACAAAGGCTCTGCCCGATCCCCTTCCAGCCCTCTGCCAGGGCGGCCAGAGCGACGGTTTCCTTTGCTTCCGGGGCGGCCTCCGGCAGGGTGATGGCCCGAAGCTGGGCTGCATATTCCTGGAGCCGCACCGCGCTGCGGAGGATGGCGTCCACCATCTCCTGCTGGGCAGGTTCCAGATGATCCTCCTGCAGCAGCTCTGCGTTGCCGCTGATGACGGTGAGGGGCGTTTTCAGGTCGTGGGTCAGGGCCGCCAGCTCCAGCTGGCGCTGCTGCTCCATGGCCCACTGGCTTTCCAGAGACTGGGCCAGACTGACCCGCAGCTGTTCCATGGCGGCCAGGGTCTGACCAAACTCCCGCACACGGGCCCGGCCTTCCAGCGGGGTATCCAGCCGCTGCCGTGCAATGGTTTGGGCGGCATCGGTCAGCAGGGCGGCGTCCCGCCGCAGCAGCCCTGCAAAATGCTTGGTCAGCAAAATGCCGGTCAACAGCCAGGACCCCAACAGAACCACAATCGCACAGGTCTGGAACTCAGGCAGATGGGTCTGCAGGCTCTCCAGACCGTAGGGCATCGAATAGTCGTACTGCACCACGCAGATTTCCCCTGCGGGCAGTTCCACCATCTGGTGGTACTGGGCATAGAAAATTCCGTGCCGGATCGAATCTCCTGCCAGGGCGGAGGCTGCATACGAAAGCTGCAGGCGATTCATATTTCCCGGGTCCATCAGCTTGTGGCTGCGGTCAAAGACAGCCCAGCGGTAATAGTAGGGGATTTCCTCCGGCGTGATGGCGCCGGCCTCCAGTTCATAGGCCAGCTCGTCTACCCCATCGGCGGCGGTGCCGGCGGGGTAGACAAACTTCATCTGCATCAAGACAGACAGCCCCAGCCACCAGAGCACCGCCAGCGCCAGAATCGCCGCGCCGGTGGTCAGCAGATACCGCCAGAACAGAGCGGTCAGCCCTGCCGGGCGCCTCATTCGTTTTTCCATTTGTAGCCCACCCCCCAGACTGTTTCGATGGGGGATTCCCCCGCCGGGCGCAGCTTGGCCCGGATGTTCTTGATGTGTTCGGTGACGGCAGAGGCGTCTGCCGTTCCTTCATAGCCAAAGGAGGCCTGGTACAGCTGTTCCTTGGAAAAAACCTGTCCCGGATGCATGGCGAGATGTTCGCAGATGGCATATTCGCTGCGGGTCAGCCGGATGGGAGTATCCTGGTAATAGACCATCTGTTCGCTGAGGTCAAAGTCCAGGTTTCCCCGCCGCAGGCGGGTGTGGGGGGTGCGGCGTTCCCGCCGCAGATGGGCCGCCACCCTGGCCCGCAGTTCTGCCACACGGAAGGGCTTTGTCAGGTAGTCATCACCGCCGATGCCCAGCCCGGTCAGCACGTCGGCTTCCTGGGTCTTGGCGGTCAAAAACAGGATCGGGCCGTCGGTCATCGACCGGATCCGGCGGCACAGGGCAAAGCCATCCTCCCCCGGCATCATCACATCCAGCAAAATGCAGTCGGCCCAGCGGCAGGCCGTTTGGTCCACCTCTGCCCCATTCAGGTGGACCGACACCTGGTGGCCGTCCCGCTCCAGGGCGGTTTTCAGCAGGGCGCAGAGGTCTTTGTCGTCGTCCACCACCAGAATATGTGCCATAGCACTCACCTCAATTCAGCATAAGATACAGCCCCCAGGACAGGGCGTACAGCAGATACACATGGGCGGGATAAAAAATGTAGAACAGCATCTTGTGTCCCCCGCCCCGTCTGCCATTATACCACAGCATCAGCGGCGCGGCCAGGATGCCGTAGATCTCATAGTATTCGGTGAACAGCTGGCTCCAGGTGAAATCGGGCAGGAAAGAGGCCATCCAGCCCATGTACACCACCCCATACAGCAGATAGTAGACGCAGAAGGCCGCCACCTGGGTTTTCCGATTTTTGCGGAACAGATAGAGCACCAGGCCCATCACCAGCACCGGCCAGCTGCTGTCCCCCGTGATCCCCCACATGGGCAGAAACGAATAGCAGAGGAACCCCAGCGGCCGGGCCAGCGCCGGGAAACATACCGACAGCCCGCTGGCGATCAAGGGCCAGGCCAGCGGCAGGATGATGGCGGCAAGGCCCGGAAGGATTTTCTTTTCCCCCAGCCAGTCAATGCCCTGCCAGATCACCATCAGAATCACAAAGGCTGTCATGATGCCGTTGCAGGGATAAAAGCCGTCGGGGCGCACCAGCACCCCGCCGTAGGTCATCAAAAACAACAGGGCCGACATGAGGGTGGAAATGATGTAGACCTTGGCAAAATAGTGCTTCCGGCTGTGGGTGTGGGTGAACCCTTCCACCAGACAGAACATGAACAGGGGCGCCCCCAGCCGCCCCGCCATGCTGAACCATTCGGGAACCCGGCCGGTAAAGCTGAAAAAGTAGTGGATGTGATCCAGCACCATGGTGACCAGGGCAATCCATTTCAGCCCTGTCTCGGTGATGCCTTTGGATGGAATTGTGTTTTCCATAGCAGTATCTCCTTTCACTTTCTGAGGCTATGGTAACACCCAATTCTAAGGAAAGTATCAGGAATGCCGGCATCCCGGCCGTGTGTTTCAAAAAGGCGATTTCAGGGATGCACAGATTCCGGGCCCATCCACCCGGCGGACACCGCAGTCAAAAGGCGGCAGAGCCCGTCAATCTGTATGGGACGCAAGAAAAGAATTGTTTAAAAGACAAAATGTAATATATAGTTGACATTCAAGAGGCTGTATGTTATGCTGTATTCAGGTCCAGAGACGCAAAGCTGAAAGGAGGACGCGATGCCAAAGAACCTGAAACTCAAGGCAGCCCGCGCAGAAAAAGACATGACGCAGGCAGCCCTGGCTGCGGCGGTAAGCGTTTCACGCCAGACCATCAACGCCATCGAAAAGGGGGAGTATAACCCCACCATCCGTCTTTGCCTCGGAATCTGCAAGGCGTTGGACAAAACACTGGATGAGCTTTTCTGGGAGGAATGAAGATGAAAGTGAAATGGTTTTCCAAACACAGCCAGCTGGACGAAATGCAGGAACTGACCTTGCGGAGAATCGAAGGACGGGCCTTCTGGCTGGTTTGGGCGGGGCTCCTGATTGATATCGCAGTGCAAAGCGCGTTGGGCACCATCGACAAGAACATGATAGGGGAACTGCTGATTTTCCTGATTGGTTCGATCTATGCAGTAGGAGCCAGTGTTCGCAGCGGAATATGGGACCGGCATTTCAAGGCGAGTTTTACCGTTAACCTGCTGGGCTCGTTGGTGGCAGGTGCCGTGGTCGGCGGTACGCAGTACATACGAAATAGCTACTGGCCGGGGGCTCTGCTGGCAGGTGGCTTCACGTTTCTGTTGACCCTGTTTGTACTTCAGACCACGATGCATTTCTACGAGAAACGCCACCAGGAGCTGGAGCATCCAAAGGAGGAAGACGATGAATCCGAAGATTGAAACATCCAAACGGGAACTGACCCTCTTTTTTGTCATTGCCTTTGCAGTGCCCTATCTGATGGGGATTCCGCTGGCCATCAGCCAGCGGGCAGGCAACGATACCTCTGTCTTTGCCAACGCCCAGATGTTCTACCCCGCGGCGGGGGTCATGGCGGCTTATCTACTGGCCCGCCGTCCGGAACTGCCCATCCGCTTCTACATCTTGCATCTTTTCTCTACCTTGGCCTGTATTGCGTTGGGCCTTCTGTCGGTGGTCCAGCCGGGGGAAAACTGGTTTATGATCGCCAATCTTGTAGTGGTTGCCGCATCCATACTGGGCTGGATTCTGCTTCTGACTGAAAAGAAGAAAAAGCGGGAATCCTATGGCCTGCGCTGGAAAGGAAAAGCGAGAACCGCCCTCTGGGTTTGTCTGCTGTTTATCGCCCTTAAAACGGTGATGGCCTTTATATCGGCGGCCCTTTCGGGAGCAGACTACTGGTTTGTCTATCTGACTTATTGGAAGAGCGCGACCCCTTGGGTAACCTTTGTGATCCTGATCCCCAACTTTTTTCTCAGCTTCCTTCCCTTCTTTGGAGAGGAATACGGCTGGCGCTACTATTTGACCCCGATTCTGCAGAAGCGCTTTGGTCCGCGCCGGGGTGTTCTGCTGCTGGGTGTGCTGTGGGGATTGTGGCATCTGCCCCTCAACCTCTTTTTCTACAGCCCGGAAACCTCACTCCAAAGTCTGACAGCCCAAATCATTGTCTGTATCACCCTGGGCATCTTCTTTACCTTCGGATATGAGGTTTCAGGCCGCAACATCTGGGTTCCAGTACTGCTGCACTATCTCAACAACAATATGATTCTGGTCTGGGCCGGTACCTCCGAAATCAGCAACCAAGTGTACACCTGGGGAGATATCCTGCTTTCTGCTGTGCTGTATGGCGTACTGTTCCTGCCCTTCCTGTCATCCCGCGTTTTCAAAGAAAAAACGCAGCCAGCCATTGGTCCGGAATAACCGGTGAAAGGGTATTTCAGATAAAACGGGTGTTTGGCCGTCGGCTTTCATTGCGCCTTGAGGGCGCTGTGAATGCCGGCGTTTTTATGGCAGATCCGGTGCCGCTCCCCTGCGCCGCGGTGCTGCAAACAGATTTGCGAATCGCGGCAATCTATGCTATGATACAAATAGACAAGTTTGATTGCAGCTCGCGGCATCTGCCGGTATCCCGATGGATGATTGTGCGCTCGTTTTTGGCATCGCAGCGCCATCCATTTCGGCAGTTTGCCGGCCACACCGCTGTACCCCCTGTTGACCCCACACCCAAGCCTTCCAAAACAATGAAAGCAGCAGGGCCACCCCGGAACAGAACTGGTGAAGGAGGCGTGACCATGTACA
The DNA here is from genome assembly GCA_944386015.1 of uncultured Faecalibacterium sp. Lineage (GTDB taxonomy): Bacteria > Bacillota > Clostridia > Oscillospirales > Ruminococcaceae > Faecalibacterium. The sequence goes on from CALWZK010000025.1 coordinate 23,935, forward strand.
TTGACAACCATCAAGGCGGCCTGATCGGCGGCCGCGTCCCCGGCGTCTACACCAGGGAGGAGACCGAGGCTGTCGGCGGGCACATCCGGCAGTATTTCGGCAAGGTGGAGCATGTGTTCCATGAATTGGTTTCCACCGACCTCCGCCTGGACATCTGTGCAGCGTCCCCCTCCGGGGAGCAGGACTGCTGCATCCTGGTCACCCTGGGGATGGGGGCCCACCGGATGGATGTGCCAGAGGAACTGGCGGAATACAAACAGGAGCGGGCAGAACTGGCCCTTGCGCTGCCCGCAGCCTGGAAACATACCCCCGGGAACCGCCAGGACGACCGGTGGTACTGGCCGGTTCAGCTGCTGAAAGACCTGGCCCGCCTTTCCGCCGGCGGCACATGGCTGAGCCGGGGCTGGGTCATCGACCATCAGAAGCCCTTTGCAGCCAACACCTGGCTTTGTGCAGCGCTGCTGGCAGAACCATTCAGCGCAGCGCCGGGCGGCTCAGTCTGCACCCTGCCCGGCGGCGAGGACGTCCATTTTTATCAGGTTCTCCCCCTCTATCGGAATGAGCTGCAGTATACGCTGGAACACGGCCCGGAGGCTCTGCTGGAAAAGATGGCGGCAGTCGGCTTTGTGGCGCGGCCTGACCGCCCTGACGCCATCACCCAGGGCATCCTTCGCCGCGCAGAGGACGCAGCCGGCGACATTTTGGAGATGGACAACGGCATTTGGCACCTGACCACCCTTCGGAAGAAAAAGCTGCCGGTGGACGAGCTCAACGCTTTCAGCCACATGACCATCTATCTGCGCTGGTGCATCGAGCACGACCTGATGGGTGCAGCCTTTCTCGAGGACTATGGCAGCGTGGCCAAACAGGTTAAGGCTGACCCCGCCAGCGTGGACCTGCGCGTTTTTCTGCGGGACAGGCTGAACGGCCAGCTCTTCAGCATGCTTTTCAATCAGACAGGCCGGGCCTTTGCTTCCTATTACTACGGCTACTCTGAGGCTCCCCCGCACTATCCCAGCGACATCGACAGCTACGCGGTCCGGGTCATTGGCCCGGAGCGGAACGACTCGGCGGAAATACAGGACGAAGCCTATCTGTTCCTCCCCTTTGACGAGACCTATTACCAGGCCATGGCCCAGGTGATAAGCCGGCGTTTTGCGGGCTGGCAGCGGCAGGACTTCGACAAGAGCACCCTGGAGCCTTCCCCGCTTGCCCGGGCCCTGGTGCAGTACCTGGGCTGTGAATCCACCTATTTTCCCTCCATGAAGGACGACAACCCCATTTCGGCTGCCTGCAGCTACGCCTGGCGGGACAGCCTTCACGGAGGCTTTGTGCCGGTGCTGATCCGGGCGGACGACCAGGCCCTGTGGCAGCGCCTGGTGATGAACGCCGACCCGGGCAGCGGCGGCGCGGAGGGCTATGCCTTTGACCCGGCCAGGGCTGCGGCCTACCGGGACAAGATTCTGGCCGCCCCCATCCGGGACGGCAGGGCGGTTCTGGCAGAAAGGCTCAGCCGGCGCAGAAAAGAAGCCGCCGATGACGTTCCGGGTCGGAACCAAAGCGCACCGGGCGGGAGGAAGGGCGGCTGCAGAAACGGCCGTCTGGCCGGCTGCTGGAAGGATGACACCGGGATGACCCATCCCCTGATCCTGGCGAAAATCCCGGTGCAAAACCCCTGGGAGGTCTTTGCTTACCTGCCCTTCGGCGGCTGGAACGGCTGCCCGGATACGGCGGACCTGATGGCGGCGGCCAAATACTGGTTTGAGCAGTGCGGCGCGGCGCCCGCCGCCATAGGATGCGGCCGGCTGGAGTTTGTGCTCCCCGCCCCTGTCCCCGGGGAAAAGGCCCCCGGCACGGCGGCGGAGCTGTACGCCTTCTGTCCCAATGTCCTCGGCCCCGGGCCGAAAGACGCTGCCCTGGGTGCCCTGGCCGATGAGCTGCGGCAGTCCACCGTCTGGTCTCTCGAGTGGGATTGACGGAGGGCTCCTGCCATAGCGCCTGCATCCTCGGCGCCCCAAACGGACGGCAAAAAACAAGCGCAATCAAAACAGCGGCCCCGCTTTGAACCGCCCCATATTGTACAGACAGTACAAAAAAGAGGCCTGCAAGGGGTAGAAGTAAACGAATCAAAGACTGGCC
>CALWZK010000026.1 GCA_944386015.1 uncultured Faecalibacterium sp.
AAAACCTCCTGTAGTAGTTTTATTCTACCACAGGAGGCCTTCTTTTTTCATTGTCTACTTTTACTGGAGCAGTTCAATACCGGGAGCATGGTCTGTTCCAAGCAGCTCTATAAGGAAGCCTTGAACCATGCCTTTGACGAGCCGAAGCAATGGGAAATCCGGGAAATCAACGAGATTATGAACCAGTGCATTTCCGGCTGGCGGTACTTCCCGAACCCAAGAATGTTTTCCGAATATGGCAGACAAAAGGGCTGGGAGCGTGAAAACCCGGCAACGGACTCCGGCAACCCGTCTGAAAAAACGATGGATGGTTTTGTGGAGGTCACAGAACAGATGGAGCTTCCATTCTGAAAATGACAGCCCGTTGCCGGACTTCGTTGCCGACACCCTCTGTCTGGCTATTTTCATGTGCGCAGGCAATGAGCCAAGCGGATACGCTTGCGTATCCATTTGGCGAATGCTGCGACAACGATAGTTATGGAGGATAACTGCCTATGGCGAATAATAAGATGAATATTGAAGGAAAAAATTACTCGGATATTCCGGTGTGGCGTAGATATACGCTTACCATTGAGGAAGCAGCCAGATATTATCATATCGGCGAAGGAAAATTGAGAACGCTTATTGATACACATCCCAATGAGGATTTCTATGTTATGAACGGGAATCGTGCTTTGATCAAGAGGGAAAAATTCGAACGCTATTTAGACCAGGCAACGGTGCTTTGACAATATCAAAACAAATGAGGAATCCTTCCTTGCCAAGCTTGTACGATGAGCCGGACTTGTAATATGATAAAGGTGCAAGTTTGGCTCTCCCTGTGAAGGAGAGATTTCAATGAGTGAAAAGAGACGTGACAACCGCAATCGGATTTTGCGGGACGGTGAATATCAACGTAAGGACGGGAGGTATCGGTTCCGCTATCTCGACAAAGATGGCAAAGAGCAAAATGTGTACAGCTGGCGGCTTGATAAAAATGATCCCACGCCTAAAGGTAAAAAGCGTGAGCTCTCTTTAAGAGAAAAGAAAAAGCAGATTGAGATAGATCTGATGGATCAAATCGTAAGCGATGGCGGAAAAATTACGGTTTTGAAGCTGGTTGAAAAATATACCTCTTTAAAAACGGGCGTCCGCCATACGACAAAAGCAGGCTATAAAACAGTGCTCAACATTTTGAAAAAAGAGGATTTCGGAAAGCAGCACATTGATCAAGTGCGTTTGTCGGATGCCAAGGCATGGCTGATTAAACTCCAAAAAGTTGACGGCAGAGGGTATAGCTCGATTCATTCGATCCGGGGTGTTCTCAGGCCGGCATTCCAGATGGCTGTGGATGATGATCTGATTCGCAAAAATCCATTCGGTTTTGAGTTGGCATCAGTAATCGTTAATGACTCTGTAACAAGGGAAGCTATTACCCGAAAACAGGAATGAGATCTTTTGAAATTCATCAAAGAGGATAGGCACTTCAGCAGGTATTACGATGGTATCTATATTCTTTTCCATACGGGGCTTCGGATTTCAGAATTCTGTGGACTTACAATCCAGGACATTGAGTTCGAAGAAATGAGGATCAAGGTGGATCATCAGCTGCAAAGAACATCACAGATGGAATACATGATTCAGAAGCCAAAGACAGAAAGTGGTATCCGCTATATTCCGATTACCGAAGATATTGCGGACTGTTTCCGCCGGATCATCATCAATCGTGAAGCACCTCGAAAAGAGCCAATGGTGGACGGATATGTTGGATTCCTGTTCCTGCACAAAAACGATATGCCCAGAGTAGCACTTCATTGGGAGAAGTATTTGGAGCATATTATCCAGAAGTATAATAAAATTTATCGCATCCAGATGCCAAAAGTAACTCCGCATGTGTGCAGGCACACCTTCTGTTCCAATATGGCAAAATCCGGGATGAATCCCAAGACATTGCAGTACATCATGGGCCATGCGGATATCAGTGTAACCCTGAACACCTATACCCATTTGAAGTTCGATGACGCCAAACATGAGCTGCTGCGTATTGGCAGCGCCTGAATGGCCGTTGGTAAAGACGATGGATTTACCAATGTTTTTACCAATATAGCTGAAGAAAACACAAGAAAATCCGGGAAGATTTAAAAAAATACGTTGGGAATGGTCCCGGGCTATTCCGCTGACTCTGCACAAAAAACAATACAGAATCGATTGTTTGAGAAGAAACATGACGCTATCAAGGAGTGATCCACCCATGACCAAAATTCTGTTCGTCTGCCACGGCAACATCTGCCGCAGCCCCATGGCAGAGTTTGTCCTGAAAGACCTGGTGCAGAAGGCGGGCCGGGCCGGAGAATATGAGATTGCCTCCTGCGCCACCAGCCGGGAGGAAATCTGGAACGGGGTGGGCAACCCCGTTTATCCCCCTGCCCGGGCCGAGCTGGCCAGACACGGCGTCCCCTGCGGGGACCGGCAGGCGGTCCAGCTGCAGAGGAGCGATTATGACCGCTATGACCTGCTGATCGGGATGGACGAAGCCAACATCCGAAACATGCTGCGAATTCTGGGGTCGGATCCGGACCACAAGGTCCACAAGCTGCTGGATTACACCGGCCGGGGCGGCGACGTGGCCGACCCCTGGTACAGCGACCGGTTCGACATTGCCTATCGGGATATTGAAGAAGGGTGCAGGGCTCTGCTGGCCCGGCTGGAAAGCCGCTGAGCCTCACCCCGGGAAAGGCAGGGAACAGAGATGGAAGAACTTTGGCTGGTACTGGTCCTCTTTGCGGCTGTGTTTGGGCTGGCGTATCTGCTGTATCAAAACGGCATCGGCGCCATCAACGCCAAGACTGCCCTGCTGTATCGGGGCTATCCCCGGTGGGGCAAATACAAAAACTGCATCCGGGGGGATTTTGCGGCCTGCCAGGGTACCATCCGGCGGGTGGTGCGGCTCCGGCCGGGGCGGACGTACTGCTTTGCCTTTTCGGGCCGCATCAGCAAGGGGGCAGTCCAGGTGGAGATCCGAAACCGCCAGAACCAGCTGCTGGCGGTGCTGGACCTGCGGCACCCCCGGGAGGAGATTGCGGTGGAGCCGCCGGGCCGGCTGTATGTGACCACCCGATTCACCAAAGCAGACGGAACCTATGCCCTTTCCTGGCAGCCAGGCAGAGCCAGGCAGAGCCTGGACTAACTCGCGCACTTACGTCCGTGCTGGTCTTTGCCTTCTGAGCCCGCGGTCGGTGGGTATAGCCCATGCCTGACGCGCCCCAAAGTTGCCTATCGCCTGCTGCTTAGGGGCCCGCGCCAGGGGCGGATTGAAACAAAGGCCTGACTATGCTATAATAAACGGAACCGTTATATTATTAAAACTACAACGACACGGCAGAAAAGGGGGGACAGGCCGTGATACCCAGACAGGACAGGCTGGTGATTACCTTTTACACCACCACCAACGCCATGGCCATGGAACATCTGTGCCGGGCGCAGAAGGCCGACGGCCGGATGATTCCGGTGCCCCGCAGCATCTCGGCAGGCTGCGGGCTGGCCTGGTGCGCGGCGCCCGAAAGCGAGCAGGCCCTGCGGGCTTTGATGGAGGCCGGCGGCCTCCGGCCCCAGGGCGTCTACCGCTGCCTGGTATAAGGGGGCAGAGGGATGATTTATCTGGACAATGCAGCCACCACCCGGCACAAGCCCGACTGTGTGGTGGAGGCGGTGACCCGGGCCCTGTGCAGCCTGGGTAACCCGGGCCGTGGGGCCCACGAGGGCACCCTGGACGCAGACCGGGTGGTGTTTGAGGCCCGGCTTGCCCTGGCCGGGCTGTTTCACGCCGAGGGCCCCGACCGGATCGCCTTCACAGCCAACTCCACCGAGGCGCTGAACATCGCCATCAAGGGGATTTTGCAGCCGGGGGACCATGTGATTACCACCGCCCTGGAGCACAACTCGGTGCTGCGGCCCCTCTACGAGATGGAGGACCGGGGGGTGGAGCTGACCATCCTGCCGGCGGACCGGCAGGGCCGGCTGCGGATGGAGGACTTCGAAGCCGCCATCCGGCCCAACACAAGGGCCATCGTCTGCACCCACGGCTCCAACCTCACCGGGAACCTGGTGGACATCGCCCGGGTGGGCCGGACAGCCCGGCGCCATCGGCTGCTGTTTGTGGTGGACGCCTCCCAGACGGCGGGAGTATTTCCCATCGACGTCCAGGAGATGGGAATCGACATCCTCTGCTTCACTGGTCATAAAAGCCTGCTGGGCCCCCAGGGCACCGGCGGCCTGTATGTACGGCCGGGGGTGGAGGTGCGGCCGCTGCTCAGCGGGGGCAGCGGGGTGCAGACCTATCTGCGCCGCCACCCGCCCCAGATGCCCACCGCCCTGGAAGCCGGCACCCTCAACGCCCACGGCCTGGCGGGGCTGCGGGCGGCGGTGGACTACATCCAGCAGGTGGGGCTGGACGCCATCCGGGAGCAGGAACTGGACCTGATGTGGAATTTTTACCGCCGGGTCAGCGCCATCCCGGGGGTGACGGTGTACGGGGATTTTTCCCAGCACCTGCGGTGTCCCATTGTGGCCCTGAATGTCCGGGATTACGATTCAAGCCAGGTCAGCGATGCCCTGTCTGCCCAATATGGCATCGCCACCCGGCCGGGGGCCCATTGCGCCCCCCTGATGCACCGGGCCCTGGGCACGGTGGAGCAGGGGGCGGTGCGGTTCAGCTTTTCCCACTTCAACACCCGCGAGGAAATCGAAATAGCTGCCTCCGCTCTGGTGGAGCTGGCACAGGAGGAATAAATCATGGAACAAACAATCGATTGCCGGGGCATGGCCTGCCCCCTGCCTGTGGTCAACGCCAAGAAAGCCTCGGAAGAGCTCGCAGCCGGGGACGTTTTGACCGTTCTGGTGGACAATGAGGTGGCGGTGCAGAACCTGCAGCGCTTTGCCTCCCACAAGGGCTATGTCTCCACCGGCGAAAAGAAGGGCGAGACGGAATACGCGGTGCAGATCACCATCACCGGCGCCGAAGCTGCCCCAAAAGAAGAGGAGATCGCCTGCCACCAGGACACCCGCCGCAAGGGGATGCTGGTGGTACTGTCGGCCAGCACCATGGGTACCGGGGACCCCAAGCTGGGCGCAGCCCTGATGAAGGCCTTTGTGTTTGCCCTCACCAAGCAGGACCAGCTGCCCGACACGGTGCTGTGCTACAACGGCGGCGCATCCCTGACCTGCGAGGGCTCGGAAGTGCTGGAGGATCTGAAGCTGCTGGAATCGGAAGGGGTCACCATCCTCACCTGCGGCACCTGCCTGGATTTCTACGGCCTGCGGGATAACGTCGCCGTGGGCGGCGTCACCAACATGTACGAGATTGTGGAGCGGATGGAAGCCGCCGGCCAGATCATCCGGCCGTAAACGGGAGAGAGCAGGATGGAAACACAGGTAAAACTCACCAAGCTGGCCGCTTGCGCCGGCTGCGGCGCCAAGATGGGGGCCGGAACCCTGGCCAAAATGCTGGATGGCTTCAAGACCCATGCGGACCCCCGGCTGGTGGTGGGATACGACAAAAGCGACGACGCCAGCGTCTATGTGCTGAGCGAGGATCTGGCCCTGATCCAGACCACCGACTTTTTCCCGCCCATTGTGGATGATCCCTACCTCTACGGCAAAATCGCCGCCACCAACGCCCTCAGCGACGTCTACGCCATGGGCGGGGAGCCCAAGCTGGCTTTGAACATCCTCTGCGCGGCGGAATCCATGGAGGACAAGACCATCCGGGAGATTCTGCGGGGCGGCTATGACGCCGCCTATGATGCCGGGGCCATCATCACCGGCGGCCACACCATCAAGGGGGCCGAGCCCATCTACGGTCTGGCGGTGTCGGGCTTTGTGCGGCCCGACAAGGTGCTGACCAATTCCGGGGCCAAGCCGGGGGATGTGCTGCTGCTGACCAAGCCCCTGGGAGTGGGGATTCTCACCACCGCCGCCAAGGCCGAGATGGCCAATGGCGCCGTGATGAACCGGATCTACCAGCAGATGGCCACCCTCAACAAGGCTGCCCGGGACATCATGGTCCGGTACCCGGTCCACAGCTGCACCGACATCACCGGCTTCGGCCTGCTGGGCCACAGCTACGAGATGGCCCAGGGCAGCGGCTGCACCATCCATATCCAGGCGGATCAGGTGCCCTATCACCCCGAGGCGCTGGAGTTTGCTGACATGGGCCTTGTCCCCGCCGGGGCCTACCGGAACCGGGAATACGCCCAGCCGGGGGTCAAGGTGCGCCGGCAGATCCCCCTGGCCCTGGAGGATATCTTCTATGACCCCCAGACCAGCGGCGGCCTGCTGATCGCCCTGCCGGAGGAGGCCGCCGGGGCATGCCTGGCCGAGCTGCAACAGCAGATCCCCCGGGCCGCCCGGATTGGCTATGTGACCGGGCTGCAGGATACAGCCATCAAACTGGAGTGAGAGATGAAAGATTTGATTGTCGTCCGGGGCGGGGGAGACCTGGCCACCGGCACCATTTATAAATTGCGCAAATGCGGTTTCCCGGTGCTGATCCTGGAGACCGCCGCCCCCTCCGCCATCCGGCGGAACGTGGCCTTTTCCGAGGCGGTATACCAGGGCAGCCAGCAGGTGGAGGACATGACCTGCCGCCGGGCCGATTCTTTGGCAGAGGCCGTCTGCCTGCTGGAAGCGGGGGAGCTGCCCCTGCTGGTGGACGAGCCCGGTCAGGCCATTGCGGCCCTCCACCCCATGGCGGTGGTGGACGCCATCCTGGCCAAGCGGAACCTGGGCACCCATCGGGAGATGGCCCCCATTACAGTGGCCCTGGGCCCCGGCTTCGCCGCCGGGGTGGATGTGGACGCGGTGGTGGAAACCCAGCGGGGCCACAACCTGGGCCGGGTGCTGTGGCAGGGGGCTGCCGCCCCCAACACCGGCGTCCCCGGCATCATTGCGGGTTACGGCAAAGAGCGGGTGATCCACAGCCCGGCGGCGGGCATTCTGCGGAACGTCTGCCACATCACCGACACCGTCCGCAAAGGCCAGGTGATCGCCGAGGTGGAGACTGAAACCGGCAGCGTGCCGGTGGAGGCTACCCTGGACGGCCTGCTGCGGGGCCTGATCCGGGACGGCTATCCGGTGACCAAAGGCTTCAAGATCGCGGACATCGACCCCCGGATGGGGGAATATCAGAACTGCTTCACCATCTCGGACAAGGCCCGGTGCATCGCCGGGGGCGTGGTGGAAGCGGTGCTGCATCTGAAAGGGGAGAGAGGCTTATGATTCAGGCGGTTGTGGGTTCCGGGGGCAAGACCACCCTGATTCACCGTCTGGCATCCGAAGCCCGGGCCCGGGGGGAGAAGGTCCTGGTGACCACCACCACCCACATGAAAATCGAGCCCGACACCCTGCTGACCGGGGAGGCGGGCCCCATCCTCCAGGCCCTGGAGGAGCGCGGCTATGCCATGGCCGGCGTGCAGGAAGGGGAGAAGATCCGTGCCCTGCCGTCCCAGGTCTATCAGGAGGCGTGCGCCGCCGCAGACCTGGTGCTGGTGGAGGCGGACGGCTCCCGGGGCCTGCCCCTGAAATTTCCCGGGGAACAGGAGCCTGTGATCCCGGACAACGCCGATGAGATTCTGGTGGTCTGCGGCCTGGCGGGCCTGGGCCGCCCCGCCCGGGAGGTGTGCCACCGGCTGGACCGGGTGACCGCCTGCCTGGGCGTCTCTGAGGATACGTTCATCACCCCGGCCCATGTCCAGCGGCTGGTGACCGAGGGCTATTTGAAGCCCCTGCGGCAGCAATACCCCCGCAAAAAGGTGGTGCTGATGCCCCGGGCCGATGGCTCTCTCTACCAGCGGGCGGTGGCCAGCCTGCTGGCTTTGGAACAGGATGTGTCGGTGCTGGAGCCGGCCTGGTTTATCCCCCAGCCTGTCCTCATCATCTGCGGCGCCGGCCATGTGGGCCGGGAGGTAGCCGCCCTGGCGGCCCATCTGGATTTCACCATCCGGGTGATGGACGAGCGTGCCGACCTGGTGACCCCGGAGCGGTTCCCCACCGCCCACCAGCTGATCTGTGATTCCTACGACCACCTGAAAGACCATCTGGAGCCGGGGGCCTGTTATGTGGTGGTGACCCCCAACCACCACGCCGATTACCAGTGCGTCTCCACCATCCTGCCCACCTCCTATACCTATCTGGGGATGATTGGCAGCAAGGGGAAGGTGGCCTCCACCTTCCAGCGGCTGGAGGAGGCAGGCTTTGACCGGCAGCAGATCGACACCATCTTTGCCCCCATCGGCCTGCCCATCGGGGCGGTGACCCCTGCCGAGATTGCCTTCAGCATCCTGGCCCAGATCATCCAGCAGAAAAACCAGCACCATGTGGGCTCCGCCGACCGGAGCCTGCTGGAAACCCGGGAAAAAGGCACCCTCTGCATCGTCATTGAGAAGCACGGCTCGGTGCCCCGCGGGGTGGGCAGCATGATGCTGGTGACCCCGGACCAGGTGCTGGGCACCATCGGCGGCGGCGAGAGCGAGTACCGGGCCATCTGCCATGCCCGGGAGCACGCCGGCTGGGACGAAAAGACCTACGGCCTCCACTACAGCGCCCCCGGCGGCCTGGATATGGCCTGCGGCGGCCAGCTGAAGGTGCTGTTCCTGCCGGTGTAAAAAACGCTGTCAGAAAAGGAAAAGCAAATAAGGCGTCTGATTCCCAAAGGAGTCAGGCGCCTTTTTTGTATGCCCGGACAGCAAAAACAGGGCATCCCCGGAGGGAACGCCCTGTTTCCGGCCCGCCCGGGGCCGGAGCATGATGATGGAAAGGGAAGATATCCAGATTGTTCCGGGCCCGGATTACAGGCCCATCAGGGTGCTGAGGAAACTCTTGCCGGCGTCCAGTGCGCCGCCGATGAAGCTCTTGCCGGCGTCCACCGAACCTTCAATGGCAGAATCCACACCGCCGAAAATGCTGAGAATGCCCCGGGCTGCAATGCTGCCTACCACCAGCAGGGCGGCGGCGCCGCCCACGGCGATAACGGCCTTGACGGCGGTCTCAGCGGCAGAACCGCCGCTGGTCGTCATCATCTCTTCCTCGGTCATAAGGGTGCAGTCTGCGGGAAGTTTCATGTTCTTGTTTGCGTTCATAGTCTGATTCTCCTTTTCAGTTTGGTTGTATGGAAAGCTTTTTCAGCGGGGAACAAAGTTCAGTCTTTCAGACCCCTGGTCAGGGGGATCAGCATCAGCAGGGCTACAATCCCCACGAGGCCCACCACGATGCTGGGCACCATCAGCTCAAACACCATGGACAGGCACATCCCGACCCCCAGCAGCAGGGCGCCGACGACGGCTACCAGGATAGTGCCCAGGGTTTTGCCGTCCAGATGGACCGGCTGTTTGCCCTCCATCCGGCGCCAGATCACCAGGGCTGCCAGCAGGACCACCATCCCGATGACCCCGCAGACAACCCCCTGGCGGAACATCCCCCAGTCCTCGATCAGGGCCATGCACATGCCCAGGGCGAAGAACAAGGTGCCGATGGTGCCCAGGACCAGGGCCACAAAATTGCTCTTTTTCATTTCAGATTCCTCCTGTCGGTGCCGGGTCAGTCTGCCTTGGGGTCGGACGGGTCGTCGTCGGTCTTTTCCAGGAAGGCATCCACAAAGGCGTTCTCCACCTTTTTGTAGGCGCCCACCACCCCGTCCTCAATCTTGTTGTAGGCGTTCACAGCCTGCTGGGCGGTATGGCCGGTTTTCAGGCTGTAGCCCGAGGGACTGTTGGGGTCTTCTTCCAGGAACTTTTCGGTGAAGGCCTGCTGGGTTTTCTGGTAGGCATCCACCACTTTTTTGCCCAGCTTGCCGGGCTTCAAATGATATTCAGCCATCGCGTGTTCCTCCTTTGGATGTTTGGATGGGTTTTCTCTGTTTGCAAGATGCATTGTACGCTTCCAACGTGGCGGTTTGGTTGGAGTATTGTTTGAGAAAGATTAATGTTCAGACCGGGTTGCGCTGGAGTCGGATCAGCCGGCTGCTGGCCATCAGTTCCCGGCCCAGCTGGTTGGGCAGATACAGCTGGGCCCGCCCGGTCAGGGGGAAAGCGTCGGATTGCTGCAGCACCTCCACCACAAACTGGGAGCAGAAGTAATGCCTGCGCCACAGAAAGGGAATCCGCAGCAGGCAGCAGAGGACCCCCAGCCGGGTGTAGCGGTATTCGCCCCGCCGCTGCTGGAAAACGGCAATCCGGCCCTGGATATCCTGATAAGCCTGGTCCGACACCGCCAGCACGCAGCCCAGACTCTGCTCCACCCCCCGGCGGCGGTGCTTTTCCAGGGTTTCTTCGCAGAAGCCCCGGTAGTTGAAGCTGTAATAAACCCCGCCCCCAAGGCCGAGGAAAGCGTGGGTATAGCCGTGGCCTGCGATATGGTAGACGAAACTGGAAATCCAGTCGGAATACCGGGTCAACAAAATGGTGATCTCTTTCATCTTCCTGCCTCCTGTCTGCAAGTACTGGGGCAAGGATAGCAGGGAAGGGTTTCGGTTTTGTTTGGGACAGATTTGGATTGCATGAAAAAAGGACAGCCGGTTTCCCGACTGTCCCAAACCCATCCGCACCTCACAGCAGCGAATGGCCTTTTTCACAGATTTCGTAGATTTCCTCCAGTTTGGCCTCGATGAAGGGCTGCACCTGCCGGGCCTTTTTGTCCCGGGCGGCCCGGTAGAGGAAGAGGGGCGCAATCCATCCCCCAAAGCCGGGGATGGCCAGCAGAATGCAGAGCCATACAATGGGCGGGTCGGCCACCGCCGCGAAGGTGGACCCGGCCATGAAAGCTGTGCCCAGCAGTCCTGTCAGCAGGGCAAAGAGATTGGCCGCGGTGGTTTTGGAGCGCTCCAGGGCGGCGATTTCTGCAAGGTCCGCCTCAAAGTGCCGCTGCAGGCGGGTCAGCTCGGTTTTGTTGAGGATGCGGCGGTCCCGCTTGAGCTTGAGCACCACCTTGCCCCTGGCCGCCTGGGGCGGGAAGTTCTCGTCCTGCTGCCAGCCGAAGTTCTCGCAGCAGTCCAGATAAAAGGAGGCCTTGCTGTCCGGGAGCGAAACTTCCCTGTATTCCCAGGCCCGGTAGTCTTTGCCGCTGCTCATGTCTGCGCCTCCTGACCCTCGGGCCGGGGCAGCCGGACGGTAAACACCGAACCTTGGCCCGGCTGGCTCTCCACCGTAATTTCTCCCCCCGAAAGCTCCAGAATCCGTTTCACCAGCGCCAGGCCCAGGCCGTTGCCCTGGGTGGCGTGGCTGGTGTCTCCCTGATAGAATTTGTCGAAGATGTGCCGCATTGTCTCGTCCGTCATGCCGCAGCCGGTGTCCCGCACCGACACTTCCACCCAGTGGTCCATCGTCTTTTGGGTGAGGGTGATGGCCCCGCCCGGCGGGGTGAACTTGATGGCGTTGGAGAGGAGGTTGTTCCACACCAACTCGGTGAGGCCCGGGTCGGCGTAGACGTCGGCGCTGTCCTCGAGATCTGCCTCAAAGTCCAGGTTCTTCTTCTCCCACTGGTCCTCGAACTGGACCGCACAGCTGCACACCTGGGCGCAGACGTCGAACACCGAGGGCGCCGGGCGGATGGTCTGCTTTTCCAGCTTGTTCAGCTTGAGCATATTCTGGATCAGGTCGGCCAGCCGGCGGGTGGCGTCCCGGATGCTGTCCACCTCTTTCCGGTCCCGGTCGGTGAGGGCGGGGCTCTTTTGCAGCAGGTCGGCGCTGCCCGAGATCACTGCCAGCGGGGATTTGAACTCGTGGGACACATCCGAAAAGAAATCGGTTTTCAAAGTCTCGATGCTCCCCAGCTCCTCCACCATCTGGTTGAAGTCCAGGAACATCTGGTCCAGATAATCGGTCTTGTCAGGGGTGTGGATGGGGGCCAGGTACACCGAAAAATCCCCCTTGGCCACCTTGCGGGTGGCGTCGGCCAGCCGCAGCATGGGCTCCTCGTAGGTGATGCGGATGCGGTACCGGGTGAAGACGGTCAGCCCGCCGGCCACGGCGGCCCAGTAGAGGATGGGGGAGAGGGTCCGCAGCAGGCCGCCCCAGCCCCATTGCCCGGCCCCCAGCAGCAGGCCGCTGTGGATGCCCGACATCAGCAAAAGCACCCCCAGATACACAAAAAACAGCCACATGGGAAAGAGGCTCTCGCCTTTGGTACGCTTGTTCATAACAGCACCGCCTTGTAGCCCAGGCCCCGCACCGTCTTGATCTCAAAGCCGTCACAGGCCGAACATTTGTCCCGCAGCTTGGTGATGTAGACATCCACCGCCCGAAGGCTGGCGTCGGTGTCGGCGTCCCAGAATTCATCCATCAGCTGGGCCCGGGTGAAAGTCTTTTTGGGGTAGGAGAGGAGCTTGTAGAGGATGTTGAATTCCCGCTTGGACACAGGCACTTCCTCCCCGTCGATCTCAGCGGTCATCCCGTCGGCGTCCAGCACCAGATTGCCCACAGTGAGCTTGCGCTCAGCCTCGATGTTGGCCCGCCGCAGCAGGGCCCGCACCCGCATTTCCAGCTCGGCCAGCTCCACCGGCTTGACCATGTAATCGTCAATCCCCAGCTGGAACCCCTTCTGCTTGGAGGGCAGGTCGTCCTTGGCCGACATGAACAGGATGGGGATGTGCTTGTCCAGCTGCCGCACCGACCGGGCGAAGGCAAAGCCGTCCACCCCCGGCATCATGATGTCCGACACGATCAAATCATAGGGCCGGCTGTTCAGAGCCTCATAGGCGGCCTGGGCGTCCAGGACGCCGGTGGTCTCAAAGCCGCAGTCGTTGAGATAGATGCAGACGGTTTTGTTCAGCTTGGGGTCATCGTCCACAATCAGAATATGAATCATGCTTTCCTTCCTTTCCTCCGGGGGCGGTTCTTGTCCAACCCAAGAATACCAGATTTTCCCCGCCGGCGGTACTGTTTTTTCAAAAGGATTATAGGGCGGGAACGTTGCGGAAAGTTTTGGGTTTTGTTTCAGAATTGTGAAAGACCTGGCGGCTGGCGGCCAAACAAAAGGGCCCAGGGGTGCGCCCCGGAAGGCACAGCGCTGGGCCCGGTGCAAAGGCAAAGGCGGCTGCCCTTGCAGAGGAGATTCAGTGTTCTACAAAATGGCCGCAGTGGGGGCAGTGATTCCCGCTGGTCCTGCCCAGATGCGCCCTGCAGCAGGGGCATCGGTAAAACATCAGGTTGAGGACAATGGCGGCAGCGGCCATCAGCAGCCCCGCCGCCAGAAAGAGGGGATGCACCACCACCAGCAGGATGCAGACAAAGCCCGCCGCCCCCAGCACAAAAAACAGATGCTTTGCTTGTTTGGGATTCATGGAGAGCCCTCCCGTCATGCCGGCGCAGGCCGGATCAGTTGGCGTCAAACCCCACTGTGGTGGGGATTCCCTGGGAGAAGGTGCCGTCCGACCGGTACCAGGTCCAGCTGGTGGAGCCGTCGGCCAGGACCGAGTGGATGGCAAAGACATCCCCCTCTTTCACGTCCCAGGGGAAATTGTCATTGAACAGCACGTCCCCCGCCAGAGGCAGGTCTTTGGCCGCCTGGTAGGCGTCCTGTACCAGCCAGAAGGTCCGGGACTGGTATCCGGGCAGCAGGCTGGAGAGGTCCTGGTCCGCCAGCCGGAGAGCGGTGTACTGCCGGCCCGCCATGGTGACATAGGCGGTCTGGCCGGCCTGGCTGTAGTCAAAGGCCATGGTCAGGTTCCGGGCCACCAGGTTTTCCCCGTAGACCTGCCGCAGCTGGCCGGCCAGGGAGGGGACCGTGCCGGTGAGATAGTCGTTTTTGTACAGGTCTGCGTGGGCCGACCCGGTGATCACCATGACGCTGGTGCCCGCCGGCAGGGCATCAATGGCCTGTCGCAGGTTGGCGGCCATCTGGTTCTCCCGGTAGGCGTTGTCCCCGGTCTGGTAGTAGGTCTTGCCCTGGTCCATCACTTCCCGGGTCAGCTCCCAGTCCGCCGAGCCCATCTGCCCTGTCAGGAACAGCCCCATCAGATACCGGGTGCCGGTGGTGTTGTACTGGTGCCCCACGTCAAAGCCGTGGAACACTGTCTCAGGGTATTGGGTTTTCAGGGTCTGGTAGAAAGCCCGGGTGACAGGGCTGTCCATGGCGGTGCCGTTCCATTCCTCATAGAGGCGGTCCAGGATGGTGTCCTGGTCCGACTGCATCCAGAGGTTCAGATAAGCGGCACTGTAGGAGGGCAGCTCCACAAAGAGATCGCGGACCCCCTGCTGGTACAGCTGGTCCCAGAGGGCCAGCTCCTGGTCCAGGTGGCTTTGGTTGGCGTGGGTCTCTCCGCAGAGATAGATGGTGCCCGGGGCCTCCTGGGCCCGGGCGCCGGGCACAGCCAGGCAGAACAGCAGGGTGCAGAGGGCCAGCAGGCTGATAAGTCGTTGTCTCATGAAAACCAAACCTCCTTTGGACAAATTGAATGGGATAATTGTATACTATCACCAGCATAACATGAAAATGTGGACAAATCAAGGATGAATCGCTCAATAAAAGGGCCCCGCGCCCTTCCTGCGGAAAACAAAAAAGCCCCGGGGAGTACCCGGGGCTGGATGGAAGGGTCAGACGGTCTGGCTGGCTTTGGCCTCGCCGGCCCAGTTGACGCGGCGATAGTACAGCAGGAACACAATCGAGCTGAGGAACCAGGTGAGGGGATAGACCACATACACCATCTGGATCGAGTGGGTCAGGGGGATGGTAATGGACAGGAAGGCCACCCGGATGACGCACCAGATGGACATCATAATCAGCATGGGGACGATGGCTTTCCCGGCGCCCCGCAGGATGGAGGCCACCGAATGGGAGAAGGCCAGCAGACAGTAGAACAGGGCGGCGGTGCGGGCCTTGT
Organism: uncultured Faecalibacterium sp.; assembly: GCA_944386015.1. GTDB lineage: Bacteria > Bacillota > Clostridia > Oscillospirales > Ruminococcaceae > Faecalibacterium. The sequence goes on from CALWZK010000026.1 coordinate 14,849, forward strand.
CCACACCGAACTGGACCACCTCGGGGCTGGCGTCAAAGGCGGCGATCAGCTGGGGTGCCAGCAGGAACACCACCACCCCGATCAGCTCGGCCAGCACCACGGTGGTGACAATACCGAACCTCGCCCCCTGGCGGGTGCGCTTGATCTGGCCGGCCCCCAGGTTCTGCCCCACAAAGGTGGTCATGGCCATGGTAAAGCTGTTGATGGGCAGGAAGGCAAAGCCCTCGATCTTGCTGTAGGCGCCGTAGCCCGCCATGGCCATCTCGCCGAAGGCGTTGATGTTGGACTGGACAATCACGTTGGCGAAGGCGATGATGGAGTTCTGCACCCCCGAGGGCAGGCCCATCCGGATGATCTGCCGCAGCATTTTCAGGTCAAACCGGATGTGGGAAATCTGCACCCGGTAGCAGTCCCTGGTGCGCAGCAGCTGGATCAGGCAGAGGGCGGCACTGAACACCTGGGAGATGACGGTGGCCAGGGCAGCGCCCCCCACGCCGGTGTGGAAAACGGTGATGAACACGGTGTCCAGCACCAGGTTGACCATCGAGGAGGCCATCAGATAGTACAGGGGGTGGCGGCTGTCGCCCACTGCCTGGAGAATGCCCACAAAGATGTTGTACATCACAAACCCCAGGGACCCGGCAAAGTAAATCTGTAAGTACGCATTGGATTCGGCGATGACGCTGTCGGGCGTCCCCATCCACAGCAGGATCTGGGGGGACAGCAAGACCCCCACCAGGGTCATCAGAACCCCCGCCGCCAGGCCGAAGGCCACCATGGTGTGGACGGCCCGGTGGACGTCCTTGTCGTCCCGTGCGCCGAAGTAGCGGGAGACCACCACGCCGGCGCCGGAGGAAATGCCGCTGAGAAAGCCGATCAGCATCGAGATGAGGCTGCCCGAGGAGCTGACGGCGGCCAGGGCGCTGCTGCCCAGAAAGTTGCCCACAATCAGGGAATCCACCGTGTTGTACAGCTGCTGGAACAGGTTTCCCAGCAGCAGGGGCAGAGCAAAATAAATCAGGCGTTTGGAAATGGAACCGGATGTCATCGGCTGGACCGTTTTGGTCATGGAATACCTCCCCATTCAATCTGTATTGGTTGTGTATCGAACTGTATTATATACTTCTTTGCGGAATTGAACAAGCCCGGCTTTGCCGGGGCAGGGGTGGCAAAGCAGGCAGTCCCCGGCAGCTCCCTGTGAGGAGAGGCCGCCGGGGGCTTTCCGGTGCAGGCACAAAAAAGCGTGACGCCGGAGCTTTTCCAGCGTCACGCTCGGGGGATGCTTCAGGCGGGGGCCGGGGCCCCTGCCCTCTGCGGGAGGTCAGGAAAATCAGTTCTGTTCCTGGAGGGATTCCGCCAGGGCGTCGGCCAGCTTGTCCAGCTCGGCGGCCTTGTCGGGCAGCATGGAGGAGGCCAGGGACAGCCGCTCGTTGAGGACGGTCATGTCTTTCATCTCTTCTTCCAGGAATTTCTGCATCAGGTCGCCCGACTTGCAGGCCCAGGACCCGTTCTCGATGAGGGCGAAGGTGCGGTTCTGGAGGTTCAGGGCCTTCATATCCTCCAGATAGTTCTTCATCACCGGGTAGATGCCCAGGTTGTAGGTGACCGAGGCCAGCACCACATGGCTGTATTTGAAGGTCTCGGCGATCAGGTAGGAGACATGGGTGTTGGACACGTCGTAGAGGGCCACGTCGGTGATGCCCTTTTCGCACAGCCTGGCGGCCAGGGCCTGGGCGGCGGCCTCGGTGTTGCCGTACATGGAGGCGTAGACGATCAGCACGCCCCGCACCTCGGGCTCATAGCGGCTCCACTTGTCGTACTTGTCGATGAAGTAGCCCAGATCCTTCCGCCACACCGGGCCGTGGAGGGGGCAGATGAACTTGATCTGGTCCAGGATGCCCCCGGCCTTTTTCAGCAGCAGCTGGATGTGGGGGCCGTACTTGCCCACGATGTTGGTGAGGTAGCGGCGGGCCTCGTCGATCCAGTCCCGGTCAAAGTTGACCTCGTCGGCAAACAGCTTGCCGTCCAGGGCGATGAAGGAGCCGAAGGCGTCCGCCGAGAACAGGGCACCATTGGTGGAGTCAAAGGTGACCATGGCCTCGGGCCAGTGGACCATGGGGGCGCCGATGAAGGTGACCTTGTGGCTGCCGAAGGAGAAGGTGTCCCCCTCCTGCACCTGGATGCAGCCGTGGCCTTCCAGGTGGAAGCCGAACTGCCGCATCAGCATGAAGGCCTTTTCGGTGGAGATGACCTGCACCTCGGGGTACCGCAGCAGGATCTCCTCAATGGAGGCGCCGTGGTCCGGCTCCATGTGGTTGATGACCAGGTAATCCAGGGGCCGGTCCCCCAGCAGGTACTGGATGTTTTCCAGCAGCTGGCGGCAGGCGGACCAGTCCACCGTGTCAAACAGGACGGTTTTCTCGTCCAGCAGCAGATAGGCGTTGTAGCTGACGCCCTTGGGGATGGGGTGGATATTCTCGAACAGGGTCAGGCGGTGGTCGTTGGCGCCCACCCAGTAGAGATTGTCGGTGACCATTCGCACACAATGCATAGGTTAAGCCTCCTTTTTTCAGGGGTGATCATGCTTCGATGAACTGGTCCTTGGCCTCGGCGCACTCGGGGCAGACCCAGTCTTCAGGCAGTTTCTCAAAGAGGGTGCCGGGAGCGATCTCCGCGTCGGGGTCGCCCAGCTCGGGGATGTACTCGTAGCCGCAGCCGCTGCAGACGTAGCGCTTGCCGATGGGGGCCTCTTTGGGGGCCTTGGGCCGCTTCATCTTGACCATGGGGGGCGCCGGCTGTTTCTCGCCGGTGTCCAGGGCGGCGGCCAGCAGGGGAAGGATCTCGTTGACGTCCCCCACAATGCCGTAGTCACAGTTCTTGAAGATGGGGGCGCCGGCGTTTTTGTTGATGGCCACAATGGTGGAAGCGTCCTTGATCCCCTTCAGGTGCTGGACAGCGCCCGAGATGCCGCAGGCAATGTAGAGGTTGCCGGTGAACTTCTGGCCCGACATGCCCACATACCGGTTGAGGGGGACATACTTCAAGGTCTCAGCCACCGGGCGGGAAGAACCGATGGCGGCGCCGGCGGCCCGGGCCAGGTCCTCGATCAGCTTCATGTTCTCCTGGCTGCCGATGCCCTTGCCGGCCGAGACCACACGCTCAGCCTGGGCGATGGGGGTGTCCATGGGGATGCCCATCGTGAAGTCGTGGCCGTCCTTTTTCAGGTGCTCCACCAGGGCGGCCACCTGGTCGGCGGCAGAGCCCTCCCGCAGGATCACCTTTTTGCGCACGCCGGTGACGGGTGCAGGCTTCTTGGGCCGGCTGGAGGAACCGCCCGAGCTCTTGGGGGGCTTGCCCAGAATGTGGGAGGCGATGACCACCCGCTGGATCTCGTTGGTGCCCTCGTAGATGGTGGTGATCTTGGCGTCGCGGTAGGCCCGCTCCACCTCCATGCCCTTCATGAAGCCCGAGCCGCCGTGAATCTGCATCGCGTCGTTGGTGACCTCCAAAGCGATGTCGGAGGCGTACATCTTGGCCATGGCCGATTCCATCCCGTAGGGGGCGTGGGCCTCCTTCAGCTCAGCGGCGGAGTAAACCAGGAACCGGGCGCAGCGGAGCTTGGTGGCCATGTCGGCCAGCTTGAAGCCGATGGTCTGCTGGAAGCCGATGGGCTTGCCGAACTGGACCCGCTCCTTGGCGTAAGCGGCGGCGGCCTCATAGGCCCCCTGGGCGATGCCCAGGGCCTGGGCCGCGATGCCGATGCGGCCGCCGTCCAGGGTGGACATGGCGATCTTGAAGCCCTGACCTTCCTTGCCCAGCAGGTTTTCTTTGGGGACTTTCACGTTGTCAAAGATCAGCTCGGCGGTGGAGGAAGAGCGGATGCCCATCTTGTCGTAGTGGTCCCCGAAGTAGAAGCCCTCCCAGCCCTTTTCCACAATGAAGGCCGAGATGCCCCGGGTGCCGATGTCGGGGGTGGTGACGGCAAACACCACGTATGTATCCGCCTTGGGGGCGTTGGTGATGAAGATCTTGCCGCCATTGAGGACGTAGTAATCCCCCTGGAGGACGGCGGTGGTCTCGGTGCCGCCGGCGTCCGAGCCGGCGTTGACCTCGGTCAGGCCGAAGGCGCCAATCTTTTCACCCCGGGCCAGGGGCACCAGATATTTCTGTTTCTGCTCCTCGGTGCCGTAGGCGTAGATGGGCCAGGAGCCCAGGGACACATGGGCCGACAGGATGACGCCGGCGCCGCCGTCCACCCGGGCCAGCTCCTCTACTGCGATGGCGTAGCTCAGGGTGTCCAGCCCCGCGCCGCCGTATTCCCTGGGGAAGGGGATGCCCATCAGGCCAAGCTCGCCCAGCTTGCGGATGGCATCGTCGGGGAATTCATTCTGCTGGTCCAGCATGAAAGCGATGGGTTTGATTTCCTCCTCAGCAAAAGCGCGGATTTTGGCCCGCAGTTCTTCATGGGCCTGGGTGGTTTGAAACAGCATGGGGTGACCTCCTTTGAAACTTGATAAAATTAGTCCAGTTTTGCGGAATAAAAAACAGGGGTTGTGGTCAGGGGGCAGAAAGGATTTCCAGCAGGCTGTGGGCGCGCAGCTCCTGGTCCAGCTTGTCCTGGATGGCCAGCAGCTTGTTGTGCACGCCGCAGCCCTTGTGGCAGCTGCGCCAGGGGCAGGTATACTGGGGGTCCATGCAGGCACTCAGACCGCTTCGTTCCCCCATGGCCTCCACCAGATCATAGAGGCTGATGCGGGATAAATCGGCTGCCAGCCGGCAGCCCCCCGCCGTGCCCCGGATCATCTGGACCATGCCTGCCTTCTCCAGCTTTTTCATGATCTTGTAGGCAAAGGATTGGGGCAGAAGCTGATCCTGGGCGATCTGACCCGCAGTGTGCAGTTCTCCGTCCAGCAGAGCCCGCAGAATCCGCAGCGCATAATCCGTTTCCCGTGTGATGAGCATCCGGCCTTCTCCTTTCCTGTGTTTCGGTGAGCCCAGCCTATCAAATTTGACAAACTTTGTCAAGTATAAAAGGACGGTGGAAAATTTTTTGTAGCTTTGCCCAAATCGGCGCCCGCCCTTTCTACCAAAAAAACCACCGGCCCCCGCCCTGCGCAAACAAAAAAGGCCGCGGTCAGCCTTTCGCTGACGGCGGTCGGGGAGGGGCTTATAGGCTCTGTTTCACAGCCCGGCGGCGGCTGCGGCCAGGTTCAGCACCCCGGCCAGCACCATCACCAGGATGGGGTCCAGCTTGGCTTTCAACAGCAGCACCAGACAGATCAGGAAGATGGCGATCATCCCCCAGTTGGTGGCGGCAAAGGCGATGACGGCGTCGGCGCCCCAGAAGGCGGTGATCAAAATCGAGATGCCGGCCGAGGCGATCATGGCCACCACCGCCGGCCGCAGGGAGCCCAGCACCCCCTGCAGCAGGGCCAGGTTCCGGTATTTCAGGTAGAGCCGGGCAATCAGGGTGACGATGATGCAGGAGGGGAGAATGCAGCCCAAAGTGGCAGCCACCGCCCCCGGGATGCCTGCAATCTTGATCCCCACAAAGGTGGCGGAGTTGATGGCGATGGGCCCCGGGGTCATCTGGGAAATGGTGATCAGGTCGGTGAATTCCGCCATGGTGAGCCAGCCGTGCTGGTCCACAATCTGGCTCTGGATCAGGGGGACGGCTGCATAGCCGCCGCCGAAGCTGAAGGCCCCGATCTGCAGAAAGCTCAAAAACAGCTGCAAGAGGATCATTTTGCCCCCTCCTTCCGGCGTGCCAGCACCGTCCGCACCACGCCCAGCAGGGCGCAGACCAGCACCACAATCACCACGTTCACCTTGAAAAAGCAGTCGGCGGCGAAGGCCCCCGCCATGATCAGGATGGAGGCGGGGCTCTTGCTCTTGACCACATCGGTGCCCATCTGCCACACCACTGCGGCAATGACGGCCCCCACACCGGCCTGCATCCCTTCCAGCATCCTGCTCACCAGGAAGTTGTCCCGGAAAGCAGCATAGAACACCGAGATCACCGAGATGATCACAAAGGGCGGGATGATGGTGGCGATGATGGCCACCACCGCCCCCAGCATCCCGGCCAGCTTGTAGCCCACCACAATGGCGCCGTTTACCGCAATGGCGCCGGGGGCCGACTGGGCAATGGCCACCAGGTCCAGCATTTCGTTTTCCTCAATCCAGTGGTACTGGTCCACGAATTTCTTTTTCAGCAGGGTGACGATGACGTAGCCGCCGCCGAAGGTGAAGGCGCTGAGATAGAGGGTGGAGAAAAAGAGTTTGGCGAGGATTTTGGTTCGTTTTTCCGTTTCCATGGGTTCCTCCGGTCTGCAATAACAAGTCCGCCGGCGTCCGGCGGAGGCTGTCTCAAGGATAACCGATTGGTGCGGGATTGTAAAATGCTATTGCAGTATATCTGCCATGTCAGGGGTGCATGGTGCAGAAAGGCTTCACGGATTGTCCCGGCAGAGGTCAAAAAACTGCTGCATCATGGGGGTGATGTATTTCTCTTTGTGCCACACCAGGGCATGGCGGCGCTGGAGGGCCAGCCCCTGGACCTGTCGCAGGCAGAGGGCTGCGCCCTCCCGGGCATAGCGGCGGGCGATGGGTTCGGGCAGGATGGCGATGCCCAGGCCCTGCTCGGCGGCCCGGACCAGCGCTTCCACGCTGATGCTCTCCCAGGCGGGGCGGAGAGAAAAACCCGCCTCCTCCAGGGCCTTTTCCAGCACCGCCCGGGCAGTGCTGCCCTTTTCCCGCACCAGCAGGGGACTGTCCGCCAGCTGCTGCGGGGTCAGGTCATCGGGGCCGGCCCAGGGAGAACCCGGGGCCGCCGCAGCGCAGAGCCGGTCTGCGCCCAGAAATTCACAGTGCAGCTCCTTGTCCGGGACCCCGTTTTCCAGCAGGGCCAGGTCCAGCCGGTTTTCGCACAGGGCGCCGGCCAGGGCGCTGCCGTTGGCCACCTGGACTTCCAGCCGGGTCTGGGGGCAGCGCCGGGCAAAGCGGCTGGCCAGCCCGGGCAGCAGGGTGCTGCCCAAGGTCACGGTGGCCCCCACCCGCAGCAGTCCGTTTTGATCCCAGCTTTTCAGCTGGTCCTCCATCCGGTCAACGCTTTCCAGCAGGTACAGCGCCTGGGGGTAGAGCCGGCGGGCGGTCTCGGTGGGGGTAAGGCGGTGGTACATCCGCTCAAACAGCCGGATATGATAGGTCTGCTCCATCTCCTGGAGGGCCCGTGTCACCGAGGGCTGGGTCATGTGAAGGGCCTCAGAGGCGTGGGTGATGTTGCAGGTGCGGTAGATTTCCACAAAGATACGGATATGGCGCAGGTTCATGGTCTCTCTCGTCTCTCTTTCGGGGATGGTTTGGGTCGGAACAGGCAGATTCTGCCCGAAAATGACAATTTTATGATACCGCACCCGGCCCCGGAAAGCAAGGGAAAGGCCGGCCCCGGCCGGGGGAAATAGCTCTTTTTTTGGGGGCCATTCCGTGCTACAATGAACAGGTAGAGCCGCCCGCTTTTCAGCATCCTTCCGGCCCGGGAAGGACCGCAGGAGAGGCGGGCCAATCGCAAAGGCAAAGGAGGCACAGCAGATGTGGGATTTGGACCGTTTCGTTGCCGCACAGCAGGCAGACTATGAGAGGGCGCTGGGGGAGCTGCGCCGGGGGAGAAAGCAGTCCCACTGGATGTGGTATATCTTTCCCCAGGTGCAGGGTCTGGGGCACAGTTTTATGTCCCGCAGGTATGCCCTGAGCGGGGTGGAGGAAGCCCGGGCTTACCTGGCCCACCCGGTGCTGGGCCCGCGGCTTTTGGAATGCTGCCGGGCGGCGCTGGAGACCGGCTCCAGCAACCCCCGGGAGGTGTTCGGCACCCCCGACGATTTGAAGTTCCGCTCCTGCCTCACCCTGTTTGCCCTGGCCGACCCCGCAGAGCCGGTCTTTGCAGAGCTGCTGGACAAGTTCTATAAGGGCAAAAAGGACCCCCAAACCCTGGACATCCTGAAACATACCGCCCGGTAAACCGGCGCGGCTTTCTGCCGCAGCGCTTTTGCAGGCCCTGTTTATGAAATTTGCAAAACTATAAGTTGTTTCGCAACATGGAATTGACAACGGAATGGAAACGCGGTATCATAGAGATACAGACAAAACGGAAAATGCGGGGAGGGTGATCCAGGTGTCAGAAAAGCGCACAGGGGCAGGCCGTGCTTTGGCCCAGCGGGTGTATGTGAAGGTGACCTCCGAGTTTGACTCCACCGGGTACATGCAGCCCATCGCGATTACCTGGTCGGACGGGCGGACCTTCCCCATCGAGAAGGTGCGGGATTTCCGCCCGGCGGGGATGGCGGGGAACGATCTGGCAGGGGACTGCTTCACCGTCCTGATCCAGGGCAAAGAGAAACTGCTGTTTTTCGAGCACATCGACCCCCGGTTCACCGGCCGGCTGGGCCGGTGGTTCGTGGAAACAACCGTCCGGTAAAAGAGGGGAGCATCCATGCCGAAACCGCGCACCTACCTTGCCATTGACCTGAAGAGCTACTATGCCTCGGCGGAGTGCGCCGCCCGGGGCCTGGACCCCCTCACCACCAACCTGGTGGTGGCGGACGCCAGCCGCACCGAAAAGACCATCTGCCTGGCGGTGTCGCCCTCCTTGAAAGCCCTGGGCATTCCGGGGCGGGCGCGGCTGTTCGAGGTGGTGCAGAAGGTGAAGGAGGCCAACGCCGCCCGGCTGCGGGCCGCCATCCGCAGCGGCACCGCCCGCCGGAAAGAGGGGAGATACTGCCTGTCCGACCCCTCCTATGACGCCGCCGCCCTGAGCCAGGACCCGACCCTGGAAATCTCTTACCTGGTGGCCCCGCCCCGGATGGCCTATTATGAGAAGGTGTCCCGGCAGGTCTATGGGGTCTACCTGCGGTACATCGCCCCCGAGGACATTGTGGTGTACTCCATCGACGAGGTGTTCATCGACGCCGCCCCCTATCTGGACCACTACAGGATGACCGCCCACGAGCTGGCCAAAACCATGATCCGGGAGGTGCTGTACACCACCGGCATCACTGCTACGGCGGGCATCGGCACCAACCTCTATCTGGCCAAGCTGGCCATGGACATCACCGCCAAACACGCCGCCCCCGATCAGGACGGGGTGCGGATTGCCCAGCTGGACGAAGAGTCCTTCCGGTACCTGCTGTGGGATCACAAGCCCCTCACCGACTTCTGGCAGGTGGGCCCCGGCACGGTGCGCCGGCTGGAACAGCACGGCATCCATACCATGGGGGAGCTGGCCCGGGCCAGCGTCCAGTGCCAGGAGCTGCTGTACCAGGAGTTCGGGGTCAACGCAGAAATCCTGATCGACCACGCCTGGGGCCTGGAGCCCTGCGGCATGAAGGAAATCAACGCCTACCGGCCTGAATCCAACAGCCTGTGCGAGGGGCAGGTGCTGTCCAGCCCCTATCCATACGACAAGGCCCGGATTGTGGTGCAGGAGATGGTGGACAGCATGGTCTACCAGCTCACCGACAAGGGGCTTGTCACCGACGGCCTGACCCTGGATATCGGCTACGACCGGGAAAACTGCGACACCGGCGGCTACCGGGGCCCGGTGCAGGTGGACCGGTACGGCCGCCGGCTGCCCAAGCCGGCCCACGGCAGCACCCGGCTGGATGCCCCCAGCAACTTGGGCAGCCAGCTCAGCGAGGCGGTGCTCAAGCTGTTTGATGAAATCGCCAACCCAAAGCTGACGGTCCGCCGCCTGACCCTCACCGCCAACCGGGTGGTGAAGGACCAGGGGATCTTCCAGACCGACTTTTTCACCGACACCTCCAAACTGGAAAAGGAAAAGAGCCTCCAGGAGACCCTGCTGGACCTGAAAAAGAAGTTCGGCAAGAACGCTGTCCTGAAGGGCACCAACTATCTGGAGGGCGCCACCATGCGGGACCGCAACGGCCGCATCGGCGGCCACAAGGCAGAGTGAGGGAACCATCATGACAAACTATAAGGACACCCCCGAGGGCCGGGCAGTGATACAGAAATACGGGGACATCCTGCATCTTTCCCGGCCCGAGCCCTCCCCCAAACACCCCCGGATGTCCCTGGGCAGCCGGGCCAAGATTTTCAGCCCCTTTGCGGCCCTGCGGGGCTTTGACGAGGAACTGTCGGAGGAGAGCGCCCGGACCCACCTGGTGCAAAAGGCGGGCCTCGCGGAGGAAGAGCGGGCCGCCCTGCGGGAAAAACTGGCGGGCCTGGCCCGGGGCCAGCAGGTGACGGCGCGGTATTTCTGCGCCGACCCCCTCTGCCAGACCGACCCGCCCCTGGGCCGGTATCAGACGGTGACCGGCGCCTTCCGCGGGGTGGACTGGGCTGCCGGGGTGGTGCGGCTGGATCTGGCCCAGAGCCGCCCCGGCCCGGGGCTGGAAAAGGCCCACAGGCTGGATATCCCCCTGGAAGATCTGGCGGCAGTCGATGGAACAGGCCAGGCGGAGGGTCACTCTTTGCACGCAGCCATCCCATAAAAGAAACGAGGCAGCAGCCCTGAACCGCTCCAGTAAAAGTAGACAATGAAAAAAGAAGGCCTCCTGTGGTAGAATAGAACTACTACAGGAGGTTT
>CALWZK010000027.1 GCA_944386015.1 uncultured Faecalibacterium sp.
AGATTGTGGGTGTAGGCGTAGTACCCACTCCGGGAAACGCCAAAGAACTTGCACATCCTGCAAACCGGATACTTTTCCCGATAACGGTAAATCACAGCATATTTTGCCTTTGCTTTCACTTCCTTCCTGTGGACCGCAGAAAATCCCGCAGCAGCTCATTCTCCATTTTCAGCCGTTCGATCTCATATTTGTATTCTGCAATACTTGGCTCCCGGACTTCACCCTTCCTGGGTCGTCCCTTGGGCTTTGGAGGGATTCCTGCTGCAAGTTTTCTTTGTTTTCGATTGTATCGGGAAAGAAATCCCCGCATTTCCTTATGTGTAAATCCCAGCTTCTCCCCGATCTCCCGCAGAGTCATTCCCTGGCTGCGAAGTTCCAGGATCTCTTTCTCGTGCTCCTGAATGTGGCTGTATTTTCTTGGCATAGCAAAGACCTCCTATGGTAGTTTCATTCTACCACAGGAGGCCTTCTTTTTTCATTGTCCGTTTTTACTAGAGCGGTTCAATCCGCCGGATGGGGGAGCCTTTTTGTTTATGCCAGAACCTTCAGCGGGCTGTTCTGGGTCCATACGGTGCCGTTCAGCAGCCGGGTGAGGGCCAGGGTCCCGCCGGCGGACACCCGGGCGGGGTCCAGGGCGAAGAAGTCGCTCTCCTGGAGATGGGCTGGGTCGGCGGAGGCGTCATAGCCCACCACACAGACCCAGTGGCCGTAGGCGGCGCTGGTGGAGATGTGGGGGTAGTTCACCACCTGCCAGCCCGAGCCGGTGAGGTGGTATTCCTCGGTGGAGGTGCGGTTGGTGTGCTTGGACACCCCGCTGACGGTGGTGTTCTGGAGGTGGACGATGACCGGATGGCCCGCCGCCAGTTCGGTGTAGATTTTGTTCAGGCAGGTGGAGAGGTCGCCCGAGAAGTCGGTGTAGCCTGCCGCCGACCACACCGCGCCCCCCGACCACATGCCGGCGCCGGAACAGGGGGTGCCATCCAGGACGGTGCGGGCATACCGCAGGGCGTAGAGGCTGCACTGGCCGGGGGCCTGGTTGCCGATGGAGAGAATCTGGGCCGGATCAAAGGAGAGCATCTGGATGCCGTAGCTGTTCTGAAGCCCGGCGGCCCAGGCCCGGGGCAGGGCGGTGAGCACCAGGGCCAGGGCGAGGAACAGGGCAGCCAGGCTGCGGCGGAGTGGGGCGGCGGTCTGCATGGGAAAAGCCTTCTTTCTGGTCTGTTTTTGGGGCATTACAATACCAGAAAAAAGTATAACGTCAAAAAATGGTGAAAATGTGAGAGCCGCCCCCGGCGGGCGTAAAAATAGGGGCTGGATTTTTGGCAAAGATTCACAATTCCCCGGCCTCCCGGCATGACAAAGGGGGGAAGGCTGTGCTATAATAAAGCCGGAGAGCTGCGAAAGCACGAAAGGAGAAACCCCATGGAACCGCTGATCAAGTTCTGGCTGTTTCTGTGCCACTGGGTCCAGTTTGAGACCAGTGAGGAACAGGAGACCATCGACGATATCATTGACACCCTGGGCCATGCGGGCCTGCCCTACAAGACCCGCACCCGCCGCACCAAGGAGGGCAAGACCGAGTATGTCCTCTATGTCAAGAATGCAGACCGGGACTATGCCCGCTACTGCACCGGCTGGCGCCCCTTCTGAGAGAAAAAAGACTACCAAACGTAAAAAGAAAGAGCCTGTATCCGCACTGGATACAGGTTCTTTTGGCTTTTTACCACAGAGGCAGCTCTTCGCCTTCCTCGTTTACCAGGGACACCCGGCCGTTGCTGAAATACCAGCCTTCGCCGTAGAGGGTCTCGTGGCCGTCGGCGCAGATGATGTAGGACCCGTCGGGCAGGGCCATGAAGGGGCGGCGCCGGCTGTCCGCCAGGGCGATGTCCATCAGGGGCTGGCCGTCCACCGATTTGTCTTTGGAGTACTGGTAGTGGGGCCAGATGCTGACGTAGCTCAGGCCCAGGCCCGACATCCAGCGGCTGTAGTGGGGGTCGGTGGCTTCGCCCGGCTCCTCGGGCTGGGCGTAGACGATCCGGGCGGCGTTCATGGAACCGGCGCTGATGCCGATGCCAATGCCCTCGTAGCTCTGGATCAGGGCCGGCAGGCCGATCTCAGAGAAAAAGCGGTTCTGGGTGGGGACGTGCCCGCCCCCCAGGATCAGGAAGTTGCACCGGTGCAGCAGCTGGCCGATCTCGTCCTTGTTGCGGCTGTCGCAGGGGATCAGGCTGTCCAGGGGCAGGCCGGCCCGGGCAAAGCAGCCGGCAAAAAAGCTGCAGGCCTCGTCGTTGGCGGCGTGGGCCTCGGGGTCGGCTGCCAGCAGCAGGCCCTCGGGGGGCTCTTCGGGCCAGACAGCCCGGAGTTTCTCGATGAAGTGGTTGCGGGGGTCCAGAGCGGCGGGCTGAGGGCCAGGTTCAAAAGGGCAGCCGGTGGGGCTGCTTGTCAAAAACAGGGTCATACGGGTTCCTCTTTCATGGCCAGAAAACACAGAGGCAGCAGGCATGATGGCCGGCTGCCTGTATAGCGGTACTATTGTAGCACAAAAACCCGCAGGTGGGGAGTGCAAATTCCACCAAAAGAGAAAGGTTCCCTTTTGTCAAAACGCACAAAAGAGAACCTTCTCCTATCTTTTTCCTTTTTATTCCTCGGTATACAGGCCGAACAGGTTCAGAAGTTTGTCCCAGAAGGACATTTCTTTGGCGGGCTGGTCCTGGGCGGTCTGGTCGGCGGGCAGCTCGATGGGCTGGGTCTGGAGGGCGAACTGCAGGGCGGTGACGCCGGTGTTCTGGCTGGAGGTGAAGGAGGCCGGGGTCTGGGCCCCCGACAGGGCATTCAGCAGGCCGCTGAGCTGCTCATCCAGATGGAGGCTGCTGGTCTGGGTGTAGAGCTGGTGGGCCCCCGAAACCAGCAGGGCCGAGGCGGCGCCCAGCTGCTGGGTGCCGGCCAGAATCTGGTCCACACCCTGGGTGTAGGCGTTGACGCCGGTGTCAAAGGTGCTGTACTGGGTGGCCAGGGTGGTGACGGCGTCAGACAGCAGGGCCATGTTCTGCAGCATCCCGTTCAGGGCGGTGGCCATGGCCTGGATGCCCTGGTCAAAGGCGTCATAGCCCTCCCGCACCGCCGAGGTGCCCTGGCGCAGGGCGCCGATGCCCGAGCTGACGGTGTCCAGATACATCTGCACCGCGCTGCTCAGGGCGGTGTTGCCCTGGAGCAGCAGGATGATCTGGCTGATCTGATCCCCGACCACGGGCAGGCAGGTGAGGTTCTGGAGCATGGCGATGGCCTGCTGGTTGCCCTGGGTCAGGGTGTCCAGGTCCAGGCCGTTCTGGGCCAGGATCTCCTTGAAGGCCTCATAGTTCACCTGGTTGTCCAGCTGGGCCACGCCGTCGTCCAGCTGGGCCAGGCCGTCCCCGATCTGGCTGGAAGCAGTCAGCAGGGCAGACAGCTGGTCGTTGGAAGCAGAGATGCCGGATACGGCGCTCTGGAGCTGGCTGAGGGCGCTGTTGATGGCGGAAGAGCCGGTGGTCAGCAGCCCCGACTGCTGGCTCAGCATGGTGAGCCCCTGCTGCAGGGCGGTGATGCCCTCGCTGACGGCGGCGGTGCCCTCATCCAGCTGGCCGGTGCCGGTGGTGAGCTGGTTGAGGCGGTTGGTGAGGGAGACCCCGTCGATGTCCAGTTTCAGCTGAAGCTGGACGCCGTTGAAGGTGATGGCCGGCATGGTGAAGTCGGTGACGTCGGCGGCCACCTCCACCTCGCTGGTCTGGCCGGGGAGCAGGGTAAAGACGATCTGTTTTTCGCTGCCCACACTGGCAATGGTGCCGCCGTCGGCCCGGATGCTGTCGGCGTGGGCGGTGTCCAGGGTGACGGTGGTCTGGAGGGCGTACTGGTTAAACCAGTCGCCGCTGCAGTCGGGGTTGGGGTTGACGTCGATCCGGATGATCAAAGCGCCGCTGCGGCCCGCCAGATCCTCCGGCTCCACCTCGGTGCCGTCCAGGATATAGTGGACTTCAATCAGCCAGGGCAGCGGGGTGGAGGGGTCCATGGTGCCCTCATAGTACACCGAGCCGTCGGCGGAAGGAGTCAGGCTGACGGTGCCGTCCCCCTGGGTCAGGGGATCGGTGGTGGTCATGTTGCGGACGGCGGTGTAGGAGCCGTAGTCGGTGATGGGGTCCCCGGCGGTGGCCTCAAAGTGGTTCACCGCATAGATGCTCTGGACGGTGCCGTCGGGGGCCAGCTTGCCGTAGATCACCTCTTCCTTGGAGGCGGTGTTTTCGGCCTGCTCTCCCTCGGCGAAGGCCGGCAGGGCAGAGGCGCAGAGCACCGCCGCCGCCAGAACAGCCGCGGCGGCGCGGCGGGCAAAAGATGCAGATTTCATGGGATTCAGCCCTCCTTTGGGGCGGGAGCGCCCGGTTTCTTTTTGGTGATGAGCGGATCAAGCAGGTACAGGATGCCGGGCAAAGCCAGCAGCACGATGGCCAGGGAGGCCAGGCTGCCCACCCCCAGGAAGGTGCCCAGCTGGCTCAGCAGCTGGTTGGTGGAGATGGCCCCCATCAGGAAGCCCACCACCGCCAGGCCGCTGCCGGTGGTCAGCACCGATGTGGTGACGGTGGCCACCGTGGCGGCAATGGCCGGCTTCTTGTCCATGGTTTCCCGGTACTCCCGGTACCGGTCCGAGAACAGGATGGCGTAGTCCACGGTGGCGCCCAGCTGCACCGAGCTGATGATCAGATAGGCGATGTAAAAGACCACGGTGCCGGTGAAGTAGGGCAGGGCCAGGTTGAACCAGATGGCGGTCTCGATGGACAGCACCAGCACAATGGGGAGAATCAGGCTGTGTTCCAGCACCAGCAGCACCAGGAACACCGCTGCAATGGCCACCAGGTTCACCTTGACCATATCGCCGGTGATGGTGTCCATCAGGTCATAGGTGCTGACCCCCTGGCCGGCCAGATACCAGCTGTCGGGGTAGTAGTTCTGGGCGATGGCCCGGACCTGTTCCACCAGGGCGAAGGCCTCGTCTCCCTCAAAGTCGGCGGCCACCGAAATCACCATCCGGGTGTAGCCGTCCGAAACCAGCTGGGAAAGGGTGGCGTCGTCCAGGTATTCGGGGGGAATCTCAGCCCCGGCGTTGTCCACATAGGAGATGATGCCGGTAACCTGGGGCAGGTTGTGCAGGTCGGTGGAGAGAGCGCTCTGGGTGGCGGTGTCCCCGGCGGGCACCAGCAGCACATAGGTGTCGCTCTGGCCGAAGATATCGTCGATGTCCTGGGTATCCCGGCCCACCTTGGTGTCGGTGCCGAACATGTGGCCGGCGCCGTAGTAATAGGTGTTGGCATTGGAGGCCAGGTAGGAGGGCACCATGATGATCACCAGCACCAGCACCATGGGCAGCATGATCCTGCTCACCAGCCGCCCGAAGGGGGCAAAGCTGGGCAGCAGGGGCTTGTGGCGGGTGCGGTCCATCCAGGGCAGGGCGGTGACCACCAGGGCCGGCACAAAGGTGAAGACGGTCAGCAGGCTGAAGGCCACGCCCTTGGCCAGGGCCCGGCCCAGGTCGGGGCCGATCTGGAACTGCATCAGGATCAAAGCCACAAAGCCGATGACGGTGGTCAGGCCGCTGGACAGGATGGAGGAGGCAGATTTGGACAGGGCTTCCACCATGCAGTCCCCCGGGTCGGCCCCCGGCCGGGCAGCCCGGACTTCCTCAAACCGGTGGATCAGGAACACCGACTAGTCCAGGGACACCGCCAGCTGGAGAATGCTGCCGGCGGCGCTGGTGACAAAGGAGATTTCCCCGAACATCAGGTTGGTGCCGTTGTTGATGAGGATGGCCACACCCATCCCCACCATAATCAGCACCGGCTCGGCCCAGCTGGGGGTGGTGAGGCCCAGGATGAAGAAGACGTAGATCACCGCGATCACCGCGATCTGGGCCACCTCTACCACCGTGGAATTGGTGGCGGCGGCGGTGGACACCGCCGACCCGGTGAGGGCGCCCTGGTCTCCCAGCAGCTCCGAGATCTCGTTCACCGCCTCGGTCCGCTTGGCGTCCTCCACCGTGATGGTGAACAGGGCAGCGCCGTCTTTATAGTAGGCCTCCACGGTTTTCTGGTCCTGCATTTCCAGGGGGACGGTGACGTCCAGGGCATCGTCCAGCCAGGTCACCGCCGTCACCCCGTCCAGCTTGGAGATCTGCTCCTTGTAGGACAAAGCTTGGGGGATGGTGACATCCCGGACCATGGCCCGGACATTGGGAATGCCGCCCCCGAAGGCGTCTTCCATCACGGTGATGGCCTTGGTGGAAGGGGAAGACGGGGGCAGATAGTCGTTGATATCATAGTTGACCGACACCAGCATCCACAGCACAGCGCAGAGCACCGATGCGATGGCATAGAGGGTCAGCACCAGTTTGCGGCGCCGGACAACTGCTGCAAAAAAGCCTTTTCCTTTCATGAAATGGCTCCTTTCTGAGATGATCCCGCCGTTGGGGCGGGAGAAATTACAAACCTTATTATAAGAGTTTTGGCAGAGAAAGGGAATGAACAACCTGTGAATTTTTTTGTACAGCTGCGGTGTTTTGTACATAGGACCGGCGTCTTGCAAACGGTGCACCCGGTCCGTATAATAGAAGAAAAAGCCAAAGGAGACACAAGATGGATCATCTGTATGAAAAAGCTTCTGCCAGCGCGGCCTATCTGAAAGAAAAGCTGCGCTTTGCCCCCAAAATTGCGGTGGTGCTGGGGTCTGGCCTGGGGGACCTGACCGCCGATTTCACCGACACCATGGAGATTCCCTACGCCGACATCCCCAGCTTCCCCCAGTCCACGGTGGCGGGCCACAAGGGGGCTCTGCTGGAAGGCAAGCTGGGGGACACCCCGGTGCTGGCCATGGAGGGCCGGTTCCACTTCTACGAGGGCTACACCATGAAGGAGGTCTGCTACCCCTTCTATGTGTTCCAGCTGCTGGGCATCGAGAAGGTGGTGCTGACCAACGCCGCCGGCGGCATCAACCGCAGCTTTGAGCCGGGCACCCTGATGCTGATCACCGACACCATCAACATGATGGGCACCAACCCCCTGATTGGGCCCAACGATGAGCGGTTCGGCCCCCGGTTCCCCGACATGACCGAGATGTTCAGCCACCAGCTGCTGGACCTGGCCAAGCAGGTGGCGGACAGCCAGGGCATCGAGTACAAGGAGGGCGTCTATCTGGGCTTCATGGGCCCCTGCTACGAGACCGCCGCCGAGATCCGGGCCTTCACCGCCCTGGGTGCTGACGCGGTGGGCATGAGCACGGTGCCCGAGGCCATGGTCTGCAACTATCTGGGGATGAAGGTGCTGGCGGTCAGCTGCATCACCAACATGGCCACCGGCATCCAGACGGTGCGCCACAGCCACCAGCGTGTGCTGGAGATTGCCAACGCCGCCGGCGACCGGATGTGCCGCTGGCTGGGCGAAGTGATCCAGAAAATGTAAAGGAAAACGCCCCCGTTCCGGCCTGAGCCGGGGCGGGGGCGTTGTGGTTTACTGTTTTTTCTCGCGGAAGATGGTGCGGAAGATCAGGCGGAGCAGGGGCAAACACAGCGACCGCGTCCTGCGGACGAAACAGGGAGCTGTGTTTGGCGCAGCGCTCCAATTTTCACAAGGGCGCTTCTGCGGCCCGCCGAGAAAATTGGCTAAGCGCAAGAGGAGGGTTTAGATGATTAATATTTGCGAAAAAACTTAAAATCCACGTTTCTCCGGGAAATCATACCCGATCAGCGCGCAGTTGCCGATGCCGAACAGGGCAAACTCCTCGTTGGTCATCTCGTTGAAATAGGAGTGCACCATCCGGGCGATCCCGTTGTGGGCCACCAGCAAAGCGGTGCCGTCGGTCTCGGCCAGCTCGTCCAGCAGGCCGTAAATCCGGGCCGCCAGCTGGAACATGCTCTCGCCCCCCTCAAACCGGTCGGCGAAATGCAGCTTGGCCAGGGCAAAGGCGGCGCCGTTCCGGGGGGTGCCCTCGTACCGGCCAAAGGCCTGCTCCCGCAGCCGGGGCTCCACCGTCAGGGGCAGCCCGGTGCCGGCGGCCACAATCTCGGCGGTCTCCCGGGCCCGGCTCAGGGGTGAGCAGAGAATCCGGGTGATGCCGTGGCTGTCGGCTTCCAGCTGCCGGGCCAGGGCCCGGGCCTGCTGGCGGCCCTGGTCGGTGAGGGGGCTGTCGGTGATGCCGCAGATTTTGTTCTCCACGTTCCAGACGGTCTGGCCGTGGCGGGTGAAATAGACGGTTTTCATGGGGCTACCTCCCTTGCTGCATCCAAAAAGCCCGGCCTTGCGGGGGCCGGGCGGGATGGGTTTGTTACGGACGAACGGTCAGCCGGATGCTGCCGCTGGTGGTGGAGATGTTGCAGGCCCCGGCCCCGGCAGTGGAGGCGGGGACGCTGACCCGGCCGCTGATGCTGCTGGCCGAGAAGGCCTTGCCGGTCAGCAGGCTGCCCTCCACGTCACCGCTGGTGGTGGAGAGGGTCAGGCTGGCGGCGTCGGAGCGCTCCAGCTCAATGCTGCCGCTGGTGGTGCTGACTTCCATGGCGCCGGAGGCGACGGTCCGCTCCAGATCGACGTCGCCGCTCACCGTCAGGGCCGACAGGCTCTGGATGGAAGCGCCGGTCAGTTCTACGTCACCGCTGGTGGTGTTCACCTGCACTGCGCCGGCGGCAGGGCTGCTGATGTCCACGTCGCCGCTGGTGGAATTGCACACCAGGCTCTGGGTCACCGAGCCGGCAATCTCAATGTCGCCGCTGGTGGTGGTCAGGTTGGCCGAGGCAAAATTCAGCTGGCCGGAGGACTCCACATCCCCGCTGGTGGTGTTGACGGTCAGGGCGCCGTAATCTCCGGCGGGCAGGTAGACAATGACGGTGGGATCGTCGTCATCATCGTGGAAAATCCGCTGCCCCAGATTGGGCTCGGGGCGGGAGATGGTCAAAGTGCCGTTGGTCACCGTGACAGTGTGGGTCACATCCTCGGTGTCCCGGGTGGTGACGCTGACAGAGCCGTCCCGGGAAACCCGCAGCTTGACATCGGCGTAATAGTCGGTGACCGAAATGCTGGAGAAACTGCCGGAGACAGAATAATTCCTGGTGACCAGCGGGGTATAACCGCGCCAGTCAGCGCTGGCAGCCAGGCCGGTGCCCAGCAGGGTGAGGGCCGAAACAGCCAGGGCGGAAGCGACGATGGTGGACAGATGACGTTTCATGGAACAAGCTCCTTTCTTGAAATAAAATCAGGTTTCAGTCAGACCAGCCGGCCTCAATGGCCCGGATCTTCTGATAGAAAAAGTCGTTGGCGGGGGTGGGCAGGCCGTGTTTGGCCGACAGCCGCCGGACGGTGCCGGCGAACTCCTCCACCTCGGTGAGGCGGTGGGCGTCCACGTCCTGGCCCATGCTGGGTTTGTTGTCGGGCTTGAAGGTGGGGATGGCGGCGGCCAGCCACCGGACATCGTCGTCCGGGGGCAGGGGGACGCCTTCGGCGTTGGCCAGCCGGATCACTTCCTGCATGGCCTCCAGCATTTTGGACCGCTCGGGGCCCTCCTGGGCCAGCCCGCCGTAGGTCATCCCAAAGGCGGCGGAGGCCTGGTTCAGGCCCACGTTGATCATCAGCTTATGCCACTGTTTGTAGAGGATGTCGGTGCAGGGCTCCCCGGCAATGCCGCAGGCTTCCAGGTACCGGGCCACCGCTGCCACCCGGGCAGTCAGACGGCCGTCCTTTTCCCCAAACTGGATTTTCCCGGGGGATTTGAACACCAGCTGGCGGCCCTTGCGGTTGGCGTCCATCCCGATGGCCACGCTCCATAAGGTGTGGCCGGGGTAGGCGGCCTCGATCTTCTCTTCGCTGGTGATGCCGT
The DNA here is from genome assembly GCA_944386015.1 of uncultured Faecalibacterium sp. Taxonomy (GTDB): domain Bacteria; phylum Bacillota; class Clostridia; order Oscillospirales; family Ruminococcaceae; genus Faecalibacterium. Next base: position 9,880 of record CALWZK010000027.1, read on the forward strand.
TCAGCAGGCTGAGGATGACGGTGTCAGGCCCCACAAAGGCTTTCAGGTCCCGGATGGCGGCCTCCAGGCCGGTGGCCTTGACGGTGACCAGAATCAGGTCCACCGGCTTGCCCTCCTCGGGGGCGCAGTAGGAAAACGCGCAGGGCTGGCCGTTGCACAGCACCGGTTCGGCAGCGTACCGGGCCGCCCGCCGGGCGTCGGCAATCACCTGGACCCCCGGCATCTTCCGGCCAAACAGGATGCCCAGGGCCCCCAGGCCGATCAGGGCGCTGGTGCGGATGGGCTTTACCTTTTCCAGGCCGGCGGCTGTCTGCAGGACGGTGTCTCCCTCCTGGATGCTTCCCGCCGCCAGGGCGGCGTCGGGGACTTCCAGCTCCAGCTTCTGGCCCTCAGGCCCCTCCAGGGAGACCTGGCAGAGGACCGGCGCCCCCTCCGGCAGCTCCTCGCAGCCGTAGTCGGCCTCCCCGATCTGGATCACGCGATACAGTTCCATCTCTTGTCCTCCTTGGATGACCTGCCTCAAAAAATGGATGGATGTGAGCTCTTTTCCTCTATTATACCGGCAGGCCCGGGCCCCGTCAACGTGTTCGGGTCACAAAACCTATTTGTCCGGTGCGGAATGGGAGATAAACGGGGCAAAAGAAAACCCCCGTCCGGGCGGGACGGGGGCAGCAAGGCGGTTCAGGCCTGTTTTTCGTTGATGGTGGAGTGCTCGAACACCCAGTCGGCGGCCTTGCGGATGGCGTCGTTCCGGCGCAGGGCCCGCAGGTCGGTCTTTTCCTTGATGGATTCCAGGCTCTTTTTGGCCATCTCAGCCCGCTGGGCCAGCTGGGCGTCCAGCTCGGCATCGGTGGGGATCAGGTTCTCCTCCCCGGCGATCTGGAGCAGCGCCATCCGGGCACGGGCGTTCTGCTCGGCCATCTTGTGGACGGTAGCCTTGAACTCGTCCCGGGTCTGGTGCACCTGGCCCAGGTACTTGTCCAGGCTCATCCGCTGCATCTGCAGCTGCTGCTGGATGCTCTGCATCTCGTTGTGGTAGGCGTTCTCCACCAGGATGCCGGGCAGGTCGCCCTTGGAGGCCTCGGCCAGCATGGCGATGATCTGGTTCCGGGCCCGGTTGAGGGCGGTGGTCCGCTTGCGGGCGGCCAGCTGGTCATGGATCTGGGCGCGGTATTCTTCCATGGTGTCCACCTTGCCGGCCTTCTTGGCGAAATCGCTGTTGAGGGCGGGCAGCTGGCGGACGCAGACGTCGTGAACCTTGACCTTGAAGGTGGCTTCCTTGCCGGCCAGATCCTTGGCGTGATAGGTGGCGGGGAAGGTGACCTTCATGTCAAACTCGTCCCCGGCCTGGTGGCCCAGGATGCCCTCCTCAAAGCCGGGGATCATCCGGCCCCGGCCCAGCTCGATGGCCTGGTTCTTGGCGCTGCCGTTGGGGAAAGGCTCGCCGTTCAGGTAGCCGGTGTAGTCCACATGGACGGTGTTGCCCTTGACAGCGGGGCCCTTGTGGGGCACCAGCTCGGCAAAGCCGGCCCGGCGGTGCTCGATGAGGCGGTCCACTTCCTTGTCGGTGGTGGCGGGGATGGTGGCGGTGACTTCAAAGCCGGAGGTCTTTTCCAGCTCCAGCTGGGGCTGGAGGGCGACGGTGGCGGTGGCCACAAAGCCTTCCTCCTTCTTGACGCTCACCAGGTCGTAGCTGGGCTCGTCCACCGGGGTCATGTTGTTGTCCTTCAGGGCCTGCTCGTACAGGCCGGGGACGTCCCGGTCCATCAGGTCGTTGATGGCATCGTACCAGAAGACGTGCTCGCCCCGGTCGGCTTCAATCTGGGCGCGGTCGGCCTGGCCTTTGGCAAAGCCCTTGATGGTGAAGGTGTCCCGTGTCCGCTGGTAGACGGCCTCGGAGGCCTCTTCCAGTTCAGCGGCAGAGGCGCTGAAAGTCATCTTGCAGACGTTCTTTTCAGGCGTTTCTACATTTACCAATTTCATAGTCGATTTTACCCTCCGTGCAGCCCCGTGCGGGCGCAGTTTAGTCAATTTAAAATTATTATAGCACATACCGGGCAAAAGCGGTATAATAAAATTACATTTTTCTGTAACCAGAAGGAAAGGTAAGGTTTTACAGCAATGCGCCTCTTTGACGTACTGGGCCCGGTGATGATCGGCCCCTCCTCCAGCCATACGGCGGGTGCAGCCCGGATCGGCCGCACCGCCCGCCAGCTGTTGGGGGAGCAGCCCATCCGGGCTGATATCGGTTTATACGGCAGCTTTGCCACCACCGGCCGGGGCCACGGCACCGACCGGGCCATTGTGGCGGGGCTGCTGGGCATGAAGCCGGACGATCCCCGCCTGCCCGACAGTTTCGCCCTGGCCCGGGAGGCCGGGATGCAGTTTGAGATTCATCCGGTGGAGCTGCGGGCAGCCCATCCCAACACGGCGGTCCTGACCCTGGAAGGGGAGCACCGCCGCCTGAGCCTGACGGCGGCCTCGGTGGGGGGCGGCCGGATCCGGGTCACCTCCATCGATGGGGTCAGCGCCGACTTCGGCGGGGACTCCAACACCCTGATCATCCACAACGAGGACACCCCCGGCTGCATTGCCGAGGTGACCAACGCCCTGGCCCGGCGCCGGATCAATGTGGCCTCCATGCAGGTGTTCCGCTCCGCCCCCGGCGGGGAAGCGGTGATGGTGCTGGAATGTGACAGCCATATCCCGGAGGACCTGGAGCCCCAGCTGACGGCGGTGCCCGGCATCCGGAAAGTCACCTGCCTGAATGTGGATGACACCCCGTAACAACCAAAAAGAGAGGGAAGAAGATGTCCTTTTTATCTTGTGCCGAAATGTTGACCTACGCCCATGAGCAGGGGATCACCCTGGCCCAGGCGGTGCTCCAGAGCGACCTGGCCGAGAGCCGCCTCACCGAGGCCGAGAGCCGGGCCCAGATGCGCCGTCTGTGGCAGGTGATGCAGGCCACCAGCCGGGACTATGAACCGGCCCGCCGGAGCCGCAGCGGCCTGGTGGGGGGCGACGCCGCCAAGGTGGAACAGGCCGCTGCTGCCGGCCTGCTGCTGGGGGGCGATTACCTGTCGGCGGTGACGGCGGAAGCCCTGAAGACCGCCGAGTGCAACGCCTGCATGAAGCGGATTGTGGCGGCCCCCACAGCGGGCAGCTGCGGTGTGCTGCCGGCGGTGCTGCTGCCCCTGGCCCGGTCGGGGGAGGCAGACGACGACGCCATCTGTGAGGCTCTGTATGTGGCGGCGGGCTTTGGGCAGGTGATTGCCGCCCGGGCCACCCTGGCCGGTGCAGAGGGCGGCTGCCAGGCCGAGGTGGGGGCAGCCAGCGCCATGGCTGCCGCCGCCCTGTGCTATTTGAAAAGGGGCAGCCCGGCTGCCTGCGCCGCCGCTGCGGCCATGGCCCTGGGCAACCTGCTGGGCCTGGTGTGCGACCCGGTGGCGGGCCTGGTGGAGGTGCCCTGCGTCAAGCGGAATGTGGTGGGGGCAGTGAATGCAGTGTCCTGCGCCAACATGGCCCTGGCAGGGATTGACAGCGCCATCCCCTGCGACGAAGTGATCGACGCCATGGGCCGGGTGGGCCGGCAGCTGTCCCCCGACCTGCGGGAAACCGGCGCCGGCGGCCTGGCCGCCACCCCCACCGGCCGGGCCATTGCCCGCCGTCTGGCAGCAGAAGCCGGGGGCGTGTAAAACATTTCAAAGTTTTTTGAAAAAACCTATTGACAAAACCGCCGGGTGATGGTAGAATATGTTTCGTTCCGAACGGAACGTATGCGTTGGTAGCTCAGCTGGATAGAGTGACTGACTACGAATCAGTAGGCCGGGGGTTCGAGTCCCTTCCATCGCACCAGAAAATGCCGTGAGATTGCAAGATCTCGCGGCTTTTTTGTTTTTGCAGAAAAGGCGCCGGCAGGCTGCCCGGAAGGGGGCAGCCGGATCAAATAAACGCAGGGCGTTCCCCGCCGGGGGACGCCCTGCGTTTATTAAGCATAGAATCGTTTTTATTTGATGACAGGCGGATGCAGGCTGAACAGAGTCCCCTCCGGGCCGCTGCGCTCCAGCTTGACCTCCACCTCCAGCAGGGCACACAGCTCCCTGGCAATGGCCAGCCCCAGCCCCTCGCCGGGGATATCGCCGGCTTTCCGGCTGCCCCGGTAGAACCGCCGGAAAATCCGCTCCCGGTCCTCGGGGGGGATCCCGGTGCCCTGGTCCCAGATCGAAACCAAAGGGCCGTTGGGGGTGTATGTCAGCTGCATCCCGGCGCTACCGCCGGGGCGTGTGTATTTGATGGCGTTTTCCCCCAGGATCATCACCAGCTGCCGCATCCGGTCATAGTTGGTCAGCACCAGATCCCAGGTCGGGGCCCCGCTGTTCCAGCGTCCGCAGGAAACGCAGCTCCTCCGCCAGCCCCTCCTGGGGCAAATTGGCCAGCTGCACCTCGCCGTCCTGGATTTTCCGGGCCAGCCGGTCTCCCGCCTGTTCCAGAGGGTCCAGCAGCTGCAGCTGGATGCCCCGGGACATATACAGCCCGCTGAACAGCAAAAACAAAACCAGATTCAGCGCTGCCATCCGCAGCCCCGCCTTCCCGGCAATCTGCCAGGCCAGGCTGTTGTGTTTATTGGATCGCTTCAAATTGATACCCCACGCCCCACACAGTCCGTATTTCAAAATCCCGTCCCGGCAGCCCCGCCAGCGCGCTGCGCATCCGCTTGATCTGGCTGTCCACCGCCCGGACATCCCCCAGGTAATCCGGCCCCCACAGCAGGTCCAGCAGCATTTCCCGGGTGAAAACCTGCCGGGGCCTGCGGGCCAGGGTCACCGGCTGGCCCGCCACCCGCACCCCGAAGGTCTGCAGGTCAATTTCCAGGCTGCCGCACCGGAACACATCCGGCTGGGCCGGGGGCGGAACCCGCCGCAGCACAGCCCGCACCCGGGCCATCACTTCGCCGGGGGAAAAGGGTTTCACCACATAGTCATCCGCCCCGGTGTCCAGCCCCAGGATCCGGTCTTCATCGTCGCTGCGGGCGGTAATCATAATGACGGGGGTCAGGCTCCGGGCACGGATTTCCCGGCACACCCCAAAGCCGTCCATCCCCGGCAGCATCACATCCAGCAGCACCAGATCCGGCTGCTGGGCGGCAAACAGTTCCAGCGCCTGGGGCCCGGTACGGGCCAGCACAGTCTGATGCCCCTGAGCCTGGGCATAACGGCTCAAAATCTGCAGAATCTGCTCGTTGTCATCCACAATCAGAAGTTTGGCCATTTTCACACGCTCTCTCCAAATTTTTCCTCATTATAGCAAGTTGGCTGCTGTCTGACAACATTTTGACAAAAAATCCCTATATAATAGGTATGATAAGCCGGGCTGCGCCCGGCCGAGTGAAACCGACCTTCAATCAATCACAGGATGAGAGGAGAATACAAGTCTATGAAACGATGGATCGCATGGGCTCTCAGCGGCGCAATGCTGCTGAGCCTGGCGTCTTGCGGCAAGACCCAGACTTCTGCCGAGAGCACCACTCTGACCGGCAAGGCCAACGGCTTTGGCGGCGTTGTCACCGCCACCGTCACCACCCAGGACGGCAAGATCACCTCGGTGACCTTTGACGGCCCCGATGAGACCCCCGCCGTGGGCGGCCAGGCTCTGGAGACCCTGGCTGCAGCCATGACCGAGACAGGCAGCGTGGATGTGGACCTGGTGGCCGGTGCCACCATCACCAGCACCGCAGCTGTGGCCGCTGTCAACAACGCTCTGGACCCCGAGGCCTACCCCTATGAGGAGCCCGCCGAGAAGGACGACACCAAGACCCTGGAGGGCGCTGACCTGTACCACGGCCTGGGCATCGTCAGCACCGGCCGCCAGGGCCCCGGCACCGATGACCAGGATGTGCCTGTCTACAGCTTCAACACGGTGGCTGTCCAGGCCCTGTTCGACGGCGATGGCAAGATTGTGGCCCTGAACGTGGATCAGCTGGAAGTTTCCACCCCCAACTATGACGGCGCCAGCATGCCCAACTTCGCCGGCTATCCCGGCAAGGGCGGCTACAATGTGGACGAGGACCACGACGGCAAGGTGGACGGCGTCCTGGAGCCCACCGATGAAACCTTCCTGTCCGAGATCTCCAGCTGGAAGACCAAGCGGGAGCGCGGCACCGACTACCAGCTGGGCAGCGGCACCTGGTCCGACGAGATGAACGCCTACGAGCAGTTCTTTGTGGGCATGACGGTGGACGAGGTGGAGGCATGGTTTGCTTCCAGCTGCTCCGATTCCAACGGCCGTCCCCTCAAGATCACCGACAAGAGCAGCGAAGAGGACAAGGCCAAGTTTGACGCCCTGAGCCAGGAAGAGCAGGACGCCCTGGTGGATCTGACCTCCAGCGCCACCATGAGCCTGCAGGATTCCCACGGCGACATCCTGTCCGCCCTGCGGGCTGCCTATGACGCCCGCAAGCCCATTGATGTCTCTGCCGACCAGATCGCCGGCATGGGCCTGGGCTTTGTCAGCAACGGCCGTCAGGGCCCCGGCTCGGATGACCAGGATGTGCCTGTTTACAGCATGAACATGGTGTTTGCCGCCACCCTGCTGGACGCAAACGACAAGATGCTGGACGTCTATGTGGATCAGGTGGAGGTTGCCACCCCCAACTATGACGGCGACGGCATGCCGCACTTCAGCGGCTGGCCCGGCCAGGAGGCTTACAACGCCGACGAGAACCACGATGCCGTTGTGGACGGCACCATCACCCCCACCGACGAGTCCTTCCTGGAGGAAGTCTCCTCCTGGCAGACCAAGCGGGAGCGCGGCGACGGCTACAAGCTGGGCAGCGGCACCTGGGCAGAAGAGATGGACGCTTACCAGGATTTCTTTGCCGGCAAGACCATCGACGAGGTGGAGGCATGGTTTGCTTCCAGCTGCTCCGATTCCAACGGCCGTCCTCTGAAGATCACCGACAAGAGCAGCGAAGAGGACAAGGCCAAGTATGATGCCCTGAGCCAGGAAGAGCAGGATGTTCTGGTGGATCTGACCTCCAGCGCCACCATCAGCCTGCAGGATGCCCACGGCGACATCCTCTCCGCTCTGGCCAAGAGCTGCGAGAATGCCCGGGCCACTGCCTGAGCAAAGGCTCCCTTCTGAGCGTTTCTGCAAGGCATAGAACGCTTTGGAACACCTGTGGGACATCTGTCCCACAGGTGTTTTTGGTTCATGGGGCGCGGAAAAATACAGATGCAAAAACGGCCGCAGGGGGTTCCTGCGGCCGTTTTTGTTTTGACAGTTCAGGCCTTGGCGCCGTATGCCTCCTCGGCTTTGCGGATGGCTTCCCGAATCCGGTCGGCGTAGCCGTTTTTCCAGAAGGTGCACATATCCTGGTCGCAGCCCATCAGCCCCTGGCCGGATTTTGCCAGGGCATGGGCCCGGCAGCCGCCGCCGCACTGGTAGCGGTATGCACAGGCGGCGCAGTCGGGGTTTTCCTCCAGCAGGTCCTTCACCCGGCCGTTGACAAACTGCATGTAGCAGCTGCTGCTGAGGCCCTTCTGCAGGCCGATGTCCTGGATTTTGGGGAACCGGCTCTGCTCCGGGCTGTCGGTCATGGGCATGCAGGGGAGCAGCCGCCCGTCCGGGGTAATATAGCAGGACCAGCGGATGGCATCGCACAGGTAGCAGTCCCGGCTTTTGGGGGTGCCGTCCAGCACCCGGGCCAGCAGCTGGCCGGGGGCGTCCTGATGGAGGCTGGCCACACCGCCGATCTCCAGCCGCCAGATGGGGCGGCCGGCCCTGTAATACCAGCCGATGTAGGGGATCATGGCGTCCATATAATCCCTATAGGTCATGCTGTTTCCCTCGCTGTGGCGGAGCCAGAGGGCGGTGGGGTCCACCCGAGACACCTTCATGGAGGTGACCCCGGCGTCTGCCACGGCCTGCACCGTCTGGGGCAGGGTGTGCAGATTGCCCCGGTGGACACACATGCTCACATGGACAAACAAACCCCGCCGGCGGCACAGCCGCATGGTTTCCAGGGCGTCGGCCTCTGCGCCGGGCACCCCCCGCATCCAGTCGTGCCAGCCTTCCACCCCGTCAAAACTGAGGGAGATGCTGGGTCTGACCCCGCGGCGCTCCAGCTGGTCCAGAACTGATTCATTCAGCAGCCAGCCGTTGGTGTTGAGCTGGGCGATGGCCATGCCCCGGGCCAAAATCCGGTCCACCAGCTGCCAGAAATCCTGCCGCACCAGGGGCTCGCCGCCGGTGAGGGCCACCTGCAGCACCCCGCAGTCAGCCATCTGGTCGATCAGGTCCAGGGCCTCGGCAGTGGACAGTTCCCCCAGCATGGCGTCGGGGGCGTCCATATAACAGTGGCGGCAGCGGAAATTGCACCGGCCCGTGATGGACCAGAGCACTTTGGCCACATACCGGTTGCGGTAGTAGCGGTAATACTGCCCGGCGTCCAGGGGCCGGGCCTTCGGGCTGGCCTCCACCAGGCCGTCGGAAACATACTGGCGGAGGATTTGCTCCATCTGAGGGGTTAGAAGATTGCCGGGCAGCTCAGTCTCGCCGTCACAGAGGGTCAGCACCTGAAACTGGTTCTGGTTCAGGGGAGTGAGCTGGTTGTCAGGCCGGTGCACCAGGGCCCAGGCCAGGCCCTGCCAGCCCCGCAGGCAAAGGTTGGATTTCAGCCGATAAAACATAGAATATCCCTTTGAACAACAGGAAGGCGGGCAGGCATTCTGCCCGCCCGCCCCAGATATTTGGAAATTTTCGTCAGAATCATTAGTTCCAACCAGGCGTGATGCCGCCGCCTACACCGAAGACGTTTGTATAGCATGTAACGGTGCTTACGTTACCACCACCACTATTAATATCATCGCCGCCGCTGATGGTGACGATGTCGCTGTTATCAAAGACCACAACTTCAGCGTCGGCCTTTTTGTAAGTTGATTTCATATCCTGTATTCCTCCTTTGTTTACAGTGATATTCTACAAACCCCCTTGCAGGGCTCATAGCAAAGCAGTTCCGCCGCTCAGCGGCGGCGCGTCAGAAAACGCCGGACACGGCCCGCAAGATACCGCGCCCGCAGTTTGAGGTACCGCAGCCTGAGGGTGCGCAGATAGGCCCGGTAATCCCGGCTGTCACAGGAGATGAACTGGCCGCTCTCGTTGGGGTAATAGCCGGTCATCACCCCCAGAATCCACTCCTGGGGGACCATCTCATCCCAGGTGCAGTTATCCCCCCGGATCCGGTATCCGTCTTTGGTCACTCCCACCACCCGGTGGAGCACATACAGCCCATCCGGGCGGCGGTAAAGGGCCACCTCCATCCGGCGCAGGGGACGGCGGACTGCTTCCAGCACAACGGTGCTCTTGTGATGGTGGAGCATGGGCTCCATGCTGGCGCCCGACGTCTGGAAAAAGCCGCGGCCCTGCTGGGCCAGCACCTGCTCAATGGTTTGCGGTGTCATCATCCAGGGCAAAACCCACGCTGTCCAGGAATTCCAGGACGTCCTGCCGGGCGGCGGCCTCGTCCACGCCGTCGAATTTGTCCAGGGTGGCGGCCACCAGCTGGTCGGGGGTGGCCCCCTGGGTCAGCATCTCCCAGTAAAAGGCGCCGGTGTCGTTGAGCCGGATCATCCCGTTGAACTGATCGCTGGCGGCGCCGATGGCAATCACCATGGATTCATCCCCCAGGCGCCGCAGCAGAAAGCCGGGTTTGGTTTTCAGCATGTTTTACTCCTCCTCATGGTATGGTAAGCAAGCAGCGCGGCTTCCGGTTCCCGGTTGCACTGCAGCAGGTAAAAGGGGACCGTCTGAAGCATCCGGTCCAGCAGCTTCCAGAACCGGTCAAAGGTGGGCTGGAAGGGGGGCAGGAGGATTTGATGGAAAATCCTCCGGGTCACCTCCTGGGGGGCCAGAGGGCGGATCTGGTTTTCGGGGCCCTGCTCCAGAAAACAGACCGCCGCCACCGGGCACTGGGTGTTGCAGCCCAGGCGTTCCTTGCCGTTCCAGGGGGTGCCGCAGGCATACAGAACCCCGTCGATGAACCGGAACACCGGCTTGTCTCCGTTGATCACCTGGGCCCGGCTGCCGAACTGCTGCTGCCACAGCCCGATGTGGGTGGTTTTGCCGGTGCCGCTGGGGGCACAGAACACATAGGCGGCGCCGTCCATCGAGATGACGGCGGCGTGCATCAGAAAGGCGTCGTAGGCCGGCAGCCGGTAGCACAAACGCCGGTACAGGCAGATGCTCTCGCACAGGGCCGGGCGGGGCCGGCCGGCGCTGGCCCTTGCCTCCCGGCGCAGATCCTCATCAGAGGCCCGGACCACGAACAGGGGCTTTTCCGGGGTGAGGTAGTCCCGGCAGAGATGCCGGACGTAGGCGTAACGATTGTTCAGCCCGATGGGCAGTCCAGCAATCCGGATGCAGAACACAGGCGGCTTCCCCTCTCCAAGGGGCCAGCGCCGGCAGAGCCTTCCGCCGGGTTTGGCCATAAGTAAGATGAATTCTTATCTATACAATTATATAACGGCGCACAGAGGATGTCAATCAAATCAATGATGAAACGATTGTATTTGCCAAAAAATGCATCAAAATGAAATGGGCCGTCTTGACAGCAGCGGGGCAGGGTGGTATCCTGTTTTTGCTTACTTGTATTACAGGTATACAATTTGCGGCAGAAAGACAGTTTTGCCCTGCCTTTGAGTTTGACAGAAAGGAATATAGAATCATGTTTAAGCTCCCTGTATTTACCATCGACCAGCTTGTCCGCCGGATGGAGACCGAATACCCCCAGCGGATCGCCATGCGCTACTATGATGAAGACCAGGAAAAGGTGCAGGAGATGACCTACGGCCAGTACGCCCACGACATCCGCTGTGTGGCTGCCGAGCTGCAGGACAAAATCCCTGACATCCAGGGCAAGCGGGTCTGCATCCTGGCGGCCAACAGCTACCACTATGCAGCCAGCATCTTCGGCACTGTGCTGGCGGGGGCGGTGGTGGTGCCCCTGAACCGGCAGAAGAGCTGGGATGACATCCAGTACGAGGTGAACCTGGTGGAGGCTGCCGCCATCCTCCACGACGGCAGCTATCTGGACCGGGAGCCCGCCCTGGGGCAGGTGTACGGGGACAAGCTGCTGCCCATCACCGGCTATCAGAGCTACCAGCCCGCCGAGATCCAGCCCTGCCGGGACCGGGAGGCCCTGATGGCCATCATGTTCACCTCGGGCACCACCGGCCGCAGCAAGGGCGTCATGCTGAGCCAGAAAAACCTCTTTGCCCCCATGCCCGCCTACTGTGACCCCTTCCGGGTGATGCTGGAACAGATGGGGGTGGATCACTATGACTTCAACCACTTCACCGTCCTGCCCATGTTCCACATTGCCGCCTTCACCAGCCTGGTATCCTGGGCCATCATGGGGATGGCCCACAACCTGTGCACCGACCTGCGGAACTTCTACCGGGATCTGTCCCTGATGCCCTGCGACACCATGGCGGCAGTGCCGGTGCTGCTGCAGTCCATCCACCGGGATGTGATGCGGGGCCGGAAAGACCGGCTGGGCAAGCTGCGGGTGCTGACCTGCGGCGCCGCCGCCTGCACCCCCCAGATGATGCTGGACATGATGCACAACGGCTTTTTCATCATGCAGATGTACGGCCTCACCGAGACGGCGGGCGACGGCACCTGGAACAACGACCAGAGCGAAAGGCACATCACCTCGGTGGGCGTGGGGGATGAGCCCATCTGCCAGTATTCGATCCAGGACGGGGAGCTGTGCATCAAGGGCGACCCCGTCATGATGGGCTATTACAAGGAGCCCGAGCAGACCGCCGAAGTGCTGGTGGACGGCTGGTTCCACACCGGTGACCTGGTGCGGAAGGACGAGGAAGGCTACTACTACATCACCGGCCGGAAAAAGAACCTGATCATCCTGGCCAGCGGCGAAAACGTCAGCCCCGAGGAGCTGGAAAAGCAGCTGTCCGCCAGCCCCGCGGTGGAGGAGTGCATGGTCAAGGAGAAGGAAGGGAAGATCTGCGCCGAGGTCTACTGCCCGGCAGAAAACCAGGAGGCGGTGCGGGAGTACATCACCCGGCTGAACCGCACCCTGCCCCTCTACAAGCGGATGACCCTGGTGGAGTTCCGGGACAAGCCCTTTGCCCGCAACGCCACCGGCAAGCTGGTCCGCAGCTGAGGGCCTTCGGGGGCCGGGAAAGGGCGCTGAAAAATTTCATGCGCATTTCTGATGGATTTTGCCTTGACAAACCGGCGCCTTTTCCGTTATAATCTCGACATTCCTCTTTGCACTGCATTACATCCGCACTGGATGCGAGATCAACAGTACAAACTGAGCAGGCAATGCACCGTTACAGGTCATGAGGCCGGGCCGCCCTTGCGGCAGCAGATGAGATTTGACACCTGTGGGACAGTTGTATGTTCCCACAGGTGTTTTTTTATACCTTGGGGACAGCTTATCTCGGCGATGTGCTCATAAGAGAAAAAATCCCTGCCGCAGGCAGGAAGACACAGGAGGTTCTTTTATGACAACCAACAACCGCCAGCAGACCCAAACCGCCGCCGTCCGCACCCTGGATGAAAAGGTGGTGATCCGCAAATTGTCCCTGTGCAGCATTCTGGGCAACTCGGTGCTGTCCGGCTTCAAGCTGTTCGCCGGCATTGCGGGCCACTCGGGAGCCATGATCTCCGACTCGATCCATTCTTTTTCGGATGTGCTGACCACCTTCATTGCCTGGTTCGGGGTGAAAATTTCCCGCAAGGCCCCCGACCAGGCCCATCCCTACGGCCATGAGCGGCTGGAATGCGTTGCATCCCTGCTGCTGGGGGCCGTCCTGCTGCTCACCGGCCTGGGCGTGGGCAAGAGCGGGATGCAGAACATCCTCTCGGGCCGGTATGAAACCCTGGCCACGCCGGGCCTCATTGCCCTGGTGGCCGCAGTGGTGTCCATCGTTGGCAAGGAGGCCATGTACTGGTATACCCGCCATTACGCCAAGCTGATCCATTCTTCGGCCTTTATGGCAGATGCCTGGCATCACCGGTCGGATGCCTTTTCCTCCATCGGTTCCCTGATCGGCATTGCCGGCGCCCGGATGGGTTTCCCGGTGCTGGACTCGGTGGCCAGCGTGGTCATCTGCCTGTTTATCATCAAGGTGGCCTATGACATCATGAAGGATGCCATCGTCAAGATGCTGGATACCTCCTGCGGCGAGGAATTTGAGCACCAGATCAGGGATTTTGCGGCAGCCCAGGAAGGCGTTGTGGGGGTGGACCAGCTCCGCACCCGCATGTTCGGCAACAAGGTCTATGTGGATCTTGAGATTTCGATGGATGGCAGCGAAACCCTCAGCCAGTCCCATGAGACCGCCGAGCGGATCCACGACCAGCTGGAAAGCCGGTTCACCGATGTCAAGCACATCATGATCCATGTCAACCCGGCGGAAAAGACCGCCTGACCCAAACAAGCCCCCGCAGCCGGAAAGGCCGCGGGGGCTTGTTGTTTGGGAAAAATTACTTCACGGTGTGGTAGCCGTCGGGGTTGTTCTTCTGCCAGTTCCAGCTGTCGGCACACATCTCCTCGATGCCGTACTCAGCCTCCCAGCCCAGCTCCCGCTTGGCCTTGGAGGGGTCAGCGTAGCACTCGGCAATGTCGCCGGCCCGGCGGGGCTCGATGACGTAGGGCAGCTTCTTGCCGCAGGCCTTTTCAAAGGCGTGGAGCACATCCATGACGCTGTAGCCCTTGCCGGTGCCCAGGTTGCAGATGAAGAGGCCGCAGTTGGTCTCCAGCTTCTTGATGGCGCAGACATGGCCGCGGGCCAGGTCCACCACGTGGATGTAGTCCCGGACGCCGGTGCCGTCGGGGGTGGGGTAGTCGTTGCCGAAGACGTGGACCATGGGCAGCTTGCCCACAGCCACCTTGGCGATGTAGGGCATCAGGTTGTTGGGGATGCCGTTGGGGTCCTCGCCGATCAGGCCCGACTTGTGGGCGCCGATGGGGTTGAAGTACCGCAGCAGGGCCACGTTCATGCTGGGGTCAGCCTTGCAGACGTCGGTGAGGATCCGCTCGGTGAAGACCTTGGTGGTGCCGTAGGGGTTGGTGGTGGCGCCGGTGGGGAAGTCCTCGGTGATGGGGACGCTGGCCGGGTCGCCGTAGACGGTGGCCGAGGAGCTGAACACAAAGTTGTGGCAGTTGTGGCGGCGCATCACGTCCAGGATGGTCAGGGTGCAGTTCAGGTTGTTGGTGTAGTACTCGATGGGCTTTTTCACGCTTTCGCCCACGGCCTTGTAGGCTGCGAACTGGATGACGGCGTTGATGTCCGGGCACTCGTTGAAGATGTGCTCCACCTGCTCGGTCTTGGTGACGTCCGCCTCAAAGAAGCGGAAGTCCTTGCCGGTGATCTGCTTGATCCGGTCCAGCACCACAGGGCAGGAGTTGTAGAAGTTGTCTGCCACCACAATGTCGTAGCCAGCATTCAGCAGCTCAATGCAGGTGTGGCTGCCGATGTAGCCGGCGCCGCCCGATACCAAAATTGCCATAACAATCCTTCCTCTCGATCAACGTTTTGGGAGTTTCCTGCCTGGGCAACCGCCCCGGCCTTTTCTTGGTTACAGGATACCGCAGACCCCGCCGGGAATCAAGGGACGCCGCGGCTTTTTCGATGGATTTTTGTTGTTTGTGAAAAAGATGCACAAATGAGCTGGCGAAGTTTTTGGCACTGTGTTGGATGAACAATCGGCGCAATTTTGCCCGCACAAAACCAGGCCCCCATCGGGAGCCCGGCAGTGCTGGGGGCACTCAGGCGGTGCCCACCTGGCCAGAACTGGCGCTCAGGTCGCAGTACTGGCCGCTGTAATCAATGATCATGCTGTCCAGATGCTGCAAGTCGGTCCCCACCAGGGTATAGGTGTCGTCCTCCAGCTGGAGCTGGAGCACCACCGACTGGGACGGGCCGTAGCCCATCTGGGGCAGAAGGTCCCGGATGCCGTCCAGCACAGCCGTGGCATAGGCATCTTCCAGGGCCATATACGCCTCGTCGGACATGGCGTCCAGCGC
>CALWZK010000028.1 GCA_944386015.1 uncultured Faecalibacterium sp.
TGCAATCTCGCTGCCCGCCGTTTCCAGCAGGCTGTTGACCTCGTTGTTGCTCAGATACCCGCTGACATTACTGCCGCCCCCGCCGCAGGCGGTCAGGACGCTGACGGCCATCACCGCTGTCAGGGCAAGGGATATCCATCGTTTGATCTTCATACTGGTACACCTCACTTTTGTATTCCCGCAGGCCGGCTGCCTGCTTTTGGGGGACCAAAGACCAAAGTTTCCATGATTTGGTCCCATTCTGGTCTAAACTTATCATATACAGGCGGTCTTGTCAACAACTCTATTTCACAGTGCACAAATATACAAGAAACCTTTTCCAAAATAAAACCCCCGTCAGCCCAGGCTGACGGGGGTCTGGAAGACTGCCAAATCAGGAACCACTCTGCGGCAAGTCCACCTGTATAGGAAGGGTCCGCAAAACCATGCATCGGTTTTTGCTTGGCTCTAATATACCATCTTGGGCTCGCTTCGTCCACGAAATTGTCACAGCAAGTTGATTTTCCGTCATAAATTGCAGAATCCAGGGAATTTGCGGACAAAACGAAGCCCCCCGGCGGGCAAAGCCGCCGGAGGGTATATAGTAAGGGTCCGTTGATAACGATGTAACCAAAAGCGCCGCCCAGCCAAAGATCTGAAAGCAAACCTGCTTTTGGGCGCCTGTCAGCAAAAGAAAGAAAAGGATTCTTCTTTTTCAGCTGCATTGTGCAGTCATGATAACACACTTTTTTCCGCTTGTCAACGCATTCGACAAATTTTGTCCTGCTGCTGTGCACAAGCCTCCGGCTTCCGGCTGGCTTTGATGTAGGGGTCTGTCCAGTAGCTCCACACCAGCTGGGCGCACATAAAGCACCAGATCACCGGCTCGCAGAGGATGACGGCATTGTAGCCAAACCGGGGGATGAAGAACAGCATGAACAGAATCTTGCCCACCAGCTCGATGCCGCTGGAGATCAGGGGCAGGACCTTCTGCCCCAGGCTCTGGAGGGCATACCGGGTGGACAGCAGCACCCCCAGCACCGAGTAGAAGGGGGCGGTCCAGCGGAGGTAGCGGGCGCCGTTTTCCAGCACCACCGGCTGGGTGGAACCCGAAATCAGCCCCACCAGCACCCCGGCATACAGCCACATCAGGACGGTCATCACCACGGCCGTCCCCAGGGCAAACAGCCAGATCTGCCGCATCCCCTGCCGGATGCGCCGGGGTTTGTCGGCGCCCCGGTTCTGGGAGACAAAGGTGGAGCCGGCGGTGGCCATGGCGATCACCGGCATATCGGTGAAGGTGAACAGCTTCCGGGCGGCGGTATGGCCGGCGATCACCAGGGTGCCCAGGCTGTTGATGCCGTACTGGAGGATCACCGAGCCCGCCGACACAATGCTGCTCATCAGCCCCATGGACAGGCCCTGGGTCACCAGCTCCCGGTACAGGTTCTTCCCCACCGAGAAGTGCTGGCGGCCGGGCACCAGGTGCCGGGCACACCGGGCGATGTAGAGGATGCACAGCACCACCGAAACCGCCTGGGACAGGACGGTGGCCAGGGCGGCCCCCCGAACCCCCATCCCAAGCCCTGCCACAAACCAGTAGTCCAGCGCCACATTGAGGCAGGAAGAGAAGATCAGGAACACCAGGGGCATGACGCTGTTCCCCACCGCCCGCAGCAGGGCGGCGCAGAGGTTGTAGGCGAACATGACCACCACATACTGGGCGATGGGCTGGATGTAGCTGTAGGCCTCGGCGATGATCTCGGGCGGGGTGTCCAGGGCTTCCAGCAGGGGGTACAGGAACACCAGCCCCACCCCGCTGATGAGGGCCGAGGCCACCAGGCCGATGACGATGGAGCCGGCCACCGTCTTTTTCACTTTGTCGGCGTCCCCGGCGCCGTAGGCCCGGGCGGTGACGATGGCCAGGCCGTTGCCGATGCCCAGCCCAAAGCCCACCAGCAGCTCATAGATGGAGCCGCAGGCCCCCACTGCCGCCAGGGAGGTATCCCCCAGAATGTTGCCCACGATCATGGTGTCGGCGGCGTTGTACAGCTGCTGGAACAGGTTGGAAATAAAAATCGGGATGGCAAAAATCAGCAGATTCCGGAAGATGGGCCCGTGCATCAGGTCCACCTGCCGGGCAGATGTATGGTCCATGGTTTTCCTGTTTTCTCCTTTGCACACCAAGACGCGGCCCCCGCCTGAGCGGAAGCCGCGTCGAATATTCCTATCAATCCGGATGGATCAGATTTCCTGGGTCTCGAAGCCTGCGCCGGTCAGCACCTGGACGCTGGTGAAACCTGCCGCCTTGATCTGGCGGGCTGCCTCCTCGTAGCCGAAGGTGAGGCAGTCGGTGGAGTGGGCGTCGGCGGTGATGATCACCTTGCCGCCCATCCGGCTCCACTCGCCCAGCAGCCACTGGCTGGGATAGAAGTCATCCCGGTAGCCCCGGAACACAGCGCCGGTGTTCACTTCCAGGATGCAGTCGGCAGCCTTGGCGGCCTCCAGTGCACCCAGGGCAGCGGCGCGGTAGCGGTCCGAATTCTCATCGAAGAAGGAGCCGTCCCGGTTCAGCTTTTTGATCAGATCCACATGGCCCAGAATGTCGGGCTTGAGGGCGGCCACTTCGGCCACCGAGCGGAAGTAGGCTTCCACTGCGGCCAGGGCATCCCCGCCGAAATCGGCGTTGATGCAGTCCTGGAGGTCCTGCTTGCGGAAGTCGATTTCATAGTATTTGCCGGTGACGGCGCCGCGGAGATAATGCACGCTGCCGATCCAGTAATCGTACCCGATGCGCTTGTCGTCCGAGAACTGATCCCACTCAATGCCGCAGAGGATATCCACCTTGCCCTTGTACTCTGCCTTCAGCTTGGCGATGGTGGCCTTGTACTCCGCGGTGCGGCGGGGGCTCATGCAGTATTCCCGGTCGCAGGGGGTATGGCTGTGCCCCGTGAAGCCCAGCGTTGTCAGGCCCTGGGCACAGGCGGCGGACGCCATCTCCTGCAGGGTATTTTTGCCGTCGCACAGCGTCGAGTGGCAGTGGACGCTGGATTTCATGAAGTCTGCCATAACCTTGCTCACTGCATCCTTTCCTGTTTGACCTTATGGTCAATGACGTGTCGTTTTTCCAGCTCACGGGTGATGTCTTCCACCGTGATGCCGGCCTGTACCATCAATACCAGCACATGGTAGGCAAGGTCGCTGATCTCATAGATCGTCTCGGCCTTATCCTCCTTTTCCCCGGCAATGATGACCTCGGTGCACTCTTCGCCCACCTTTTTGAGGATTTTTTCTTTGCCCTTTTCAAACAAGTAGGTGGTGTAACTGCCCTCTTTGGGATCGGTCTTGCGGCCCTTGATGAGCTGGTACAGGCCCTGCCAGCTGAACTGCTTGAGCTCGTCGCTGACATACACCTGGTTGAAGAAACAGCTCTCGGCGCCGGTGTGGCAGGCCGGTCCGCTCTTGACCACTTCCACCACCAAAGCGTCGGCGTCGCAGTCGGCGGTGATGGACACCACCCGCTGGATGTTGCCGCTGGTCTCCCCCTTGCGCCAGATCTCCTGGCGGCTGCGGCTCCAGAACACCGTCCGCCCCTCGGCAATGGTCAAAGCCAGGGTCTCGGCGTTCATGTAAGCCAGGGTGAGCACCTCTTTGGTGTAGTGATCCTGCACAATGGCCGGGATCAGGCCCCGGTCGTCAAATTTCAGTTCCATACGCTCTCCTGCCCGTGAAACGGGATACTAACAGTTTATCTTATTCCGGCCCGATATGCAAGGGGTCAGAGCCGCATTTCCACACCATTTTTTGCGAGATACTCTTTCAGTTCCCGGATGGTGAGGAGTTTCTGGTGGAAAATGCCAGCCGCCAGGCCGGCATCAATCCCCTTGTGGCCGAACAGTTCCAGAAAATCTTCCTTTTTGCCGGCGCCGCCCGAGGCAATGATGGGGACATTCACCCGGGCGCTGACGGCGTCCAGCATTTCCAGGTCAAAGCCCTGGCGGACCCCGTCGGTGTCGATGCTGTTGAGGCAGATCTCCCCTGCGCCGTTGGCCACGCATTCGCTGATCCATTCCAGGGCGTCCCGGCCGGTGTCTTCCCGGCCGCCCTTGGCAAAGACCCGGAACTGGCCGTCCACCCGCTTGACGTCGGCGGACAGCACCACGCACTGGCTGCCGTACCGCTGGGCCGCCGCCGGGATCAGGCCGGGGTCCTTCAGGGCCCCCGAGTTCACCGACACCTTGTCGGCGCCGCATTTCAGCACCCGGTCAAAGTCGTCCAGGGTGTTGATGCCGCCCCCCACCGTCAGGGGGATGAAAATCTCGCTGGCCACCCGGGTCAGGATGTCGGTGAAGAGGCTGCGGCCCTCATAGCTGGCGGTGATGTCGTAGAACACAAGCTCGTCGGCGCCGGCGGCGTTGTACATCCGGGCCATCTCCACCGGGTCGGCCACGTCCCGGATGCCCTCAAAGTTGACCCCCTTCACCACCCGGCCGTTCCGCACGTCCAGGCAGGGGATAATCCGCTTGGTAATCATAGGCCTTATCCTTTCTTTTCGCACAGGCGGACGCAGGCAGCCAGGTCCAGCGCCCCGGTGTAAAGGCTCTTGCCCAGGATGGCGGCGGCTGTGCCCATCCGGTCCAGCTGTTCCAGCTCCTCCATCCGGCTGATGCCGCCGCTGGCCGTCACAGCCAGCCCCGGCAGGGTGTCCTGCAGTTTGCGGTACAGCTCCAGGTTGGTGCCCTGCATGGCGCCGTCCCGGGCGATGTCGGTGCAGATGACGGCAGTGCAGCCCGCCTCATAGAGGCGGCGGCAGAAATCCAGCCCCTCCACGGCGCTGATCTCTTTCCAGCCGTGGATGGCCACCATTCCGTCCTTCATGTCCACCCCCACTGCCAGCCGGTCCCCGTAGGTTTGCAGCATCCGGGCGGTGAAGTCGAAGTCGGTGACGGCCACGCTGCCCAGAATGCAGCGGCCCACCCCCAGGTCCAGATACTGCTCGATCCGCTCCTGGGTGCGGATGCCGCCCCCCACCTCGATGTACAGGCCCCCCTGCCGGGCGATGGCCCGGATGGCCTCGAAGTTGACCGGGGCGCCGTCCTTGGCGCCGTCCAGATCCACCAGGTGGAGGCAGCTGGCCCCCGCCTGCCGGAAGCGCTGGGCCTGGGCGGCGGGGTCGGCGCCGTAAACCGTCATTCTGTCATAGTCCCCCTGGGTCAGGCGGACCACCTGGCCGCCCCGCAGGTCGATGGCGGGAAAGATTTTCATGGTGTTGCTCCCTCTCCTTGCAAGTTACAGTTCCGCAAAGGCCTTCAGCAGCCGCAGGCCGGTGTCCCCGCTCTTTTCGGGGTGGAACTGGGTGCCGTATACTTTGCCCGACCGCACCACCCCGGTGACCGGGATGGAGTAATCGCTGACCGCCAGGGTGCTGGCGGCGCAGTCCTTGGCGTAGTAGCTGTGGACGTAGTAGACATATTCCCCGTTTTTCACATACCGGAACAAAGGGTCATCCCGGAGAATCTGCAAGGCGTTCCAGCCGATCTGGGGCACCTTGAGGCTGGGGTCGGCCAGGTCGGGCTCCAGGGGGCAGACGGTGCCCGGCACAAGGCCCAGGCCCTGGTGCTCCCCGTACTCGTAGCTCTTGTCAAACAGCAGCTGCATCCCCAGGCAGATGCCCAGCAGGGGCTTGCGGGCCGCCTCGGCCTGCACCACCGGTACAAGGCCGGCGGCGGTCAGCTTGTCCATGGCGTCCCCAAAGGCCCCCACCCCCGGCAGAATCACCCGGTCGGCGGCCTGAATCACGGCGGGGTCGGCGGTGACCACCGCCTCCAGCCCCAGGCTTTTCAGGCTGGATCGGAGGCTGAACAGGTTGCCCACCCCGTAATCAATCACGGCGATCATACCAGCAGTCCTTTCGTTGAGGGAATTTCATCCCGGTGGGATTGGTCGATCCGGACGGCGGCGGCCAGGGCCCGGGCCGCCCCCTTGTAGCAGGCCTCCAGAATGTGGTGGCTGTTCTCCCCCGCCATCTGGACAAAGTGGAGGGTGGCGGGGACGCTGCGGGCAAAGCCCAGCCAGAACTCTTTCGCGCACTCCACATCGAAATCCCCCACCTTCTCGGTGGGGCAGTGCACCGACCAGTTCAGGGTGCACCGGCCCGACAGGTCCACGGCGCAGAGGATCAGGGCCTCATCCATGGGCAGATAAAAGCTGCCGTAGCGCTGGATGCCCCGCATATCCCCCAGCCCCTGGCGGAAAGCCTGGCCCAGGGCAATGCCGATGTCCTCGGCGGTGTGGTGATAATCCACCTCCACGTCCCCGTGGCAGGTGAGCACCAGGTCAAACCGGCCGTGCCGGGCAAACAGTTCCAGCATGTGGTTCAAAAAGCCGCAGCCGGTGTCCACCTGATAGATCCCCGCCCCGTCCAGATCCAGGGTCAGATCGATCTGGGTCTCGGTGGTGTTGCGTTCCACTCGTACTTCCCGCATGGCGTCAACCTCCCAGAATGTCGTCCAGTTGTTTCAGCAGAATTTCCATCTGCTCCAGGGTGCCCACCGTAATCCGCAGCCAGTCGGAGATCCGGGGGGCGCTGAAATGGCGGACCAGCACCCCTTTTTCCCGCAGGGCCCGGTAGAGGGCGCCCCCCTCCATCCGGTCGGTGCGGGCAAAGAGGAAGTTGGTCCGGCTGTCGGTGAGCTCAAACCCCCGCCGGGCCAGCTGCCCCGCCGTCCAGGCCCGGGTCTCCATGATCTGGTGGCGGGTCTCGTCGAAGTAGCCGGTGCTCTCCAAAGCCGCGATGCCGGCGGCCAGGGTCATCCGGTTGATGTTGTAGGGGTTGAGGCTGGAGCGGACACGCTCCATGTCGGCAATCAGCTCCCGAGGACCCATGGTCAGGCCCAGCCGGGCCCCCGCCATCTGCCGGGACTTGGAGAAGGTCTGGACCACCAGCAGGTTGTCATGGCTGGCAATCAGGGGCACGCAGCTTTCGGCCCCGAAGTCCACATAGGCCTCGTCCACAATCACCACGTTGTCGGGGTTGGCGTCGGCGATGGCCCCGATGGCCTCCGGCGGCAGGGCCAGGCCGGTGGGTGCGTTGGGGTTGGCAATGACGATGGTCTCGTTCCGGCCGTGGTATTTCACCGGGTCCAGGCTGAAATCTGCTTCCAGGGGAATGATGTCCTCGGGGATGTGGAGCAGCCCGCACCAGACGGCGTAGCAGCCGTAAGTAATATTGGCATGGGCCAGGGGATGATTTTCATCGCAGAAGGCCCGCAGGGCGAAAAACAGGTTTTCGTCGCTGCCGTTGCCCGCCATGATCTGATCGGGCTGCAGGCCGTAATAATCCGCCGCCTTCTGCCGCAGGGCGGCGCAGGCGGGGTCGGGATAGAGCTGAAGCCGGCCGGTCTCCTTTTGGATGGCCTCCAGCACCGCCGGGGCCGGCGGATAGGGGCTTTCGTTGGTGTTCAGCTTGACATAGGACCGGTCCTGGGGCTGTTCCCCGGGGGTGTAGGGCTCCAGATTGCTGAGGGTGGGGCTGAAAAAGCGGCTCACCGGTCTGCGCCCCCTTCCCCTTCATAGCGGATGGTGACGCTCCGGGCGTGGGCGTGGAGGCCCTCCTTCTCGGCAAAGGAGGCAATCCGGTCCTTCACTGCCCCCAGGGCCTCCCGGGTGTAGTAGATGAAGCTGGACCGCTTGACAAAGTCGTCCACCCCCAGAGGGCTGGAGAACCGGGCGGTGCCGCTGGTGGGCAGGGTGTGGTTGGGGCCGGCGAAGTAATCCCCCAGCGCCTCGGGGACGTTCCGTCCCAGGAAAATGCTGCCGGCGTTCTTGATCTGGCCCAGCACCGCAAAGGGGTCTTCCACGCAGACTTCCAGGTGCTCGGGGGCGATGATGTTGCACACTTCGATGGCCTTGGCCAGGTCCTGGCAGACAATGATTTTGCCGTTGTCGTCCACGCTGGCCCGGGCAATGGCGGCCCGGGCCAGCCGGGGGATCTGGACTTCCAGCTCGGCCTGGACCGCCTTGGCCAGGGCCTCGCTGTCGGTCACCAGCACCGGGCTGGCCAGCTTGTCGTGCTCGGCCTGGCTCAGCAGGTCGGCGGCCACCCAGGCGGGGTTGCAGCCCCCGTCGGCCAGCACCAGGATCTCACTGGGGCCGGCGATCATGTCGATGCCCACCTTGCCGTAGACCTTCCGCTTGGCGGTGGCCACATAGACGTTGCCGGGACCCACAATCTTATCCACCGCCGGGATGCTCTGGGTGCCGTAGGCCAGAGCCGCCACCGCCTGGGCGCCGCCGGTCTTGAAAATCCGGGTGACCCCCGCCACCGAGGCGGCGGCCAGGATGGCCGGGTTGACCTTGCCGTCTTTGCCGGCGGGTGTGGTCATGACAATCTCGGGCACCCCTGCCACCCTGGCGGGGATCACATCCATCAGGACGGTGGAGGGATAGGCGGCGGTGCCCCCCGGCACATAGACGCCGGCCCGCTCCACCGGGGTGTATTTCTGGCCCAGCAGCACCCCGTCCTGCTCGGTGATCACAAAGTTGTCGTGGAGCTGGCGGCGGTGGAAGGCCTCGATGTTGGCCGCAGCCATCCGCAGGGTTTCAAGGAAATCCGGCTCGGTGACGGCCAAAGCCTCCTCCATCTCGGCGGGGGTGACCTCCAAAGCGTCCAGGTCGGCGCCGTCAAACTTTTTGGCGTAGTCTCGCAGGGCATCGTCCCCCCGGGCCCGCACATCGGCGATGATGGCGTCCACCACCGCCTCCACATCCTTTTCGGCCCGCAGATCCCGGTTCAGCACCTGGTCGGGGGTCAGGTCTTCCAGACGGTAAAGCTGAATCATTTCATTTCCTCCTTCTGGCTCTGGCGGCGGGCCAGGGCCCGGCGCAGCTGTTCCAGCATCCGGTCGGTCTGGGGACGCTTGAACTGATAGCTGGATTTATTGGCGATCACCCGAGCCGAGATGGGCATGAACTCGGCCACCACCGCCAGGCCGTTTTCCCGCAGGGTGGTGCCGGTCTCCACAATATCCACAATCACATCCGACAGCCCCAGGATGGGGGCCAGCTCGATGGAGCCGTTGAGCTTGATGATCTCAATATCCCGGCCCAGGGACGCATAGTATTCCTTGGCGATCCGGGGGAACTTGGTGGCCACCCGCAGGGGGCGGCCGGGGTCATCCTGATACCCGGCCGGGGCAGCCACGCACATCCGGCACCGGCCCAGGCCGGTGTCCAGCAGCTCGTAGACGTCGGCCTCGGCCTCCGAGAGGATATCCTTGCCCACAATGCCCACGTCGGCGGCGCCGTGCTCCACATAGATGGCCACGTCGCTGGGCTTCACCAGGAAGCACCGGATGCCGGCGGCCTTGTCCTCCACCACCAGTTTCCGGGAGGCGTTGTAGTCCTCGGGGGTGATGCAGCCCCCTTCGGCCAGCAGGTTGTAGACCTTGTCTCCCAGCCGGCCTTTGGGCAGGGCCACATTCAGCAGGGCGGCGCCGGTGCTCTGGACCGGGGGCGGCGGGGCGGTCAGACGGTCCAGCTCATCCAGATAGACCGCAAAGCCGATGGCCCCTGCCCCGGGGGTGAATTTCCGGGCCAGCAGGTCGTAGCGGCCTCCCTTCAGCACCGGGCGGGGCGCCCCCCGCAGATAGCCCTGGAAGATCAGGCCGTTGTAATACTCCATCTCCCCCGACAGGCTCAGATCCATCTGGACCCCCTGGCCCGCCGCGGCCAGCTGGCTTTCCAGGGCCCGCAGCTGGGCCACCGCGTCGGCCATGGCCTGGTTCCGGCAGCCTGCCTCAGCCCGGTCCAGCACCTCCGGCGCCGGGCCCGACAAAGCCAGCAGCTCATCCAGGGCCTCGGCCCCCTTGTCTCCCAGGCCGGCGGCCAGGGCGGCGGTCCGCAGCTCGTGGCGGTTCTTGGCCCGCAGCCGGGCCAGAATCCCCTGCCGGGCGCTGGCCGGCACATCCAGCGCGTCCAGCAGCCCCGACAGGTACCCCATGTGGCCCAGCTCCATCTGCCAGGCCTGGCCCATGGTCTCAGCCAGCAGGGTCAGGGACCGGGCCGCCAGGCCCACCGCCTCGCCGGTCTCGGCCTGGCCCACCCGGCCGATGTATTCCAGGCCCATCTGGGCAATCTCTTTAAAGGTATGGCTCTCGGCCGAGGGCCGGTAGACGTTTTCACTGTAATAATACCGCCGGGTCTCGCCGGGGCCCGGCTGGGCGCTCTTGGCAATGGAGAGGGTGACGTCCGGCTTGAGGGCCAGCAGCCGCCCGTCCAGGTCGGTGAAGGTGATGACCTGCCGGGAAGCCAGGAAGTTCTGGTTTTCCTGATACAGGGCGTATTCCTCAAACTGGCCCATGTGATACTTGCGGCAGCCCGCCGCTTCGTAGAGGGCCCGCAGCCCGAAGGAGGCCCGTTCCTTGGGCTGCAACAGGGAAAGTTCAAATTCCATGGCAGCAGTTCCCTTTCTTCTCTCTTTGTTCCGATTCTTTCCTAGCGTATGGGCCTATTATACTTTATCACGCTATCATTGTAAAGTGGCAATGTGGCAGCTTTCTGCCCAGATTTGCCGCCTGATTCCCGGCGATCTGCACAGGCCGGACAGCAAAAAGGGGCGCACCGGTTTCCCGGTGCGCCCCATGGGGTTACTTTTCTTCTTCCTCGTCTTGGCCGGCGGCAGGTTCCTGGTCCGGTTCGGGGCCGGGCTGCTCGGTTTCAGCATCCTCGGCCTCTTCGGCTGCAGCTTCGGCGGCTTCGGCCTCGGCGGCCTTCTTGATGGCCTCGGCGTGGGCCTTGCCGGCTGCCACACCGGCCTCATAGGCCGCGGCGGTCTTGTCGGCGGTTTCCTGGTCGGTTTCAGCGTCCTCGGCCAGATCCACCGTCACCTGGACCGGGCTCTTCTTGCCCATCTTTTTGGCCAGAACAGCGGCGCTGATCCCTGCCACAGCCACCGCAGCGGCTGCGCCCAACAGTTGAAACAATACTCTCATCTGCAAACCCTCCTATGCATTGGCATTGAGTCTTGGGGGCCGGGGGCCCCGCTGACGTCTATCGTTCACCGGCCTGGGGCCGGAAAAACAATCTTGTCCCCAAGGCGTACCTGGCCTGCCGCGCGGATCTGCAACCCGTCAGCCGGTCAGGAGAAGGACACCACGTCGTTGAGGGGCTTGTGAGCCGGCTCCACCGAGGTGGCGCTGAGTACGGGGCCCTTGCCCCGGTAGATGTTGTGGAACTTGTAGCTCACCCGGGCGGTGACGGTGACCCAGCTGCGCTGCTCCAGCTCCTTGTAGCCCTCGTAGACGCAGGGGAAGCCCACAAACTGGATGTCCTGCACGCAGCAGGTCATGGCGAACCGGCCGGGCACAAAGCTGTTCTTGCCGGCCCGGTTGGTCTGGCACACCTGGGCCAGGAACCGCACCGTCTTGCCGGCGTACTTCTGGGGGTCCTCCTGGCAGTCCATATACCAGATGCCGAAATCGTCGTCCCCGATCTCGATGACGGGGGCGTCGATGTCAAAGGGCAGCGGGTCGGGGATATCGTCGTAGGCCACGCTGCCGTCGGCGAACTCGTAGGCGATGTCGCACCGGCGGGAAGCCTGGCGCACCAGCTTGTGCAGCTCCTGCCGGGCCTCGTCGTTGTTCACCTTCTCGGCGCGGTTGAAGACAATCAGCTCGCTGCGGGCGATTTTATCCAGCATCAGGCTCCGCATGGCGTTGTCCCGGGCATACATCAGGGCGGTGGTGCCGTCGGCAGTGGCGATGACCTGGTAGATCAGCCAGTCATTGGGCAGGGCGTCGGCCAGATCCTGCAGCAGCCACATGCCATTGTATTCAATGACCACACGGCCTGCGTCGGTTTCTTTGGCCAGGTTGGCCAGGTTCTGGGCGTTCAGCTCTGCCTTGTCCTCCAGCACCCGGACGCTGGTGCCGGGGAAGGCGAACTTTTCGGGCTTGTACTCCTCTTCGCCTTCCTCGCAGACCAGCAGCAGGGTTTTGTCGCCGGAATCAAAATTGGGGTCCTCAAAGGTCTCCTGAATGAATTTGGTCTTGCCGCTCTCAAGGAAGCCCACAAACAGGTAGACCGGAATTTCCTTTGCCATAGATCGAATGGTACTCCTTCTGGTTATCGGTCAGAACACAGCGGGCAGGCTCAGCAGCCGAACAGGGCAGCGATGCCCTTCTCGTCCAGCTTGGAGCCGATGACCACCAGCTTGCCGCCCACGTCGGCGCCGCGGCTGCGGATCTCCCGCTCGCCGGGGACGTAGTCGAACTCCAGCCAGCCGTCAGCACCGCCGTTGACAATGCCCTTGGACCGCAGGATCATGCCGTACTTGCCGCTGTCCAGCTCGTCCAGAGCCTTCTCGATGGCTTCGCGGCTGTAGGTGCGGGCAGTCTCGACGCCCCAGCTGGTGAACACCTCGTCGGCGTCGTGGCCATGGTGGTGGTGATGGTGATGGCCGCAGCTGCAGTGGTCGTGGTCCTCGCCCTCCTCATGATCGTGGTCGTGATGGTGGTGATGCTCGTGCTCATCCTCATCATCGTCATCATCATGGTGGTGATGGTGGCAGCAGCACTCGCCCTCCTCATCGTGATCGTGGTGGTGATGATGGTGCTCGTGCTCCTCTTCCTCGTCCTCATCGGCGTGGGCGGCGTTGGCCTCGGCGGCCATGGCCAGCAGCTGGGCCACGAAGTCATCCTTCTCGCTCATGGCCTTCAGGATCTGATCACCGGTCAGCTGGTCCCAGGGAGTGGTGACGATGGTGGCGGTGGGGTTCTTCTCCCGCAGCATGGCCACGGCGGCGGCCACCTTGTCGGGGTCGGCGTTGCCGGTGCGGCTCAGCAGGATGCAGCTGGCGTTGGACACCTGGTCGTTGTAGAACTCACCGAAGTTCTTCATATACAGCTTGACCTTGTTGACATCGGCCACCGTCACAAAGCTGGACAGCTCCACATCCAGGTGCTCGGCCACGGCCTCCACGGCCCGGGTCACATCGGACAGCTTGCCCACGCCCGAGGGCTCGATGACAATGCGGTCGGGGTGGTACTGGTCCACCACCTTGCACAGGGCTTCCCGGAAGTCGCCCACCAGGGAGCAGCAGATGCAGCCGGCGTTCAGCTCGTTGATCTTGATGCCCGACTCCTTCAGGAAGCCGCCGTCGATGCCGATCTCGCCGAACTCGTTCTCGATCAGCACCACCTGCTGGCCCTGGAAGGACTCACGAATCAGCTTCTTGATGAGGGTCGTCTTGCCGGCGCCCAGGAAGCCGGAAAAAATATCAATTTTGGTTGCCATGGTTTTCAAATGCCTCGTTTTCTTCTCAACAAATCTTACAGGACAACGGAGCCGCAGGGCCCGGCCTTCGCAGACGGCGGCGCCCGGTGCCAAAAGGCAGGGCGGCAGGCCCTTCTCCGTGAACTTCATACACCTTTATTATAACAAACCTGTCAATGGCCGAAACGGCGATTTGTGGAATTTTTTGTAAATTTTCCGAGACAGGCCAAAGGGTTTGCATTCTGTCCGCCGGGATGCTACAATAGGGAGGCAAGCCCAAAACAACGCCGCCGGGCCCCGCCCGGCAGGACCCCGCTTGCAGAAAGAAGGCTCATTTCTATGTCTATGTCTACCATCAGCGAACGGCTCGCCGCTCTCCGCCATGCCATGGAGGACGCGGGCTGCCAGGCATATCTGATTCCCACCGGCGACCCGCATTCCAGCGAGTATCTGCCGGCTCATTATAACAGCCGGGAATATTTCTCCGGCTTCACCGGCGAAAACTCCACCCTGGTGGTCACCCTGACCGCCAGCGCCCTGTGGGTGGACGGCCGGTTCTTTGTCCAGGCCGAAAAGCAGCTGGCCGGCACCGAGATCCAGCTGATGAAGATGGGCGAGCCGGGGGTGCCCACCGTGGAGGCCTACTGCGCCGACGCCCTCACCGAGGGTCAGGTGCTGGGCCTGTGCGGCCTCACCGCCTCCTGCCGTCTGGTCCGGGGGCTCCAGAAGGTGCTGGACCCCAAGGGTGTGGAAGTCCGCACCTATAACCTGGAGGACCAGCTGTGGACCGAGGGCCGTCCCGCCCTGCCCGCCACCCCGGCCTGGCTGCTGCCTGCTGAATACGCAGGCGCCACCCCCGCCCAGAAGCTGGCCCGGCTGCGGGCCAAGCTCACCGAGCTGGGCTGCACCGCCCAGATGGTGGGCAAGCTGGACAACCTGGCCTGGCTGCTCAACCTGCGGGCCATGGACATTGCCTGCACCCCCTACGCCATGGCCTACTGCTTTGTGACCCAGACCGAGGCGGTGCTGTTCATCAACTCCGACCGTCTGGCCCCTGAGGCCGCCCAGGCCCTGGAAGCCGACAGCGTCCGTCTGGCCGGCTATGACGAAGTGCTGTCCTTCCTGGCAAACTACAGCGAAGCCCAGACCATCCTGGCCGACCCCGACTCGGTCAACTATGCCGTTTACAGCACCCTGGAATCCAATGCAGCCTTCACTGTCAAGGCCCTGCCCGATCCCCTGCTGCCCATGAAGGGCACCAAGAACGAGACCGAGCTGGCCCACACCCGGGAGTGCCACATCCGGGACGCCGTGGCCATGGTCCGGTTCCAGAAGGAGCTGGAGGAGCGGCTGGAAGCCGGCGAGACCCTCACCGAGCTGACGGTGGACGAGATCCTCCACAAGTACCGCAGCGCCCAGGACAAGTTCCTGGTGGAGAGCTTCCACACCATCGCCGCCTACGGCGCCAACGCCGCCATGATGCACTACCACGCCACCGAAGAGGACCACGCCCCCCTGGAGCGGAAGGGCTTCCTGCTGGTGGACTGCGGCGGCACCTACATGGACGGCACCACCGACATCACCCGCACCTATCCCCTGGGCCCCCTGACCGAGGAGGAGCGGCTGTGCTACACCTGGACCCTCCAGAGCCACATCGACATCGCCAAGGCGGTCTGGCTGGACTACTGCACCGGCCAGATGCTGGACAGCATCGCCCGCGAACCCCTGTGGCAGCACCTGATCAACTACCGCTGCGGCACCGGCCACAGCGTCAGCTTTGTGGGCAACGTCCACGAAGGCCCCCAGAGCCTCAACGGCCGCAACCAGGTGGTCTTTGAGCCGGGCATGGTGATCACCGACGAGCCGGGCGTCTACGAGGGCGGCCGGCTGGGCATCCGCATCGAGAACGAGCTGGAATGCCGGGACAAGACCACCAACCAGTACGGCCACTTCCTCTGCTTTGAGCCCCTGACCTGGGTGCCCATCGCCACTTCCCCCATCGTCCCCGGCGTCCTGACCAGGGATCAGCTGGACTGGCTGAACCGCTATCACCGCCATGTCTTTGAGCTGCTGGCCCCCCGTCTGACCGACGAGGAGCGGGACTGGCTGGCCCGCAAGTGCGCTGCCATCGGCGCCTGATTTTTTGCCCACTGTCGTCTATTTGGAAATCAAAAGCCTCCCTTCCCGGCCGGGCCGGGCGGGAGGCATTTTCCGTCCATGGTCAGTTTTTGGGCTTCCGCTTCTGGGCGGTGTTTTCCAGCATATTCACCGCACCGGCGGTCAGGTCGTCCCATTTTTCCAGGGCCCCCGACACCACATCCTCCAGGGGGCCGCTGGGCATGCTGCTCTCGGAGGCCAGCACCAGATACCGCCGGATGGCCGCCTTGTTCTCCTCGTACAGGCCCAGGTTTTCATACAGGGCCTTGTAATAGGGAAAGACGGCGGTTTTCATCTTGACGATGGACTCGGGCCGCAGGCTGGTGTGGACCAGGCTCTGGGGGTTCTGGACATAGTAGTACCCCGGCTGGTCGATGGCGTAGAACCGTTCGGCGTGCTGGATATACTGCAGGTTGAACACCAGGTCCTCCGACCAGTGGAGCTCGCTGACAAAGGAGAGCTGGTGCTGCACCAGGATCTCCCGGCGGTACAGTTTGTTCCACAGCACCCCGTAGTAATAGGAAGCCGGCTTTTCCATCAGGCTGAGGGCAAAGGTCCTGGTGTCCATCAGGCCCTTGGGCAGGAAATTGTAGACCCGGAGTTCCGGCGGCTCCTCTTCTTCCTGGTACGGCTCCGGGGTTTCCCCCGGCAGCAGGGAGGCCAGTTTTTCCTGAATCCGGCGGCCGGAGGACATTTCCCGGGGGATCACCATTTTATAGGGGGCGATCACCAGGTCGGCCCGGTGTTCCTCGGCGGCGTCCACCAGATGTTCGGTGTAATCGGGGTCCAGATAGTCGTCGCTGTCCACGAACTGGATATACTTGCCCCCTGCCAGCTCCAGGCCCAGGTTCCGGGTGTCGGACACCCCGGAATTTTCCTTGTCCACCAGGACAATCCGGGGGTCCACCTTCCGGTACATCTCGCAGACCTGGAAGCTGACGTCCTTGGAGCCGTCGTTCAGAATGATGATCTCGATGTTCCGATGGGTCTGGGCCCGGATGCTCTCAATGCAGCGGGCAATGTGATCCTGGGCATTGTAAACCGGCAGAATGATGCTGACCAATGGTTGTTCCTGGGGCGACATCAGCGCACACCTTCCCTTCTTGTTGTTAGATCTGCACCCGTTGGGTGTCAGGAGGTTCTCTCATGCTTTTTTCGATTGCGGTCTGTGCACAGGACCCCTGCCTGCGGGCAGGGCTCCAGCGGCACTGTCAGGATTATTTTGCCCGGCGGGCTGACAGCTGTCTGGTGGAGCCGATGGATTCTCCCCGGGCCCTGCTGGACCGGGACGCCCAAAACGCCCGGTACCATCTGTACCTGATCGAGCTGGCGGGCCAGCCCGGCGGCACCCTGCCCGAAGGGCTGGAGGCCGCCATGGAGCTGCGGCGGCGGGGCCGCCGGACCCCCCTGGCCTTTCTGGCCCGGACCCCGGCCTGGGCCTACTACGCCTACCGGGCCGACGCCATCCAGTATCTCCTCTGCCCGCCACGGTATGAATCCGTCGCCGCCCTGCTGGACCGGGCGGTGGAACCGGAATACGGCCCCGCCCTCACCCTGCCTACCGCGGCGGGGCTGCGGGTGCTGCCCTTCGGGCAGATCGAATATGTAGAGTGTACCCAGCACATCGTCCATTTTCACCTGACCAGCGGCGAAGCGGTGGCCTCTTTGTCCCAGCGGGTGCCCTTTCTGCGGCTGGCCACCCCCCTGCTGGCCGATGGCCGGTTCATCCAGACCCACCGGTCCTACCTGGCCAATCTGGCCGAGGTCCGGCTGCTGACCGCCGGGGAGGTGCAGATGGCCTCGGGGGCCCGGCTGCCCATGCCCCAGGGCCGGGCGGAACAGGTGCGCCAGGCCCTGCTGGCCTGGCAGAACCGTGCCCGCTGAGCCTTACAGCCGGCTCCAGTCCAGCTGGTCCCAGCCGGTGAGGAACTGGTTGCTCACCGCCCGGATGGCGGGCTCGTCGGGCTTGCTGGCGGCGTCCGCCACACCGATCACCCGGAACCCTGCATCGTGGGCGGTGCGGGCGGCGTAGAGGGCGTCCTCGCACACCACGCACTGGGCGGGGTCCTGGCCCCCCAGCCGGTGGAGGGTCTCATAAAACACCCCCGGCTCGTGCTTGGTGTGGCCCTCCTGGGCCGACACCACAAACTGGAACCGGTCCAGGATGCCCAGCCGCCGCAGCACCCGCTCCACCATAAACTGCCAGGTGGCGGAACAGACGCACATTTTGGCGCCCCCCTCATCCAGCCGGGCCAGCATCTGCTCCACCCCCGGCTTGAGGCTCACCGTCCTGTACAGACGGTCCACCGCGTCCATGGCGGCCTGGGTGTAGCTGTCAATGGTCAGGGGCAGATCATAGGTGGCGATCAGATACTGGGCGGTCTCGAAGGCGCTCATGGGGATCAGCACCCGGCTCAGATCGGGGGCCGGGGTCTTGCCAAAGCCCCGCACCAGCTCGTAGGGCACCTCGGACCAGATGGGCATGCTGTCGGTCAGGGTGCCGTCCATATCAAAAATCCAGTACGGATATTTCATACTTTCCCTCCGCAATGTTGCTGTTTTCCCCGATTATACACGATTTACACCGGGTTTGTACAGCCCCGCACCAGGGAAAGCCCCCACGGAAAAAGCGCCTGCATAAGCAGGCGATTTAGCGTGTCAAACACGCTTTAGGGGGAACCAATTTCTGCGCGCATCCGCGCGGCAGAAATCCTTTCCCCCTAATATCCCCCTTTTAGACAAAATTTAGCGCAGAACCGCGCACGTGCCGCAAAGCGGCCCGCACACTCCCTGCGCTAAATTTCCCTGTATGTGTCCCAGTCGTACGCGCATGTCGTCCGACCGGGACTTTTTTGTTTTAGTATTGATCCGGCGGGCCCTCCCGGTTGGGGACGGCCTCCGACTCCATCAGGGCCTTCTTGACGCTCAGCAGGTTCTGGGGGCCCATGGAAAAGCTCCGCAGCCCCATGTGGAGGTACTGGACGGCGTTGGAGGGGTCCCCCACCGCCAGGCCGCAGATGGTCACCGGAATATGGCCGTTCCGGGCCGCGTCCACCGTCATCCGGATCAGCCGGTACATAGCCTTGCTGGTGGGCTGGAAATACCGCTCGGCGCTGGTGACCTCGCGGCCGGCGGCGTGGGTGTACTGGGTCAGATCGTTGGTGCCGATGACGAAAAACTCGCACCCGTGGCGGATGAAGTCATCCGCCGTCAGGCAGGCCGCCGGGATGCTGAGCATGATCCCGAAGGGGACGTCGCTCTTGTAGGGCACACCCCGCTCGTCCAGGTTCTGGCGGCAGTGGGCCACCAGCTTCATGGCCTCGTCCCAGTCCTCCACGTTGGTGACCATGGGGAACACAATCCGCAGCGGCCCCCGGGCGCCGGCCCGCAGAAGGGCCCGGATCTGGTTTTCAAAGCTGCGGGGGCTCCGCAGGCTGCTTCGGATGCCCCGCATCCCCAGATGGGCCGACTGGTCCCCCCGATAGATGTTGGAGAGGGTGCGGTCAGAGCCAAAGTCAAAGGTGCGGACAGTGATGGGCTTGCCGCCGGCGGCAGCGATGCAGGCTGTATAATAGAAGTACTGTTCCTGTTCGTCGAAGGTATCCCCCGCCAGGATCTGGTAGTCGCTGCGGAGCAGCCCCACCCCGGCAGCCCCCGACTGGATGGCGCTGTCGATGTCCTCGGGGCCGAAGCAGTTGGCCAGCAGCTCGAAGGGGGTGCCGTCCCGGGTGCAGCAGGGCATATCCTGGACCGGGGTTTCCAGGTCCCCTTCCTCTTCCCGCTGGCCGGCGCAGATCCTGGACACCATCTGCTGGCGGGTGTCGGCGTCGGGGTCCAGGATGCAGACGCCCTCGTCGGCGTCCAGCACCACAATCCGGCCGTCGCAGTCATCCAGGAAGTTCCGGCCCACCTGGACCAGACTGGGGATCTTGCGGGCCCGGGCAATGATGGCCGCATGGCTCAGGGAGCTGCCCTCGGAGGTGATGATCCCCAGAATCATCCCCGCCGGGATGCTGAACAGGTCGCTGGGCATCAGCCGGTCGGCGGCCAGGATCACCGGGTGATCCAAAGTCAGCCGCATCCGGGGCCGGTCGCAGAGGATGTTGATCACCCGCTGGGTGGCGTCCAGAATATCCACGTTCCGCAGCTGCAGGTAGCTGTTGTCGGTCATGGCCAGCAGCTTGTCGGCGTAGCGCTGGCCCACCCGGTTGATGGCCTCGGCGGCGCCGGTGCCGGCCTGTATGTAGGAGTGAACTTCGTTTAAGAAGCTCTCGTCCTCCAGCAGGATGCTCTGGAACAAAAAGATGGCCTGCTCGCTGGCATCAGCCCGGTTGGCCATGGATTCCAGCTCGCTTTGGGCGGTGCGGATCGCATCTTCCAGCAGCTGCATCTCCTTTTCCGGGTTCTGGGGGTTTCGGTTGATGGAAGAACGGTCCCGGTTGCTCTTGCTGATCAGGCTCACCTGACCCACCACCAGGCCGGACGAAACAGAGACGCCCTGATATGTTTTCATGCGATCACCTCCGGTACGAGGGGCCCTGTCAGCGCCCGGCGGACAAGGGCCTGCAAAAATAAATGGGGAAGCAGCGCAGCCCGGGCAGCCAGAGCGCCGTTTCCTGTGCCATCAAACAAAGGATCAAAGGAGGCCAGCCGCTCCCCGTCGCAGGCATCCAGAAAGGCCTGTTCCAGGTCGGTGACGGTGTACAGCCGGGTGGGCTCCACGCCGGCGTCCTCGGCGGCGGCCTCCAGGGGGGCCAGGGGCTGGTCCTGGAGATGTTCCAGGGCCAGGGTCAGGGTGGCGGGGAGATGGGCGGCGGGCCACCGCACCTTGATCCACTCCTCCAGGGGGTCCAGGCGGCCCCGGAACTCGGCCGCCGCCTGGGCGCTGCCCTCCAGGGCGATGGGATAGGCATCCCCCCGCAGCCGGCCAAAGGCCCGCATGGTGTCGAAATAGCCGATGGCCATATTCCGCCGGGCCACCGCGGGGTCAAACCGCAGGATGTCCCCCAGCTCCCAGTGGCTGCGGATCAGGGTGGTGGGCAGGCCGGTGCGGTTGGGTTTGGTGATGCCCAGGCCTTCCAGGTCCACGCAGACCAGCTCCTCCGCCCCCAGCCGGGCCGCCAGGCCGGCGGGCATGTTGTCGGCATAGCCTCCGTCCAGGTACTCCACCCCGTCGATGGTCCGGGGCCGCAGGGCCGGGAAACAGGCCGAGGAGGCCAGCAGGTAGTCCCGGAGCTTTCCCTGGGGAATTTCCTCCAGGCTCAGCTCCCGGGGCTTGAGGCCTTTTTTCTCCACCGTCACCAGCCCGAACCGGATGGAGGAAGCCCGCAGCTCCTGTTCATCCAGCACCCGGCTGACAATCTGTTCCAGGGGGGACACATCCAGGCCGCCCTCGGCCATAAACTGCCTCACCGCCTCTCCCAGGGCTCCCAGCCCCGAGCCCGGGGCCGGCAGGGCCATGACGTCGCTGCTGCGGATGGACAGCCACATATCCCGGGCCATCTCATACTGGCCCAGCACATAAAGGGCGCCGTTGAGGCAGCCCACGCTGGTGCCGGTGACCACCCCGGCCCGCCAGCCCAGCTCGTCCAGGGCACGCCAAACCCCGATCTGGTAGCTGCCCCGGGCACCGCCCCCGGCCAGCACCAGGCCCCGGCAGCTGTTCTGTCCTTGTGCGCCCATCTGCAATCCCTCCCCGGCTGGTCGAATATGTTGTTAGTATAACATAAATACCTGCCTCTTTCTGCACCTTTGGCAACAGGCAGATTGTACAAACTTTTGAGATATTTATTCCTGCTGGCATTTTAGTGCCCCAAACAACAACATCCCCGCCCCCCAAGGGGCGAGGATGCAGGGTGTCTGATGGGTTTATTCCAGGTTGCCGGTGAGGGTCATGACGGCGGCCAGCACCGCCAGCGGGGCGGTCTCGCAGCGGAGGATCCGGGGCCCCAGGCCCACGGTCCTGGCCCCGGCTGCCGCGGCGGCTTGGGCCTCCTCGGCTGCAAAGCCCCCCTCGGCGCCGGTGATGATGGCCAGCCGCAGGGGCCGGCCCTCGGGGGCCGGGGCGTCGGCCAGCAGCTGACGCAGGGGCTGGCCCCCGCACTCATAGCAGAACAGCACCAGGTCGTACTGGTCCAGGCTGCGGCACACCGCCCCGAAGTTGGGCAGGGGCAGGGCCACATCCGGCAGGATGCCCCGGCCGCACTGCTTGGCGGCCTCGTAGGCGATCCGGTTGTAGCGGACGTTTTTCTGTTCCTCTTTTTTGGGGGCCGCCACGCAGTACCGGCTGAAGAAGGGGATAAAATGGCTGCACCCCAGCTCCACCCCGTGGCGGATGATCTGTTCCAGCTTGTCCTGCTTGGGGTAGCCCGCCAGCAGGGTCACCTCCACCGAGGGCTCGGCTGCCGAGGGATACCCCTCCTGGATGGAAAATTCCACCTCGTCCTCCCCAAAGCCGGTGATGGCGGCGGTGTATTCGACGGCGTTGCCGTCGCAGAGGATCACCTGATCCCCGGTTTTGGCCCGCATCACCCGGGCCAGATGGTGGGCGTCGGCACCCCGCAGCAGGGCGCGGCCCTCAGCGGGCCAGACGTCGGTGGTAAAATAACGGTGCGGCATCTCGGTTTCTCCTGTCTCTGGATGTGTTCAGGCGGCGGTGCAGACAAAGCAGACCCAGCCCCGCTTTTCCTTCCGCTCCGCCACGGCCAGGCCGGCCGCTTTGAGGGCAGCCTCCACCTCGTCGGCCCGGGTGTCGATGATGCCGCTGGCGATGAAGTGCCCGCCGGCGGCCAGCAGCCCCGGCACCGCGGTGGACAGGGAGATGATGGCATTGGCCACAATGTTGGCGGTGATGATGTTGTACACCCCGCTGGCCTGGTCGGACAGATCCCCCACCAGGCCGCTGAACTTGTCAGCCACCCCGTTGAGGGCGGCGTTCTCCACGGCGGTGCGGACCGCCACCGGGTCAATGTCCACACCCTCTGCCGAGGCTGCCCCCAACTTGAGGGCCGCAATGGCCAGGATGCCGCTGCCGGTGCCGATGTCCAGCACCCGCTCGCCCCCCTGGACCAGGCTGTCCAGGGCTTCCAGGCAGAGGCTGGTGGTCTCATGGCCGCCGGTGCCGAAGGCCAGGCCGGGGTCCAGCATCAGCTTGACCCGGTCGGTGTCGTACTCCTGCCAGGAGGGCACCACCGCCAGACGGCGGCCGATCTCCAGGGGATGGTAGTATTTCCGCCAGCCGTTCTGCCAGTCCTCCTGCTCCACGCCGGCGGTCTCTACTGTATAAGGAATCCCCGCCGCTTCCATCCGGGCGTCGATGGCCGCCAGGGTCTCGGCGGGCTGGGAGCCCGGCTCCAGATAAATATGGATGATGACCACGTCCCGGGGCTTGTCCAGCAGCTCGGGCTCGATCAGGTCCACATGGGCGATCTGCTCCACCTGCTCCTCCAGGTCGCTGTAGTCCTCAATATAGATGCCCCCCTCGGCGATCATGGTTGCCGCAGCCTCGGCCTGCTCGGCGTCCTTCTGGGCCACCGTCAGGCGGATGTCCGTCCATTCCATAAATGTGTCCTCCTGTTACATATTCGGGCCCCGGCCGCTCATATCATAGAGCAGCCGCCCCGGTCAGCGTTTCTTTGCCGCTATTATACCACAAACCGGCTTTTTGCGGCAGTCCCAAAAGCTCTATACATACCCGTGCATTTTTATGCGGTTTTTCTGCTGCAAAAGTCATACCTTCGCGCTTATCGTTTAATAAATATCAACCGAATTGCATTTTTTGTGATATTTATATAAAACAGACAAAAAATTTTTCGAATTCCAGAAAATGTATAGCTTTTCTTTGAATGTTGTGCTACAATATTGTTACACAAGTGTGAACACGCTGACAACCAGCAGCCTGTCTGCACGCCCTTTTTCATTCAGGGGGCGGCTGTACTGCCCCACGCATAAGGGAGGATAACACTTATGATGAAGTACCTGCAAAAACTGGGCAAATCCCTGATGT
>CALWZK010000029.1 GCA_944386015.1 uncultured Faecalibacterium sp.
TCCTTTGGTCATATAAAAACACCCCATTTCCTAAACAGTATACCATACTGTCTAACAAATGGGGTGCAGTTCACTTCCCGGAGCGGGGATTTTTCTTTTTCTTGTGAATGGATCTAAACCCGCCCACCACCCATAGAGGAACCCCCGCGGCTGCGCCGCCGCCCCTGTTGGGGCTCTAAACCACAGACTGCTCCTTCTAAGTCCGCGGCATTGGATTGCCTGACAGTTTCAGCAAAGCTGCCGGGAGAAGGAGCAATGATAGGCAGCGAGCCCCCGTATGGGGGCGGGCCCGCAGGGCCGGGGGAACATTAAAAGGGTGGTGGGCTGCGCAGCCGAGCGCTGCCTGCGGCAGATACAGCGAGGCGGAGCAGGGGCAGCGGTCTGCTTTTTGCAAGGGCGCTTCCGCGGCCCGCAGCAAAAACAGGGCACCGCAACCCGGAGGTTTAGATCAAAAATCAAAAGGAACAAGCCTAAAGGCCTACTCGCCCGCAGGGCAAACGCTGATTAAGATGCACGGGGCAAAACCGCCGGCAGCACGAAACGTAAGCGCACAGCAGTCACGCGGTACACAGTAAAAGCCCGCTGCGGAGGCTTGCAGCGGGCTTTTTGTGGTACACTGGTTATTTTTTAAGCGTGGTTGCCCAGATAGGCTTTGCGGACTGCCTCGTTGGCCAGCAGTTCCTTGCCGGTGCCGCTGAGGGTGATCCGGCCCGTCTCCATGACGTAGCCCACGTCGGCGATCTGCAGGGCCATATTGGCGTTCTGCTCGATCAGCAGGACGGTGACGCCCTTGCGGTTGATCTCCTTGATGATGTCAAAGATGCCTTTCACCACAATGGGGGCCAGGCCCAGGGAGGGCTCGTCCATCATGATCAGCTTGGGGCGGGCCATCAGGGCGCGGCCCACCGCCAGCATCTGCTGTTCGCCGCCCGACAGGGTGCCGGCGGCCTGCCAGGACCGCTCTTTCAGCCGGGGGAACAGCTCATAAATCCAGGCCAGGTCGCTTTCCAGGCTGTCCCGCCGCAGGTAAGCGCCGATTTTCAGGTTCTCCAGCACCGTCAGGTCGGGGAACACATGGCGGCCTTCCGGCACCAGGGTCAGCCCCTTGGAGACGATCCGGTCAGGCGTCAGGCCGGTCAGGTCCTCCCCCTGGAAGTGGACCCGGCCGCTTTTCGCCTTCACCAGGCCGGCCAGGGCCCGCAGGGTGGTGGATTTGCCGGCACCGTTGGCGCCGATCAGGGTCACGATCTGGCCTTCCTCCACCTTGAAGGAAATGCCCTTGACGGCCTCGATGCCGCCGTAGCTCACACACAGGTCATCAATTCTCAGCATCGTCGGCCACCCCCAGATAAGCGTCAATGACGCGCTGGTTCCCGCTGATTTCCTCGGGGGTTCCCTCGGCGATCAGCTTGCCGAAATCCAGCACATAAATACGGTCGGAAATCTGCATCACCAGGTCCATGTGATGCTCGA
This sequence comes from uncultured Faecalibacterium sp., assembly GCA_944386015.1. GTDB lineage: Bacteria > Bacillota > Clostridia > Oscillospirales > Ruminococcaceae > Faecalibacterium. The sequence goes on from CALWZK010000029.1 coordinate 1,474, forward strand.
TCATCAGGACGGTCAGGTGATATTTGTCCCGGATTTCCCGGATGAAGTCGGTCAGTTCCTGGGTCTCCTGGGGGTTCATGCCGGCGGCCGGCTCGTCCAGCAGCAGGAGTTTCGGCTCGGTGGCCAGGGCGCGGGCAATCTCCAGCCGGCGCTGCAGGCCATAAGGCAGCGAGGATGCCACCTCGTCCTTCAGATGGGCCAGGCCCTGCTCTTCCAGCAGTGCCATGGCCTCGGTCCGCATCCGGGCTTCCTCCTTGGCGTTCAGCCGGAAGGTGGCGGACAGGAAATTCTGTTTGGCCCGCATGTGCTTGGCGATCAGCACGTTGTCAAAGACGGTCAGAGCGCCGAACAAACGGATGTTCTGGAAGGTGCGGGCAATGCCCCGGTGGGTGATCCGGTCGGGGGTGGGGTTCAGCTTGTGGGTGTACATCCCCTTGTTCTGGCCCAGATAGGCTTTGTCCATCTTGCCCTGGGGATAGTTCTCCACCAGGGGCTGGCCGCAGAAGTCAATCTTGCCGTTGGTGGGCTCGTACACACCGGTGATGCAGTTGAACGCAGTGGTTTTGCCGGCGCCGTTGGGGCCGATCAGGGCCACGATTTCCCCCTCGTTCACATCCATGGACAGGTCGTTCATGGCCACCACGCCGCCGAACTGCATGGTCACATGTTCCACATGGAGGACGTTTTGACGTTCACTCATTTGGACGCCTCCTTTTCAGCATGTTTGGGAGCAGGTTTGGGGCCGCGGCGGCCGCGCAGGACATCCGAGAGTTCCCGGTTGCCCATAATGCCCTGCCGGAAGAACAGCACCACGATCATGATGATGACCGAGAACACCACCATCCGGAAGCCGTTGCGCAGCAGCGGCAGCTGCAGCGAGCGGGAAATCACAAAGTACACCAGCCAGCCCAGCAGCAGGAAGGCCACAATCCACACCGGCAGCTCCTGGGTCAGGGTATGGCCCTCTTTCTTGCGGATGGCGCGGATGGCCAGGAAGGCCACCGCAATCACTGCCACGGCAAAGATCACGATGAAGGCCAGACGGCCGGGGTCGGTGGGAGAAGTGAACACCAGTTCCGAATCCAGGAACCGCAGCCACCACTCGGAGCAGGCCACATAGAGGAAGGTGGCGATGATCGAGCCCGACACCGAGCCTATGCCGCCGATGACCACGATCAGCAGCAGCTCATAGGTCATGGTGGAGGTGAAGACCTTGGCCTGGGCGTTGGCGGCGTACATGGCGAACAGGCCGCCGCCCACCCCGGCAAAGAAGGAGGAGATGCAGAAGGAGAGCATCTTGTGCTTGGCCAGGTTGATGCCCATGGCCTCGGCGGCGATTTCATCCTCACGGATGGCCTTGAAGGCCCGGCCGTAAGAGGAGTTGATCAGCAGGACGATGATCGAGATGCAGACCACCGCAACCAGCATGGGCACAAAGGTGGACAGGCGCAGAACAGTCTGGCCCGAGGCGTTCTCGATGTTGAAGTCCGAGAAGGTGGGGAAACTCTTCAGCATGTTGGCGCCGTTGGTGATGGGACCCAGGGGCTGCCACTGGAAGACAGCCCGGAGGATTTCTGCAAAGCCCAGGGTGGCAATGGCCAGGTAGTCGCTCTTGAGCCGCAGCACCGGCAGGCCGATCAGATAGGCAAAGACGGCAGCCACCAGGCCCGCCAGGATCAGGGCCACCAGTACACCCAGCACCATGCTGACCGCGCCGCCCACACCGGTGGTGCCGAACAGCAGGCCAAAGGTGTCCTGCAGGGAGAACTTGACGGCAGAACCGCCGAACAGGTAGTAGACGGTGTCCTTCTGGTCCACAGGGACGGTGAGGATGGCGTAAGTATAGGCGCCCAGCAGCATAAAGCCTGCCTGGCCCAGCGAGAACAGGCCGGTAAAGCCGTTCAGAAGGTTCATCGAAACCACCACCAGAGAGTAGACGGCGCCCTTTTTCAGGACGGTGAACAGCTGGCTGGTGGGCAGCAGCACGCGAGGTGCGCTGGGGATCAGGGCGGTGATGTTTTCCAGCAGGATGATGAAGGCCAGAAAGACCACGATCCCTGCCAGGGCGCCCCAGCTGACGCTTTTCTTTTTGTTCATGCGGGGGCCTCCTTACACTTTGTCGGTCGCCTTTTCACCAAACAGGCCCGTCGGCTTGAAGACGAGGATGATGATGAGCAGGGCGAAGGTGATGGCATCCGAAAAGACGGTGAACTGGGTGCTCTTGACCAGGTTCTCGCAGATGCCGATGATGAAGGCGCCGATCACCGCGCCGGGGATGGAACCGATGCCGCCGAACACCGCCGCCACAAAGGCTTTCAGGCCGGGCATGGCGCCGGCGGTGGGGGTGATGGCGGGATAGTTGGTGAAGTAGAGCATCGAGCCCACCGCGGCCAGGGCCGAGCCGATGATGAAGGTGGCCGAAATCACCGAGTTGATCTTGATGCCCATCAGCTGGCTGGTCTCAAAGTCCTTGGCCACGGCCCGCATGGCCATGCCCACTTTGGTGCGGTCGATCAGCTGGGTCAGCAGCAGCACCAGGGCCACCACCAGGAAGGGGGTCAGGATGACGGCCCAGCGGGTGGGGGTGCCGGCGATGGTGACGGTGTCGGACAAAAACGGGATGGTGGGGTAGCTCATGGGCTGGCCGCCGGTGACGTAGGTGGCCGAGTTCTGCAGCAGGTAGCTGACGCCGATGGCCGAGATCATGACCGACATACGGGGGGCCGTGCGCAGGGGCTTGTAGGCCACCCGCTCAATCAGGAAGCCCAGGGCCACCGTCAGCAGCAGCACCAGGGGCAGCGCCGCGTACAGGGGCATCCAGGTGGAGATATACACGCCCATCAGGCCGGCCACCATAAACACGTCGCCGTGGGCAAAGTTGATCAGCCGCAGGATGCCGTACACCATGGTGTAGCCGATGGCGATCAGGGCATACTGGCCGCCCACTGCAATGCCGGACAGCAGGACCGAGATAAAATATTCCATACAGTCTCCCTCCATTGGGGGCAGTTTCAACAAAGGGTTTGGCGGGAGCCAGCGGCCCCCGCCAAACCTTCGATTCATCGTGCTTTATGATTTACTGGTTCGCAACGGTCTGCTGGGTTTCCAGCTCCCATGCGCCGTCGTTGGTGGAGTGCTTGATGTAGGCGGTGTCGCGGATGGCGTCGCCCTGCTCATCAAAGGCGATGTGGCCGGACACGCCGTCGTAGGTCACACCGGCCAGGGCAGCCTTGACGGCGGCGGGGTCGGTGGAGCCGGCAGCCTTCAGAGCTTCCAGAGCCACATAGTAGGCATCATAGCCCATGGCGGTGACGGCTGCGATGGTGTCGTTGCCGCCGTTGTTGGTCAGAGCCTCGGAGTTGGAGTTGATGTAGGCCTTGACGCCTTCATCGAAGTCGGGCGAGCCGCCCTCCTGATAGAAGGTGGAGACGTACAGCTGGATATCGCTGCCCTCGGCAGCGGCCAGGACCATGTTGTCGTCCAGGGTATCAGAGCCCAGGAATGCGGCGTCAATGCCCAGAGCAGCAGCCTGCTGGATGATCTGGGTGGCGTAAGCGATGGACACAGGGGTGAAGATAACGTCGGCGCCCTCGCTCTTGGCCTGGTTCAGATAGGTGCTGAAGTCGGAGTTGTTGGTGGGGAAGGAGGCGGTGACGACGGTGCCGCCGGCTGCCTCAAAGGCCTGCTTGAAGTAAGCGATCAGGCCCTGGTCGTACTCGTTGCCGGTCTCGCCCAGGCAATAGGCGACTTTGGCGTCGAACTTATCCTTGGCGAAGTTGGCCAGAACGGTGCCCTGGAAGGGATCCAGGAAGCAGATGCGGTAGTAATAGTCGTTGCCGGCGGTGACGTTGGGGTTGGTGCAGGTGACGCCGATGGCAGCCAGGCCGGCGTCATCAAAGACGGGGCCGCCTGCGATGGACACGCCCGAGCCATAGGAGCCCAGCACCAGGGACACGCCCTGGCTCACCAGCTCGGCAGCAGCCGAGGGAGCTTTATCGGTGGAAGAGCCGTTGTCCGCGTACACCAGCTCCACCTGATAGGTCTCGCCGCCGATATCCACCGTGGGGGTTTCGGAGTTGGCGTACTGCATGCCCAGCATTTCCTTCTTGCCGCCGGAAGCCGAGTCACCGGTGGACGGCTCAAAGATGCCGATCTTGACCACCTTGTCCCCTGCTGCAGAGGCCGCAGTGCTGCTGCCTGCCGCGGCAGTGGAGCCGCTGGCAGCGGCGGACGACGACCCGCAGCCCGCCAGCGTGGAAACGCTGAGAGCGGCTGCCGCAGCCAGGGCTACAAACCGTTTGCATTTCATATTGGTATTCCTCCCTCTGAATTCCGGCACAGGGCCAGAGTGTTCTCCGTGCAAATACATTCGTATTTTTTGCGTTAACCTTATTATAAGCATCTGGAAAAAAATTGCAATGTTCATTTTCCACATAAAACAAAGTTCGTCCTTTTGCATTTCTGAGAAAAACGAAGAAAATAAAGTCTTACTTTATTATTTCGACCGATTTTTGTATTCCGCACGCGTACATATCCCCGTTTTTATCATCCGGATGCATACAGATGTATTCTTTTAAGAGACAACTCCCCCGCTTCGGGCACAAAAAAAGCGGGCCCTCCCAAAAGGGAGAGCCCGCAGAAGGGTTCTATCTTAGTACAGCTTTGCGCCGGCGGGGATGTGGTCATCCACCATCAGCAGGTGGAGGCGCTCCTCTCCTTCCTCGTGGTGAACGGCGCTGATCAGCATGCCGCAGGATTCGATCCCCATCATCTTGCGGGGGGGCAGGTTGGTGATGGCGATGCAGGTCTTGCCCACCAGCTGCTCCGGCTCATAATAAGCGTGGATGCCGCTGAGGATGATCCGGTCTTCGCCGGTGCCGTCATCCAGCACAAACTGGAGCAGCTTCTTGCTCTTGGGCACAGCGGTGCACTCTTTCACCTTCACAGCCCGGAAGTCGGACTTGGAGAAGGTGTCGAAGTCCACATAATCCTTGAACAGGGGCTCCACTTCCACCTTGGAGAAGTCGATGGGCTCTGCCTGGACCGGCTGGGCTGCGGGAGCAGCCTCGGCCTCGGCCCTGGGCTCTTCCTTGCCATCGGCAGCCTTGGGAGCATCCAGGGGCTTCATGGTGGGGAACAGCAGAACGTCGCGAATCGAAGCGGAATCGGTCAGCAGCATGACCAGACGGTCAAAGCCGAAGCCCAGGCCGCCGGTGGGGGGCAGGCCGTACTCCAGGGCGTTGACGTAGTCGTAGTCCACCTGGGCCTTGCAGTCGGGCTCCAGGGCCTTCCGCTCGGCCACCTGGCGCTCAAAGCGCTCCTTCTGGTCGATGGGGTCGTTCAGCTCGCTGAAGGCGTTGCCGAACTCGGTGCAGTTGATGAAGTACTCAAACCGCTCGGTGAAGGCGGGGTCGGTGGGCTTGCGCTTGGCCAGGGGGCTGATCTCCACCGGGTAATCGTAGATGAAGGTGGGCTGGATCAGCTTGTCTTCCACGAAGGCATCGAAGAAGGCAGCCAGGATGGAGCCGCGGGTGGGCACCTCAGGCAGCTCCACGTTGTGCTCCTTGGCCGAGGCGATGGCGTCCTCATCGGTCTTCCAGTCGTTGTAGTCCACGCCGGAATACTTCTTGACGGCCTCGATCATGGTCAGCCGCTCCCAGTGGCTCATATCAATCTGCTGGCCCTGGTAAGGAATCACCAGGCTGCCGCAGATCTTCTCAGCCAGCCGCTTGTACAGCTCCTCCACCAGATCCATCATGCCGTGGAAATCGGTGAACGCCTGGTACAGCTCGACGCTGGTGAACTCGGGGTTGTGCTTGGGGTCCATGCCCTCGTTGCGGAAGATGCGGCCCACTTCGTAGACACGGTCGATGCCGCCCACAACCAGCCGCTTCAGGTACAGCTCGGTCTCGATCCGCAGCACCATGTCCATGTTCAGGGTGTTGTGGTGGGTGATGAAGGGGCGGGCCGAAGCACCGATCTCGAAGGGGGTCAGGATGGGGGTGTCCACTTCCAGGAAGCCCCGCTCGTCCAGGTAAGCCCGGATTTCCCGCAGGATCTGGCTCCGCTTGACGAAGGTGTCCTTCACCTCGGGGTTGGCGATCAGGTCCACATACCGCTGGCGGTACCGCATCTCGGTATCGGTCAGGCCGTGGAACTTCTCGGGCAGGGGCCGCAGGCTCTTGGCCAGCAGGGTCAGCTCCACCACACGGACGCTCAGCTCGCCGGTCTTGGTGCGGAACACTTCGCCCTTGACGCCGATGATATCGCCCACATCCAGCTTCTTGAAGCCGGCATAGGCCTCCTCGCCCAGCTCGTCCCGACGGACGTAGAGCTGGATGTCGCCCTTATCGTCCCGCAGGTGGGCAAAGCTGGCCTTGCCCATCACCCGCTTGGACATCATGCGGCCGGCCAGGGCCACGGTGCGGCCTGCGTCGGTCTCATTGGGCAGGTCGGCATATTCCTCCTTCAGGTCTGCCGAGTAGGCATCCTGGGGGAACTTGGTGATTGCAAAGGGATCGTTGCCGGCAGCCCGCAGATCTGCCAGCTTCTGACGGCGGACCTGCACCTGCTCGCTGTCGGCAGAGGCCCCCGCGCTGTTCTTGATTTCTTCCATTCCTACCTCCTGGGCCCGATTAGTTCTTGCTGTGGGTGATGGCCAGCACCTTGTACATCACAGTATGGCCGGCGGGCAACAGCACCTCGGCCTCCTCGCCCACAGCCTTGCCCAGCAGAGCATGGCCCACAGGGCTCTCGTCGCTGATCTTGCCGTTGAAGGGGTCAGCCTCGGTGCGGCCCACGATGTCGTACTCTTCCGGCTCCTCGTCCTCCATCTGGATGGTGACGTGGGTGCCCACCGACACGCTGTCCACGCTCAGCTCGCTCTCGTCGATGACCCGGACATTCTTGATCATCTGCTCCAGCTCGTTGATGCGGTTCTCCACCAGGCCCTGGGTGTTCTTGGCCTCGTCGTACTCACTGTTCTCGGACAGGTCGCCGTGGCTGCGGGCTTCCTTGATTTCCTCGGCCAGCTCCTTGCGGCGGACCGTCTTGAGGTATTCCAGCTCTTCCTGTACGGCCTTGAGACCGGAGGCAGACATTACGATTTCCTGTGCCATGGATCTGAATCTCTCCTTATCTTGAATCATGCGCCGGGGCAAAGCCCCTCTGCGCGTGGTTTCCTATTCGCTGTGCAGGGCGCCCCGCGGGACATTCCGGCACTTTAACTTCTCTATTATAATAGCAACACTGCGGGATGTCAACCAAAACACATCGCTGTTACGGTACAAAAAAGGACCCCGCCGGCAGAGGGAATTGCCGACAGGGTCCGGTGGATGTCACAACGGGAAGGAAAGGGTCAATCAGTCGTCAGAGCCCTCGTCCAGGTTGCCCAGCTTCCGGGCCTGCTCCACCACGGCGGGGACCAGGTTGTCGGGCAGGGTCTCGTAGCGGGCGAACTCACGGGTGAACCAGCCGCGGCCCTGGGTGGTCTGGCGGATGAAGGTGGTCAGGGTGGTGAGCTCGGCCAGGGGGATCTCGGCGATGATGGTCTGGAGGCCGTCCTCGTCCGGCTCCATGCCCAGCACGCGGCCCCGGCGCTTGGTCACATCGCCCATCACGTCGCCGGTGTTGTCATTGGGCACATGGGTGCGGACGGTGTAAATGGGCTCCAGGATCACAGGGCCTGCCTCAGGCATGGCAGCCTTGTAGGCCAGCTTGGCGGCCATGATGAAGGCCATTTCGGAGCTGTCCACCGGGTGGTAGCTGCCGTCCAGCAGGGTGGCCTTGAGGCCCACCACCGGGTAGCCGGCCAGGATGCCCTTTTCGGCGGCCAGGCGGACGCCCTTTTCAACAGCCGGGAAGAAGTTCTTGGGGACGCTGCCGCCAAAGACGTTCTCGGCAAACTCGATGCCCTCGCCCTCGCAGGGCTCGAACTTGATCACAACATCGCCGAACTGGCCGTGGCCGCCGGTCTGTTTCTTGTGGCGGCCCTGCTTCTGGACCGGCTTGCGGATGGACTCGCGGTAGGCGATCCGGGGTGCTTCCAGGCCGATCTCGACGCCGAACTTGTTCTTCATCTTGGCCTTGACCACATCCAGGTGCTGCTCGCCCAGGCCGCCGATGATCTGCTGATGGGTCTCGGCGTTGTTCTCGTAGCTCAGGGTGGGATCTTCCTCCATCAGGCGGGCCAGGGCGCTGCTGATCTTGCCCTCGTCCCCCTTCTTGGAGACGGTGACGGCCATGAAGAAGCTGGGCTGGGGGAACACAGGCGCTGCCAGCTTGACCACACGGGAAGCGTCGCAGAAGGTGTCGCCGGTGCGGGCGCTGACCATCTTGGCCACAGCGCCGATATCGCCGGCAATGATCTCATCGGCATCGGTCTGCTTCTTGCCGCAGATGAACAGGGGTTTGCCCAGTTTTTCGGTGTCGCCGGTGCGGGCGTTCACCAGGCTCATGCCCGGGGTCACCCGGCCGCTGACCACCCGCAGGTAGCTCAGCTTGCCCACAAAGGGATCGGCCACCGTCTTGAAGACGTAGGCGGCGGTGGGCTCGTCGGTCTTGCAGTGGAGCTCCACCACCTCGCCGCTTTCGGTCTCGGCGGGGATGCCCTCGGCGTGGGCCGGGCTGGGCAGCAGCTTATCCATATTGTACAGCAGCATATCCAGGGCCTGCATGTTGACGGCGCTGCCGCAGAACACGGGGGTGATCAGGCCGTCCTTGACGCCCTTGCGCATGCCTTCCACGATCTCCTCGGTGGTGAAGGGTTCGCCGCCGAAGAATTTTTCCATCAGCTCGTCGTCGGTCTCGGCGATGGCCTCGCTCATGGCCTCGATCAGGCCCTGGAACCGGTGGCCGATATCGGGCAGATCCACCTGGATCTGCTTGCCGCTCTCGTATTTGAAGGCTTTCTGGCTGAACAGGTTGATGTAAACGCTGGTGCCGTCATCCAGACGGGCGGGCACCACGCAGGGGCAGATGCTGGAGCCGAACTTGATCTTCATGTCCTCCAGGATCTGGAAGTAGTTGGAGTGCTCCAGGTCCGACTTGGAGACAAAGACCATGGTGGCCTTGCCGTTCTTGCGGGCCAGCTGGAAGGCCTTCTCGGCGCCCACCGTGACGCCGCTGCGGCCCGACACGCAGACCAGCACGCTCTCAGCAGCCCGGATGCCCTCATACTCGCCGGCCTCAAAGTCGAACAGGCCCGGCGCGTCGATCAGGTTGTACTTGATGCCATCGTATTCCACCGGAACCACCGATGCCGACAGGCTGGCTTTCCGTTTGGCTTCTTCGGGGTCAAAGTCGGAGATGGTGGTGCCGTCCTCGACGCGGCCCATCCGCTCGGAAGCACCCGAAAAATAGACCAGTGCCTCAGTCAGCGTTGTTTTGCCGCTGCCGGCATGGCCTGCAATCAAGATGTTGCGGATATTGTTGCTTGCGTATTTCATAACGGTCTCCCTCATTTCCGCCTGGCGGTACGTTTCTCCGCTTTTGTGGCATATTTTACAAAGATAATACCACATCTGCTCTCAAAATTAAATCATCTGCCGCAGATTTGGCAGCCAAAGTTCCCGGGTTTGTTTTGTGCACTTTGTCAGGGGCGGGATTGCCGATTGTTTTTTAAACGCTGTTACGGTATAATATGGTTGCTTTCCCCCTGTTGAAAAGCCTTTTCCCTGCCGGACCGGCCCCCGAAAAAGGCCCCTTGTTCTGACAGGCCGGGCCGCAGCGGAGAAATTTTTTCAGCAAAATTGTGCCAGATCACGAAAACTTTCACCAGAAAGGAGACCCCGGCAGAGGGCGCGGCCTCTCCCCCGCCCTGCCGGCACCACGCTATGAAACGCACCGATTACATCAACTGGGACGAATACTTTATGGGGATTGCCCTGCTGAGCGCCATGCGCTCCAAGGACCCCAACAGCCAGGTGGGGGCCTGCATCGTCAGCCCTGAGAACAAGATCCTCTCCCTGGGCTACAACGGCATGCCCATCGGCTGCGACGACGACGCCATGCCCTGGGACCGGGAGGGCAGCCCCCTGGAAACCAAATACATGTACGTCTGCCACGCCGAGCTGAACGCCATCCTCAACAGCGCCCACAACAACCTGAAGGGCGCCCGGATCTATGTCACCCTCTTCCCCTGCAACGAGTGCACCAAGGCCATCATCCAGTCGGGGATCAAGGAGATTGTCTATTACAACGACAAATACCACGACAGTGATTCCAGCATCGCGGCCCGGTTCATGCTCCAGAAGGCCGGGGTCCGGGTGACGCCCTACCATGCCAGCGGCCGGGAGGTCTCCTTCACCCTGTAAACGGCTTGACAGCGGCCCCGCCGGGGCGTATAATGTTTGCATATTTATTCAATTATTTTCCAATATAAAAGGTATATATGCAGAAAGGGGACTTTCCGATGAATTTTAAAGGACGCAGCTTTCTGAAACTGCTGGACTACACCCCCGCCGAAATCGGCGCACTGATCGACCTGGCGGCCGACCTGAAGGCCAAGAAAAAGGCCGGCATTCCCCACGACACCCTGAAGGGCAAAAACATTGCCCTGATCTTTGAGAAGACCTCCACCCGCACCCGGTGCAGCTTTGAGGTGGCGGCCCACGACCTGGGGATGCAGGTCACCTATCTGGACCCCCAGGGCAGCCAGATCGGCAAAAAGGAATCCATCGCCGACACCGCCCATGTGCTGGGCCGGATGTTTGACGGCATCGAGTACCGGGGCTACGGCCAGGAAATCGTGGAAGAGCTGGCCAAATACGCCGGGGTCCCGGTCTGGAACGGCCTGACCAACGAGTTCCACCCCACCCAGATCCTGGCCGACTTCCTCACCATCCGGGAGCACTTCGGCAAACTGAAGGGGATCAACTTTGTCTACTTCGGGGATGCCCGGTACAACATGGGCAACAGCCTGATGGTGGGCTGCGCCAAGATGGGCCTCCACTTCACCGCCTGCGCTCCCAAGAAGTACTGGCCCGACCCCAAGCTGGTGGCCCAGTGCCAGGCCATTGCCGCCGAGACCGGCGCCACCATCGCCTTTGAAGAGGACCCCATGACCGCCGCCAAGGGCGCCGACGTCCTGTACACCGACGTGTGGGTGTCCATGGGCGAACCGGTGGAGGTTTGGGCCGAGCGGATCAACGACCTGGCCCCCTACCAGATCAACGCCCAGCTGATGGCAGCCGCCGGGTCCAAGGCCGTGTTTATGCACTGCCTGCCCGCCTACCACGACCACAAGACGGCGGTGGGCAAAGAGATGGGCGAGCGGTTCCACCGGGACGCCATGGAGGTCACCGACGAGGTGTTCCAGGGCCCCCAGAGCATCGTCTTTGACGAGGCCGAGAACCGGATGCACACCATCAAGGCTGTGATGGCCGCCACCCTGGGCTATCAGGAAGCCTGAGCACCACAACACCAAAGGCCGCAGCGGTTTCTGGCTGCGGCCTTCTCTGTTCCTACCTTATTAATAATGCAGTGAAAGATTTTCACCTTGCGGCATTGCAAAGCGTTGAGGTTTCAGCCGTCACAGGTCCCGGTTCAGCAGGCCGGCCTGGATCAGACGGCTGCGCAGGACGCTGCCCACCCCCGAGGAGATCACCACTTTCAAAAGGTCAAAGGGGATGAAGGGCACCACGCAGACCCCCAGGGCATAGGACAGGGTGCAGCCCATCTGGACCATGAACCAGGCGGTGCCGAAGGCATAGCTGACGGCGATGCCGGCCGCCATGCCCAGGCCCGACCACACCGGCCGGCCGTGGCTGCGCTCCACCGCCCAGCCCCCGATGGCCGCCTGGGCCACAAAGCCGATCAGGTAGCCGCCGGTGGGACCCAGCAGTTTGGCCAGGCCGCCGGCATAGCCCGAGAACACCGGCAGGCCCACCGCCCCCAGCATCAGGTACACCGCCACGCTGGCCGACCCCAGCCGGGGGCCCAGCATCCAGGCGGTGAGGCAGACCACCAGGTTGGTGAGGGAGACGGGGATGGGCCCGATGGGCACCGACAGGGGGCCAAGAATGCACATGACCGCCGCCATCAGGGCGGTGAAGGTCAGGTGGCTTACGGTTTGTTTGTGATCTTTGAGGGTCATAAGCGGTTTCCTTTCTTTTGTCAGAATCTGGTTCCAGTATAGGAGACCGGCGGCAAAAGGTCAAAGAAAAATCTGTGAAAAAGGAGCGAAATATGGGCGGAGGCAGATTGACCCGCCCCGACTTCGGGCTGGGACAGCCCGACCCGGGGCATCCCATGACAGAATTTTATACCCTTCTGCTGGAGGGACTGGAGGGGGTGGAGCGCTTTGCCCTTCCCGGCCTCTACGCCAGGTTCGATTCCCCCGCCTGGCCCATCGAGGCCAGCGAGGCCCGGGACTGGTGCAGCCTCTCCCCCAGCCCCAAAGAAGGATACAGCCTCATTTTGGCCCCGGGGCACCTGCGGGTTTTGTACAGCGAGCTGCGCTGCACCGCCGCCGGGGCGCCGGCAGCCCTGGTCCTCACCGAGGAGGGCAGCCGGAACACCTGCGCGGTGCGGCTGCTGCCCCCTTTCCTGTGGCCCTCGGACGAGGCGGTCCCCCCGCTGCCCGACGCCTCCATGGCCCTGACCATCACCCTGGGCCCGGATGCAGTGGACCTGGCCGACGCCGACCCCCGGGCCCTGGCCCGGCAGCTGATTGCCGGCACTGCGGGCAAAGCCTGGGTCAGCCATCCCCGGCTGGACCGGTGGCTGGAGGCCCAGGCCATCCGCTGGCAGAAGCTGTGGCGGTGAAGGGCCCTCACTGGGCCGAGGCCGCCCGCAGCATCCGCTCCAGCTCCATAGCCGCCACGCTCAGCGGGCGGCTTTTATCTTTCACCAGGCTGATGTACCGGGGCGGCGGCGGGGTCTCCATCTGGAGGCAGACCACCTCTTTCTGGGCGATGGCCTCCCGGGCGAAGTCCTCGGGCACAAAGGCCAGCCCCAGCCCATAGCATACCAGGGGGAGGATCTGGTCGGTGGTGGCGGTCTGGATGTCCGGCTCCAGCATGGCCCCGTGTTCTGCAAACAGCTGGGCATAAAAGGCATAGGTGGAGCTTTCGGGGCCCAGGGAGATCATGGGCAGCCGGGCAATCTCGCCGTAGGTCAGCTTCCGGCCGGCCAAATAGCCGTAGTCGGGGCCACCCACCAGCAGATCCCGGAAAGGGCGCAGCCGCTGTTCATGGAAGGGGGCGGTAAGCTCCCCGCAGGGGGTTCCCACCACCGCCAGCTCCACCAGCCCCGACCGCAGGGCCGCAATGGCCTGGGGGGTGGAATGGTTGGTGATCTGGAGCCGCACCCCCGGGTACCGGCCCTTGAAGTCCCGCAGCACCGGCAGCAGCAGACCGTGAAGGGCGGTCTCGCTGGCGCCGATGGCGATCTGGCCGCTGTGGAGGCTCCGGCGGCTGGCCAGCTCATACTCGGCGGCCTGCATCTGCTCCTGCATGATCTGGACATGGGCGTACAGCCGCTCCCCCTCGGGGGTCAGGGTCACCCCCCGGTGGCTCCGCTCAAACAGCCGGCACCCCAGCTCCTGCTCCAGCAGGTTGATGGTGCGGGTGATGTTGGGCTGGCTGCCATGGAGGGCTGCTGCGGCCTGGGTGAAGCTGCTGTATTTGGCTACATAATAGAAAATCCGGTAGTAGTCATAAGGGACCGACATGGGCCGCCTCCTCTCCATCTCATTTGTATATGGTTTTTATATAAAACATATATTTTACTTATGCTCTACAAAAAAGTATACTATCTTTCGGCAGAAATTACAACAACCCTGTCTGTTACAGCAGGACAGCATTCCTAAGGAGGAATCACTTGTGAATAAGGATTTGACGGTGGGCAAACCTTCCACCGTGCTCTGGCAGTTCTGTCTGCCCATGTTCGGCAGCATTGTCTTCCAGCAGCTGTATAATATTGCGGACAGCCTGGTGGCCGGCAAATTTGTGGGCGAGGACGCCCTGGCCGCCGTGGGCAACAGCTACGAAATCACCCTGATCTTCATCGCCTTCGCCTTTGGCTGCAACATCGGCTGCTCGGTCATCGTCTCCCGGTTCTTCGGCGCCAAGCAGTACGAGGACATGAAGACCGCCGTCACCACCTCCCTGATCGGCTGCGCCGCCCTGGTGGTGATCCTGATGGCGGTGGGCCTGCTGGGCTGCGACGCCCTGCTGGAGCTCATCAACACCCCCGACGAGATTCTGGCCGATTCGGCCCTCTACCTGGACATCTACGTCCTGGGCCTGCCCTTCATGTTCTTCTATAATGTGGCCACCGGCATCTTCTCGGCCCTGGGCGACTCCAAAACCCCCTTCCTGTTCCTGGCGGCTTCCTCCATCAGCAACATCTTCATGGATATCCTGTTCGTCACCGCCTTCCACATGGGTGTGGCCGGCGTGGCCTGGGCCACCTTCCTGTGCCAGGGCGCCAGCTGCATCCTGGCCATGTGGGTTGTGGCCAAGCGGATGATCTCCATCCGCACCCAGTCCAAGCCCGCCCTGTTCTCCTGGAGCATGCTGGGCAAGATCTCGGTCATCGCCATCCCCAGCATCCTGCAGCAGAGCTTCATCTCGGTGGGCAACATCGTGATCCAGAGCGTGGTCAACAGCTTCGGCGCCAGCGTCATCGCCGGCTACTCCGCTTCGGTCAAGCTGAACAACCTGGTCATCACCTCCTTCACCACCCTGGCCAACGGCATCTCCAACTACACCTCCCAGAACCTGGGCGCAGGCAAGCCCGACCGGATGCGCCAGGGCTACATCGCCGGCGTCAAGCTGGTGTGGGCCCTGTGTGTCCCCCTGGCCGGCCTGTACTTCTTCGTCGGCCGCCAGCTGCTGTTCCTGTTCATGAATGAGCCCACCGGCACCGCCATCGACACCGGCATCCTGTTCCTGCGGATTGTGGCTCCCTTCTACTTCCTGGTGTCGGTGAAACTGGTATCGGACGGCGTCCTCCGCGGCTGCGCCCTGATGGTCCAGTTCATGATCTCCACCTTCGCCGACCTGATCCTCCGTGTGGCCCTGGCCGTGGCCCTGTCCTCCACCGCCCTGGGCTCCGACGGCATCTGGCTGTCCTGGCCCATCGGCTGGACCGTGGGCACCGTCCTTTCCCTGGCGTTCTGCCTGCGGGCCATCGGCAAAGCCAAAAACGCTGCTTGTGCCCCTGCTGAGGAGGCCGCAGCCCCCCTGGCCAGCGAAAAAGCCTGAGGGTTTCAGCTCCTGGGAAAGGATTCCTGTCAAGGGAATTGCAGGTGAAATTTGTTAAAGTTCACAATAAAAAAGTCTCATGCATGAACAAACTATGTCAGGTTTGTGACTTGAAGGCTGCACTTCAGACGATTATACTATAACAAAGCAAGGGAGCTTCATTGGGAGAAGGGGCTCCCTTGTTTGTTCATTTTGATTTCAATGCAAGAAGCAAGCAAGAAAGAGGGATTTTTATTATGAAAAGCATTTCCCGCCGTCAGTTCCTGGCTGTTGTGGGCGCTGCTGCCGCTGTGAGCGCACTGAGCGCCTGCGGTTCTTCGTCCAGTGCTGCCAGCACCGCTGCATCCACTGCCACCTCCGCCGCTTCCGGCGCAGCTTCCGCTTCGGGCGACACCATCAAAGTGGGCCTGCTGGCTCCTCTGACCGGTGATGTCTCGGTTTACGGCATCGCTGTTGCCAACGGCGCCAACCTGTACATCAAGCAGCTGAACGAAAAGGGCGGCATCAACGGCAAGCAGATCGAAGTCGTCGAGATGGATGAGCAGGGCGACGCCACCCAGGCTGTCACCTGCTTCACCCAGATGGTGGACGAGGGCATCACCGCTCTGATCGGCGATGTCACCACCACCCCCACCCTGGCCGTCGTTGCTGAGAGCCAGGACTACAATATGCCCATGGTCACCGCTTCCGCTACTGCTGAGGCTGTCACCTACGACGCTGAGACTGACACCGTCTACTCCAACGCCTTCCGCACCACCTTCACCGACCCCTTCCAGGGCATCAAGATGGCTGATTATGCCTCTGACAAGCTGGGCTTCAAGAAGGCCGGCGTGATCTACCAGCTGGGCGCCGACTACAACGAGGGCCTGGCCACCAACTTCGAGACCGAGTTCGCTGCCAACGGCGGCGAGATCGTCGCTTCCGAGACCTACTCCGCCGGCGACGTGGACTTCCGCACCCAGCTGACCACCATCCTGGCTGCCGGCCCCGACATGGTCTACTGCCCCAACTACTACGAGGATGTGGGCCAGATCCTGTCCCAGGCTGCTGACATCGGCCTGGATGTCCCCTTCCTGGGCGGCGATGGCTGGGACGGTGTTACCCAGTACGCTACCGCTGACCAGCTGGATGGCTGCTACTTCTGCGCAAACTACGCAACCGGCTCCAACCCCGACTTCGAGAGTGCTTACGAGGCCGAGTACGGCGAGCCCTACCCCAACGGCTTCTCTCCCCTGGGCTACGATGCAGCCATGACCGTCTGCGGCGGCCTGCAGGCTGCTGAGGATGCCGGCCTGGAGGCAGGTACCGACGAGTACAAGCAGGCTGTCATCGACGGCATCAAGAACGGCGAGTTCAAGGGTGTCACCGGCACCTTCACCTTCGATGACCACAACGATCCTATCAAGACCGCTGCCATCCTGTCCTTCGAGAACGGCGAGGCCGTCTTCGTCGAGGAGTACTAATCCGGCACATTCAGGCCCGTCCGCCGGGTCTGCGTGCAGGTTGATCTGCGTGTTTTGACCTGTTTTTATTGCGGAATACTGCGGAGCAATAAAAAACGTATAGTGCGGAGACCGCTCGAACAGGAAATGCTCGGATGGTCTCCGCATTTCTTTTATTGCCCGCTGCCGCTTGTCCACCAATCAACGTCAAAAAGAAAGGAACTGCAACGATGACAGTGTTTTTTAGCCAGCTGATCAACGGCCTTTCGCTGGGCAGCATCTATGCGCTGATCGCACTGGGCTACAGCATGGTGTACGGCATCATCCTGCTGCTGAACTTTGCCCACGGCGACATCATCATGGTGGGCGCATACATGTCGTGGTTCGTCATGAACCAGCTGGGCCTCGGACCCGTTACCGCGGTCTGCGCCTCCATCATCACCTGTACCCTGCTGGGCGTGGTGATTGAAAAAATCGCCTACACCCCCCTGCGTTCCGCCCCCCGCCTGTCCCTGCTGATCACCGCTATCGGCGTCTCCTTCTTCCTGGAGTACACCGCCGAGCTGATCCTGGGTTCGGGCGCCAAGGTGATCCCCTCTTACTTTGACAACCAGGTCTTCCGCCTGGGCAGCGTCAACCTGAGCATCACCACCATCCTGACCCTGGGCGTCACCGTGGTGTCCATGGTCGTCCTGACCCTGCTGGTCCAGCAGACCAAGCTGGGCAAGGCCATGCGGGCCGTCTCGGAAGACATGGACGCCGCCCGCCTGATGGGCGTCAACGTCAACAGCACCATCTCCTTCACCTTTGCCGTGGGCTCCGCCCTGGCAGGCATCGGCTCGGTGCTGTACTGCTGCAGCTATCCCCAGGCTACCCCTACCATGGGCTCGATGCTGGGCCTGAAAGCCTTCGTCGCCGCCGTTCTGGGCGGCATCGGCTCCATCCCCGGCGCCATGATCGGCGGCCTGGCCATCGGCGTCTGCGAGAGCCTGGTTTCCGCTGTGGGCCTGTCGGCCTGGCGTGATGCCGTCACGTTTGCCATCCTGATCGTTGTGCTGCTGGTCAAGCCCACCGGTATTCTGGGCCGCCAGGTGCAGGAAAAGGTGTAAGGAGGGTTTTCACTGTGAGCAAAACAAAATACCGCGCACTGAGAATGCCGGTGCGCTACCTCATCAATACCATCCTGGTCGTCCTGCTGTTCCTGGGTCTCCAGCTGCTGAGCCAGAACGTCCTGTCCACCTACCAGAACAAGGTTCTGCTGCTGGTGGGAATCAACATCATCCTGGCGGTTTCCCTGAACGTGGCCACCGGTTATCTGGGCCAGCTGCCCCTGGGCCACGCCGGCTTTATGGCGGTGGGTGCCTACACCAGCGCCCTGTTCACCAAGTACAGCACCCTGCCTGCGCCCATCGCTTTTGCCGCCGGCCTGATTCTGGGTTCCCTGATGGCCTGCCTCTTCGGCATCCTGATCGGCATCCCCGCCCTGCGTCTGAGCGGCGACTATCTGGCCATCCTGACCCTGGGCTTTGGTGAGATCATCCGCATCACCCTCAACAACATCGACAACGTGCTGGGCTTTTCCCTGTTCTACGGCGCCAAGGGCCTGAAGAACATCCCCAAGTATTCCGATCTGTTCTCGGTGTTCCTGTGCGTGGTGCTGACCTGTTTCCTGATCCACACCATGATCAAGAGCCGCCACGGCCGCGCTGTCCTGGCCATCCGGGACAATGAGATCGCCGCCGAGAGCTGCGGCATCCAGACCACTTACTACAAGGTCATGGCCTTCTCGTTCTCGGCTGCCTTCGCCGGCCTGGCCGGCGGCCTGTACGCCGGGTATCTGGGCGTTCTGGACCCCTCCGGCTTCGACTTCATGAAGTCCATCGAGATTCTGGTCATGGTGGTTCTGGGCGGCATGGGCTCCATGCTGGGCTCCATCCTGTCGGCCACCGTTCTGACCATCCTGCCCGAGGCACTGCGCAGCTTCGCCGATTACCGCATGGTGCTGTATTCGGTGGTGCTGGTCTTTATGATGATCTTCCGTCCGGGCGGACTGCTGGGCAGCTATGACTTCTCGCTGAGCCGCATCATCAGCAAGGCCCTCAGCTTCAACGGCCGCAAAGGCGCGAAGGAGGAGGCACATCATGAGTGAATTTAAGACCAGTCTGCACAGCATCCCCTCGGGCGGCTTCCTGACCGAGCGGGACAAGAACAAGCGCCCGGTGCTGGACGTCCGTGGTCTGGGCATTGACTTTGGCGGCCTGACCGCCGTGGACGACTTCAACCTGATGATCGGCCGCAACGAGATCACCGGCCTGATCGGCCCCAACGGCGCCGGCAAGACCACCGTCTTCAACCTGCTGACCAACGTTTACCAGCCCAGCCGCGGCTCCATCCTGCTGGACGGCATCCCCACCGCCGGCAAAAAGACCTATCAGGTCAACCGGATGGGCGTGGCCCGCACCTTCCAGAACATCCGCCTGTTCAAGGACCTGAACGTCATCGACAACGTCAAGGTGGGCCTGCACCAGTCCATGAACTACCGCCTGCCCGAGGCTCTGATCCGCCTGCCCAGCTACTGGAAGCAGGAGAAGCGGACCACCGACGAGGCCATCGAGCTGCTGAACATCTTCCACATGGCAGACCTGGCCGGCAAGCAGGCCGGCAGCCTGCCCTACGGCGCCCAGCGCCGCCTGGAGATCATCCGTGCGCTGGCCACCCGTCCCAAGCTGCTGCTGCTGGACGAGCCCGCCGCCGGCATGAACCCCTCCGAGACCGCCGAGCTGATGGAAGTCATCCTCCGGATTCGGGACGAGTTTGACATTGCCATCCTGCTGATCGAGCACGACATGAACCTGGTCATGGGCATCTGCGAGGGCATCGCGGTGCTGAACTTTGGCCGCGTCATCGCCAAGGGCACCCCTGACGAGATCCGCAGCAATCCCCAGGTCATCGAAGCATACCTTGGCAAGAAGGAGGGCTGATCCATGGCACAGACTATGCTGAACGTTGACAACATCAACGTCTATTACGGCGCGATCCACGCCATCAAGGACATCTCCTTCCATGTGGACGAGGGAGAAATCGTCACCCTGATCGGCGCCAACGGCGCCGGCAAATCCACCAACCTGAAGACCATTTCGGGCCTGCTCCACAGCAAGACCGGGTCCATCACCTACAAGGGCCAGAACATCTCCGGGATGCGGGCCCACAAGATCGTCCAGCTGGGCCTGGCCCAGGTTCCCGAAGGGCGCCGGGTGTTCCTGCACATGACGGTGGAGGAGAACCTGGAGATGGGCGGTTACACCCAGGACCGCAGCACCATTGCTCCCAACAAGGAGAAGGTCTTTACCTTGTTCCCCCGTCTGAAAGAGCGGCGCCGCCAGATGGCCGGCACCCTGTCCGGCGGCGAGCAGCAGATGCTGGCCATGGGCCGTGCTCTGATGAGCAACGCCTCCATGCTGATGCTGGACGAGCCTTCCATGGGCCTGTCCCCCCTGCTGGTGCAGGAGATCTTCGACATCATCGAGAACGTTCACAAGGAGGGCATGACCATCCTTCTGGTGGAGCAGAACGCACAGATGGCCCTGTCCATTGCCGACCGCGCCTACGTTCTGGAGACCGGCCGCATTGTGATGGAGGGCACCGGCTCTGAGCTTCTCACCAACGAAAAGGTCCGCACCGCTTACCTGGGCGGCTAAGTACCTTTTCTGAAGAAAAGTAACCAAAAGACTTTTTACCTTGTACCGCGCAGCTGCTCCCGCTCAAGTTTCGTTCTGTCGACGGCAAACTTTGCCGCTCTCCGTTTACGTTTGGCCTGCGGCCGGGTACGACAGGACGCACCGGTGGTCTGATCTGATCCAGGCGCCGTGCTCCAGTTTTGGCAGGCTCTGCCGCGGTGCGCCGCAAAATTGGCCAGGGGCGAGGGCACTGGCCCGGTGCGATGCATCCTTTCTGCGTCTGATGCGTGTTCCTTTACAGCAAAAGGTGTATGATGCTTTGGGGCCGGTTTCTCCCTGATTGCCGGCCCGGCACATCTTCTTTCTGCTCTGCTTCCTACCCATAGAAAATCCCCGTTCTGTCTTTGCCGGCAGAGCGGGGATTTTTTATCTTTTCCGGTGCTCAGGGTTCACGGTACACATCCTGTTCCGTCCGCAGCGGGTAAATCCGCAGCTGATCGCTGTCCAGGTCGGCGTCCTGCAGCCCCACCGCGGTGATCCGGCTGTTGGAATAGGTTTTATAATAGTAAACGCCCCGCATCCAGCAGCAGGAATACACCGTCATATCCTGCTTTCCCGCCGGGGTGATGACGCTCCCCCGCACCATGGCCGCCCCTTCCAGCAGGTGGAAAAACTGGGTCACATGGTCCAGGGCATTGCCTTCATCGGGGCTGTGGAACTTGTAAAAGGCAGCCCGTACATACCGGGACGCCGGCGAGGCGTCCCCCGGCAGGCCGATCCCCCCAAACCCCTGGCCGAAGGGTTTCAGCTCTACCCCCGGCGCCAGGTGATTGGCCACCGGGCGGGCGCTTAGCGCCCGGTACTGCCGCAGGTTCATCTGGTGAAAGGGAAAGGGCGGGTTGTTGGTCAGCACCCCCACCGGGTCATCGTAGAGGTGTACCCCTTCCCGGGTGGCCTCCAGTACCGCCGCCCCGGTGCCGTCTGCCAGGTGCCAGTGGAGGGGCGCCAGCGGCAGCGACGCCGAAACAGGGATGCCCAGAAGGCACAGGTGCTGCAGCTGCTCTTTGGCCTGGGCCAGGGTTTTGCACTGGCCCAGCACCCAGGGGATCAGCTCATAGGGGGTGACGGCGTCCGAACCCGCCGGCGCTTCGGGCGGGTACCAGGCATTTTCCGGGAAATACAGCCCCGCCATATACAGGCCGGCTTCATTCACCGCTTCGGCATAGAGGGGCACCCCCTCCGCCACACGGGCCATCCCCACCATGGCCAGATGCCAGGGCAGCGGTTCCTGCCGCCGGAAGGTCAGCGGAAACCGCCGCGGCATCACCGCCACCTCTTCCCCAAAAGAACATTCCAGGTCCAGGTTGCGCCCGAAAATGCCGCCGCCCTGCTGCATTGCAATGCTGGTGCACATGGTTCTTCCCTCCCTTTGGCTCTCAGTATGGGCCGGAAGAGCGGCCGTCATGCGGCGCAGGGCGCAAAAAATCCCCGGGGCCTGAGTGAACTGCACCCCATTTGTTAGACAGTATGGTATACTGTTTAGGAAATGGGGTGTTTTTATATGACCAAAGGACG
>CALWZK010000030.1 GCA_944386015.1 uncultured Faecalibacterium sp.
TCCATGGTCAGCACAGGCACGCCCATAATCACCAGGAACAGCAGATAGAACAGAACAAAAAGCCCGCCGCCGTTCTGCCCCACCAGGAAGGGGAACCGCCACACGTTCCCGATGCCGATGGCGCAGCCGGCACTGACCAGGATGAATCCCAGCCGGGAGCCGAATGTTTCACGTTTCATGTTTTTCCTCCTCATAAATTGCGAATGATACAAAGGCCGACATGCGGCATCTTTTATTGTACCTGTCTTTGTCCCCGGATGCAAGCCGCTTTTCTCCGCTTTTTTGCCGCTTTTTGAAAAAAGCGGCGCAAAAACTTTTCACTGTGTACCGCGCAACTGCTGTCCGCTTACGTTACGCCCTGCCGGCGGCAGGCTCTGCCGCTCTCAGTCGGCGTCTGGCCTGCGGCCGGGCATCCCGCTGCCGCTCCGGGTACCGGAATTAAGATCTTTCAGAATACCGGGCGGCGGAAGGGCGGCGTTTTCCCGGCTGTGTTTGGGCTTCCCCCGGCAGGGAGTTTGGCTGGTTTGGGTATAGGGCGGCGGCGCCTGGGCACCCTAGAGAGAAAAGGAGGGCTTGTGCAATTTATGGATAAGGACAACAAGAAAAAGAAGAAGCACGGCTATGACGCCCCTGCCGGGGAGGTTCCCGCCCCCGGCTCCGGCGAGGACACCGACCGCCGGGCCTTTGACCAGAGCCAGATCCAGGAGATGGGCACCGTCAACCTGACCAAAGGCCCTCACGCCATCCACTGTCTCACCGTCATTGGCCAGATTGAGGGCCATGTGGAGGCGCCCCAGGGCCAGAAAACCACCAAATACGAGCATGTGATCCCCCAGCTGGTGGCGGTCCAGGAGGACCCCGCCATCGAGGGCCTGCTGGTGCTGCTCAACACGGTGGGCGGGGATGTGGAGGCCGGGCTGGCCCTGGCTGAGCTGATTGCCAGCCTCTCCAAGCCCACCGCCACCCTGGTGCTGGGGGGCGGCCATTCCATCGGCATCCCCCTGGCCGTCAGCGCCCGGCGCAGCTTCATTGTCCCCACCGCCACCATGACCATCCACCCGGTCCGCCATTCCGGGATGATTCTGGGCGTTCCCCAGACCATGCGCTGGTTTGAGCAAATGCAGGAGCGAATCACCGGCTTTGTGGCCGGCCACAGCGGGATGACCGCCGACCGCTTCAACGAGCTGATGCTCCACACCGGCGAGCTGGTGATGGATATGGGCACCGTCCTGGACGGCCGCCGCGCCGTGGAGGAAGGCCTCATCGACCAGCTGGGCGGACTCTCCGAAGCCATGCGCTGGCTCTACCGCGAAATTGAATCCTGACTGTCTTTTCCCGGGCCCCTGCCTTGCCGCAGGGGCTTTTTCTGTGCCGGCGTTTTTCCTTTCTTTTGAGTAGGAAAAAGCTGGTTTCGGTCAATATGAAACAGATGAGAATGATAAAATTGTAAAAATAGATCAAAAACATTGACAAGGGTTTGACATTCTCGGCAAATGTCGTATACTTATAGTGAGAAGCGATTTCGATTTTTCCCATTTTATGGATACTGTTCGGGCAATGTATGTGAGGAGGTCCTGCCATGAATCTGTCCGTCAAGGCTTCGGTACCGGTGATCCGGCGCCTGCCCAAATATTACCGCTATCTCCAAGCCCTGAAGGATGCCAACATCACCAGCATCTCCTCCAGGGAACTGGCCGCCCAGATGGGCACCACCGCCTCCCAGGTCCGGCAGGATTTCAACTGCATCGGCGACGTCAACGGCCGCCAGGGCATTGGCTATTCGGTGGACAACCTCCTGGCCATTCTGGAAAAACTGCTCTTCGGCGACGGGGAGCGCCTCACCGCTATCCTCTTTGGCTGCGGCCGTCTGGGCACCGCCGTCAGCAGCTTCATCGCCAACAACAACAATGGCTTCCGCCTGATTGCCGCCTTTGATGTCAAGCCCGAACTCATCGGCCAGACCATCAGCGGCATCCCCATCCGCCACCTGGATGATCTGGACGCCTTCTGCGCCGAGCATCACCCCCAGGTCGCCGTCCTCTGCCTGCCCCGCAGCGGCGCCGAGGAGATCAGCGGCCGTCTGGTGCATCTGGGCATTCGGGGCTACTGGAATTTCTCCCATTATGACCTGTCGGTCCCCTATCCCGACACGGTGGTGGAAAATGTCCACCTGGGGGACAGCCTCATGAGCCTGGGCTACCGGCTGCGCAACGAGGACTGAATCTGCCCCTCTGATTCTGTATAACGCCTGCCCTGCCTGCTCTGTGCGGGCGGGGCGGCTTTGTGCATACAACCATGTAAGAAAGGGATTGGCTCTATGGCTAAGCTCTATTTCCGGTACGGCGCCATGAACAGCGGCAAGAGCACCGCCCTGATGCAGGTGGCCCACAACTACGAAGAACAGGGGATGCGGGTTCTGATCCTCAAGCCCCGGATTGACTCCAAGGGCGGCGGCGAGCTGGTGAGCCGTCTGGGGGTCCGGCGGAAAGCTGACCTGCTGATCCGCCCCCAGGACGATGTCTTTGCCGCCGTCCAGGCCGACCGGGACGCCCACACCCAGCCCCTGGCCTGCGTCCTGTGCGACGAGAGCCAGTTTTTCACCCCGGCCCAGGCCGAGCAGCTCTTTATGGTGACGGTGGACCTGGGGGTCCCCGTCATCTGCTACGGCCTGCGCACCGACTTTTCCCTCCGGGGGTTCCCCGGCTCCACCCGTCTGATGGAGCTGGCCCACACCATCGAGGAGATGAAAACCATCTGCACCTGCGGCCGCAAAGCCACCTGCAACGCCCGCAAGGTGGGCGGGCAGTTTGTCTTTGAGGGGGAACAGGTGGCCATCGACATGCAAAACGACGTCCAGTACGTCAGCATGTGCCCCCAGTGCTATTTCCGGGAGCGCCGGGCTTTCTACGCCCGCCAGCACCGGAAGGACGGCTGACTGCCGGGCTGCCCTGTCCGCTGTGTTCCCAGGGGCTTTTGCATTTGAATGGTTCAGTGTTTTGGCGCCGCAGGCAGTCCCTGCGGCGCTTTGTGTTTTCCCCTTCAGGAGGATGTGAAATGATGACCAGCCCAATCTCCCGCCGTTCCTTTCTGCAGGCCGCAGGCGCTGCGGGTGCAGCCGGCCTGCTGTCTGCCTGCGGCGGCCCTTCCGCCGCTGATTCCGCCCCGGCCGGGCCTTCCGATGGTGCGGTTTCCCTCACCATCAGCTGGTGGGGCGACGACACCCGCCGCGCCGCCTATCAGGAGGCCCTCACCTCTTTTTTCCGGCAGCACCCCAACATCACCGTCACCCCTTCCACCGGGGAATGGGAGGACTGGGAGGACACCATGTCCGCCAAATTTGCCGCCGGCACCGCCGAGGACCTCTGCCAGATCCGCTGGAACTGGCTGCAAAAATATTCTGCCGACGCCCAGACCTTTCTAGACCTCTCGTCGGTGTCGGAATACCTGGACCTCTCCCAGTGGGAGGAAAGCGCCCTGAGCCCCTGCCGTGTGGCCGATGCCCAGCAGGCTGTCCCCATGGCCTTCACCGGGCGGATCTTTTTCTGGAACAGCACCGCCTTCCAAAGCGCAGGCATCACCGGGGTGCCCCGGACCCTGGAGGATCTATACGCCGCCGGGGAGGCCTTCCGGGATCAGCTGGGGGAAAACTGCTATCCCCTGTATCTGGATGGCTATGGCCGGATGTGTCTGGCCGTCTTTTACCTGGAGTCGGTCTACGGCAAACCCTGGGCAGACCCTGCCTCCTCCACCCTCAACTACTCCCTCACCGAGATTGCCGAAGGGCTGGACTTCATCAAGGATCTGGTGGACCGGCACGTCCTGATGCCCCTGCCCACCTACTACGGCATCAACGGTGCCTCCCCTGTTCATCTGTCCAGCCAGTGGAGCACCGGCCAGCTGGGCGGCGTCTTTGACTGGGACTACACCGCCTCCCTCTACCAGCAGGCCCTGGACGAGGACAACCGGGCGGGTTTTGCGGTGGGAGAGGAAATCCCCCTGGGCCCCTATAAGGGCGGCTTCACCATGGTCGCCGCGGCCCTGGCCATCTCCCAGAGCTGCCAGCACCCCGCCGAGGCCGCCATGCTGATGGATTTTCTGCTGAACCAGGAGACCGGCGCCGCCATTCTGGGGTCGGTCTGCGGCATCCCCGCCTCCCGGGCCGGCCTGGCCGCTGCTCAGGCCGCCGGCACCCTGGACCCTCTGACGGAGGAAGCCCACAGCAAGGTGGCGGAGTCCTGCCTGTTCCAGGCAGACCCCCTGTTTGAGGACAGCACCCTGGCCGCCGACAACGGCATCTACCAGCAGGTATTTGAAACCATCGACTACGACGGGGTCTCGGGCTCCGCTGTCGTCAAAACCCTCACCGATGCCATGGGTGCCGCCGGCTACAGCACCAATCTGTAAAAACAAAAAAATTTTTACCATTTTCAAAGGCGTCCGGGGTTTCGGGCGCCTTTGTTCTGGCATAAGAAAATCCCCCGGCCATCCCAATGCCGGGGGATTCTCTGAACACACAGGGAAAATATGTTTCAATCGGTTACAGCTCGCTGGAAGATGCTGCGGATTCCTGGGCCGGGGCACTGTCCGCCGGGGTGTCATTTTCCTGGTCCAGGCTGCCGCCGTAAGCGGGGGACTGGTCTTCCGTCCAAACCAGGGTCCGCTGGGCCATCTGGCCGGCGGTCCATTCCATCTTGGCGGGAGTATTCAGGATCAGGTCCATGCTGGCCAGCTGATCGGGGCTGTTCCAGCTGAACTCCACCTCATCGGGTAGGATCCCCTGGGCCTTCACTGCATCCATCACCAGGGCGCAGTCGGCGGCAAAATCCTCGGCGGATTCGTATGGCCCGTAGAGGTAGACCCCCACCCAGAACCGGACGCCGGCGCCGCCGGCCTCCTGCAGGGTTTTGGGGGCCTTTGCCCCATAGCGGGTTTCCAGATAGGCGTCGATCTGGTCCAGATCCACCTGGCCGTCCAGGGCCTGGTACAGCTGGTCCTCATACGTCTCGCTGAGATTTTGCAGCTGCATCCGGTTGGCGGGGTTAACGTTCTCCCAGACGATGGGCAGCAGGGCCAGGCAGAAGGCCCCGCCCATCAGCACCAGGCATCCCAGCACCGCCAGGAAATCATATTTCCAGCGGCTCTGATGGGAGGCGCACCAGATCACTTCGCCCCCCAGGGCGATCAGGGCCAGCGGGGCCCCCACCTTCACCACCAGGGTCCAGTTGAAGCCGGGCAGGAAGTAGTAGCACAGAAAGCAGATGCCCAGCGCCACCAGGCACAGCCCCAGGGTGATGCTGCCCACCCGGCGCACCGGGCGGCTGTCTGCCGGCTGCGGGCGGGGGTCAGGGCGGGCCGCCTGCTGGGCGGCGCCGGGAGCAGTATCAGTCCTCTTTTCCGCCATGGCCGTCATCCTCCTCTCCGCTGTCCTCCCCGGCTTCCGCATGGATGTCCTCCTGGGCATCTTCCCGGGCACCGTACTCATAGAACTCTTCCATCTGGTCATAGGGGGGCTGGTCCGGCTTCTGCCGGGGGCCGCGGACCAGCCACAGGCCCAGCAGGATCACCGCCAGGCAGACCACCACGGTGGGCACTCTGTCCATCACGTTGTAAATCACCCGGATGATCCAGCTGTTGTCGGTGTTCCAGTACAGGTCCCGCAGAAAGTCCATCAGCAGGCCGTCGTACAGGGTGTACACGCCCAGAACCACCAACACCCAGCCGAACAGCTTGTGGCGCCGGTGGAGCAGCCGGTCCAGGCTGATGTCATAGCCCAGATGCACCAGATAGTCGTCCGCCGGGGCCATCCCCGCGCCCAGCTGGGCCCGGAGGTTGAAGGTGTCAAAAAAGCTGTACATCCACACCACACAGCACACTGCCAGGGCAGCGTTCTGCAGGGGGGACAGCAGGGATGCCACTGCAATGGCCAGACAGCAGATCCCCACCAGGGACAGGCCCCGCTTCATGTAGCCCTGGTACATCTGCCCGGCCCCCGGAATAAAGGCAAAGCAAAAGGTAAGAAACCCATTCTTTTTCATTGTCAAATCTCTCCCATCAATTGGTTTCGCTCCCCTGGTCGGCCTTGTCGGCCAGGGCTTCCAAAAGTTCCGTCACTGCCTCCTGGGCCTTTTGGGCCACCGAGGTCTTTTCCTCCGGGCTGGGCGGCTCGGTGTAGCTGCTCTTGGGGGGCAGCTCCGGACTGGCCGGTGCAATCTGTTCCGGCGTATAGGTCTCCAGCGAGGGGGTGTTGTGCCCCAGAACGTTCTGGAGACTGCCGGTGCGCCACATGGCCAGGGCCAGCACCGCTGCCACTCCGGCCACTGCCATCCGCCCGTAGACGTTCTGCATCAGTCGGATCAGGATGGTACGGCCCACCGGCCGGGACAAATCCCGGGGCGGCTGCTTCACCACATCGCCGGTCAGCAGCGCTGTGTACCGGTCCATACACCGGTCGCAGTAGGAAAGGTGTTCGGCTGCTTCCAGCCGGCCCAGTTCATCCAGGGTGCCGTCCAGCAGCGCCTGCAGCCCCTCATCGGTCAAACATCCGTCATCTCGAAACAGGTCCATCCTCGGTCCTCCTTTCCTGTTCAATCTGTTGCCGCAGCATTTTTTTGGCCCGCCACAGCTGGCCGTTCAGGGTCTTTTCCGGCCGGCGGCAGATTTTGGCCGCCTCTGCCGGGGTGTACCCTTCCAGCAGGCACAGCCGGCAGGGGGTCTTGTAGGGCTCCCGCAGCTGCAGGATTTTCTGCTCCAGCTGGTCCATCCCGATGCTGGCCAGGGCTTTTGCCTCAGGGCCCTGGTCGGGGGGTGCGCCTGCCAGCGCCATCACCTCGTCGCCGGGGGTGCTCATCTTCCGCACCCACCCGCTGCGCAGGTGGTCTTTTGCCTTGTTGGCGGCAATCCGGGCCAGCCACTGTTTCTCGTATCCTGCCGGGCACCGGTCAATGGCCCGCCATGCAGCGAGGAAGGTGTCCTGCGCCAGGTCCTGGGCGGTGTCGCTGTCCTGCACCAGCTGGTAGCATACCGTATATACCAGGCCCTGGTAGGTGCGCACCATGGATGTAAATTCCTGTGCTGTCATATCACTTCTTCCCCGCCTCCTTCCTTTTTGATCTGGTGAACGGCCCGTTCTGACAACTAATACGATGGATGCATCCGATTTTTTTCAGGTTCTGCAAAATTTTCTCCGTACTGCAAAAAAGCCCCGAGGGCAAGCGCCTTCGGAGCTTTTCATCCTGGTATGTATTTATTCCTGATAAGGCAGGGCGGGGCCCACGTCGGTGGTGCCCAGCACCCGGACGCCCTCCCGCTCCATGGCGGCGCGGATGGCATCCGCCAGGCCGGTGCGGCCCAGCTTGTCCTGGATGCAGCAGATCAACTGCCCGTGGAGGCTGGCCACCTCAAAGCCCACCGATGCCCCGTCGGGGGGCACCCAGACCTCAAAGTCGCGGATGTAATCGTTGAGGGCGGGGGGATAATCCCGGTCGGGGCCCAGGGGGTCCCCCAGATAGCTGATCCAGAAATCCGCCGGGAAATTCCCCATGGCCTCCCCCATGCTGAACACCCGCTGCTTGATCCGCAGGGGAGCTTTCAGGGCGTCCACCCGGCAGACCCAGCCCATCATCTTGGCCATCTGGGTCAGCTGGGCCTGGGGCTGCAGGCTGGCACGGAGGTTCTGGTCGATGTCGGCGGCAATGTCCCCCAGCCGGACCCCCGGCCCGGCATCCACCCCGTGGCGGAAGGAAGCCACACAGTTGTAGAAGGCTTCCGGCACATCCAGGGTGCGGCGGGTATCGGTGGAATAGCAGTACTCCACCTTGTCCCGGTCCACAAAGGGCTGGAGGGCGAGGCTCAGCAGGCCCAGCAGGGCGCTGACCGGCTTGACGCCGCAGTCCAGGGCTGCATCCACCAGGCTCTGCTTGTCCAGCCGGAGGATGCTGCGGCGCAGCTGCCCGGCCTGGACCGGCACCGGCTCATTCTCGGGCAGACCTTCCTCCCCGGCGGTGGGGTCATGGGCCAGCAGAGCCTCCATATCATAGGCGGGGGCCGACCCCAGGGGCGGGCAGTCAAAGCCGGCGCCGTAGCGGCGGTTGCAGTACTCCATCAGAATCCGGGTCAGGAACCGGGTCACCCCATGGCCGTCGGCCACAAAGTGGTACCAGTCAAAGAACACCGTGGCCCCTTCCCAGGAGACATTGAAGAGGTATCCCCCGGTCTCCTCGGGCATGGCCTGAAGGGTGTGGCCCGGGCAGATGGTGAAGGGCTGGTCGTTCTCGGCCAGGTAGATCTCCCGTTTTTCCCGGACCAGCTTCATTTTAAAATAGGGGGCCTGGTCCAGGGCGGCGTCCACCGCCTGCTGCAGCAGGGCCGGGTCCACCGGGTCCTGCAGGGTGTACTGATACCGGCAGTAGATGTTCTTGGCCCGGTAAAAGTACATGGCCCCCTGCAGAAGGTATTCGGACTTGCGGGTCATGGTCTCTGTCATGGATCAGCCCACCCGTGTGCTCAGATAGTCGATCAGGTCGCTGATGGTGACAAAGCTCCGCAGCTCCTTTTCGGGGATGCGGATGCCGAAGGTCTCTTCCAGGTCGGCCACGATGGTCAGGATCTCCATGGAAGACAGGTCCAGGTCGTCCATCAGGACGCTGTCCTCGGTGACTTCATCGGGGCTGATCTCAGCCACATCTTCCAGGATGCCTACAATCTGTGCCATAATTTCGGTGCGGTTCATACGCGTAACTTCCTTTCCTTGCATCAAGCATTCATCTTCAAAAAGGCGGACCCTGATAGTATTGCTTCCGGGGCCGGCCTGTATGCGTCTCAGGTTCGCAGCAGTTTGCCGGTGGCGTTCCGGGGCAGGGGCCCCTCACTGAAATCCACCGCGGTGATCCGCTTGTACAGCGGCAGGGTGCGGTTGAACTGGGTGATGTAGGCCCGGACCTCTTCCTGCCGTCCGGGCTCACAGCAGATGTCGGCGCCAATCTTTTTGCCCTTGGCCTTGACCACGCACTCCCGGATGGCCTCGCAGCCGGCCAGCAGCCCTTCCAGTTCCTCGGGGCTGACGTTTTCGCCGCTGTCCAGGATGATGAGGTTTTTCTTCCGGCCGGTGATGGTGTAGTAGCCGTCCTCGTCCACCCGGGCCAGGTCGCCGGTGTGGAGCCAGCCCTCGGCGTCCACCGCCTCGGCGGTGGCCTCGGGGTTCCGGTAGTAACCCAGCATCAGGCATTCGCCCTTCATGCACAGTTCCCCGTCCTCCAGCTTATACTCCATACAGGGGATGGTGTGGCCGGCGGCGGCAATGTGCTTTTCGTCCTGGGCCTCGTTCACCAGGCCGCCGCTGCCGGTCTCGGTCATGCCATAGTTCTGGATGATCAAAATGCCGTGATGGCTGAGATCCAGCAGCGTCTCCCGGGAGAAGGCCGCCGAGCTGCACATCAGAATCCACAGGGGGCCGATTTTATCCCGGCGGTTCCGCAGGATATCCCTGCGGAGCATCTCGGCGATGGCGGGCACCACCGCCATGGATTCACTGGGCATATCCGCCAGGTCCTGGTAAAAGCTGCGGGCGTCCCCCAGATTGGTGGCGGCGCCGTAGAGGGGCCAGTGGAGCAGGTTGGCGTAGGCGGCAATGTGGAACAAGGGCAGGGTGGAAAAGTGGTTGAGCTGGAAGGTCTCGTCCTTGCAGCCCATCTCTTTGGCCCGCTCCACCGCCACTTCCCAGCTGCAGATGCTGTCCCGGCCGGTGATCATGATGGACCACTGGTTCAGCATGACCCCCTTGCTCCGGCCTGTGGTGCCGGATGTGAACATAATCATGGACAGTGCCCGGGGGTCCTCGGCTTCATGGAGCTGGGCCGGCGGCGCCTGGGTGCATTCCTCCAGGGGCAGCAGCTTGCCGCCCCACCGGGCCAGCAGCTGGTCCCGCCAGGGGTAGCTGGCCCCATCCCAGAGGATCAGGTCAGGCTCCACCAGGTCCAGCTCATAGCTGAGCTCCTCCCAGCGCTTGTACTGGTTGAGGGGAATCTGGATGCAGTCGGCCGCCAGCAGCCCCAGAATGGCCACCGCATAGGGGTAGCTGTTCTGGCCCAGCAGGCAGACTTTCTTCCGCCGGGGGTCCCCCAGCTTTTGGGTGATGTAGCCGACGCAGCGGCGGATGTCCTGCGCGTATTCCCCAAAGGTGACGGTGACGATTTTCTCGTCGGCCCCCCGGTAGCGCAGGCCGGGCAGATCGGCGTAGATCTGCTCCATGTTTTCGGTAATCAGTCGGTAGACGGTGTCTACCCGGTGTCCTTCAAATCCCATGGTTTTCCCTCTCCGGCGGGCTGCTCAGCGCAGCAGTTTGCCTGCGGCGTTCCGGGGCAGGGGCTCTGCCGCAATATGTACCGCCGAAATCCGCTTGTACAGGGGCAGGGTCCGGTTCATCTCGGTGACATAGGCCTGCACCTGGGCCTCTTTGTCCTGGCCCCCTTCGCCGCAGTAGACCAGGGCGCCGATCTTGCCCTTTTCTTCCCGCACCAGGCTCTCGGTCACCACATCGCACTGGTTCAGCAGGGCTTCCAGCTCTTCGGGGCTGACGTTTTCGCCGCTGCCCAGGATGATAACGTTCTTCTTGCGGCCGGTGAGGAAGACATAGCCCCGGTCATCGATCCGGGCCAGGTCGCCGGTGTGGAGCCAGCCGTCGGCGTCCAGCACCTCGGCGGTGCCCTCGGGGTCCTTGTAATAACCCATCATCACCGAGTCGCCCCGGATGCACAGCTCGCCATCCTCCAGCTTGTACTCCCGCTTAGGGTCACACTGGCCCACCGAGTGGATGTCGGCGGGGTCCTGGGAGTTGTTCCAGGTGCCGTCCCCCACCGTCTCGGTGAGGCCGTACATCTGGCAGATGAAGAAGCCCGCCTTCACCAGGTCGGACATGGTCTCGGCGTCCATGGAGGCTGCGCCGCAGGTCAGGGCCTTCAGGCTGCCCAGACGGTCCCGGCGGCCCCGCACCACATCCCGGTGGATGGTCTGGAGCAGCACCGGCACCACCGCCATCACTTCGCTGTCCATGGCGGCCAGATCCCGGTAGAAGTGCTTCAGGTCATTGCACAGGTTGATGGTGTTGCCCATGATGGCCCAGGAGATGGAGCTGGTGAGGGCTGCCACATGGAACATGGGCAGCACCGAGAAGGAGCGGAACTTGCTGGTGTCCCAGCCGGTCTGCTTCTGGATGTCCTCAAAGGGCAGGCAGAAGAAATCCATGGGGGCAAAGAGGTTCCGGTGGCTGAGCATGACGCCCTTGCTGCGGCCGGTGGTGCCCGAGGTGAAGAGGATCACCGACAAAGCATCCACATCCTCGCACTCGCTGCACTTGTCGCTCCACCGGGACTCCTTGTAGCCGTCCAGGGGCAGCAGCTTGTCCCCGTAGGTTTCGGCCAGCGCGGGCTCCCGCTCGGCAAACTCGCCGTCGTGGAGGATGTAAACCGGTTCCACCAGCTCGATTTCGTAGTGGATCTCCTCCCAGTTTTTCTGGAGGTTCAGGGGCACCAGCACGCCCCCCGCCAGCAGAGCCGAGAACAGGTTCACCAGATAATCATAGCCGTTGCGGGCCAGCAGGCAGACCTTCCTGCCCTTGATGTCGGGGCACCGGTGGAGCAGCAGCCCCGCTGCCCGGCGGATATCCTGGGCGTACTGCCCGTAGCGGATGCTCACCACGCCGCCTTTGGCCTCGTCGAAATATTGAATCGCCGTCTTTTGGGCCAGATTCTCTTCCATGTTGTTGACCAGCTGATATACCGTTGAAATCATGGTATCATCCTCCTGTCTGTACTGCCCGGGGGCAGGGTTGTCCTTATTATATAAGATATGGAACCCCATTGCAACCGGAGGGCGGCTGCCGGGGTCAACTTGTAATACAGGTATACTGAGAGAATACCATTTTCTCGCTTTTCTGTCAATGCCGGCGCCGGGCTCCCCCGGCCGGCCGGCGGGAAATCTGTGATTTTTTCCCGTTTCCTCTCCCTTTTTTCTGCGCTGGTGGTAGAATGGGCAGCAGGCCGCCAGGATGGCCCTGCGGGCGGGGAACCCTCGCCGCCGGGGCCGGGCCGGCGGGCCTGGCACACCTTTCCATGGTGCAAATCTTTCCTTTTTCTTGGTCAGGACGAAATTTATGTTATAGTGATTTGCGGGCCGGACGGCTGTTTCAACAGGGCAAAATCAATCGCCCGATTCAAATTGACAGCCGGATGAAAAAGCATTATACTAGATTTGAACATATCTTTGACACAAATTACTGGTGTGATGTGTAGAACCTGCCAATCCTTCCTTTTTTCGCCGGGCCTGCTGGAAGGAATTTTATTTCTGCGAGGAGGACCCCTTGATGAAAGGAACCAAAACGCGCACCGTCAGCTCCCTCGGGATGTTTGACCTGTTCAAAGGCATAGGCATGGCCACCGTCATCTTCGTCCACACCGCCGAGGGCTATTCCCTCAGCCTGGGCAGCGGGATGTCGGTCTCCAGTTTTCTGCTCTTCATTTACCGCGAGGCGCTGATGTCCGCATTCTACATAGCAAGCGGCTATGGGTTTCGGAAACGTTCGGTGGGCAAATGCGTCCAGCAGCAGCTGCGGGGCATTCTGCCGCCTTTTCTTTACACAGCGCTGGCCACAGCGGGGCTGCACCTGATTCTGCACCACTACTGTTTCGGCTCCTGGCCGGCGGCCATCGGAGAAAGCCAAAAGGTGCTGGCGGGCTTTTTGCTGGGCCTGCCCCACACCTCCACCTACTTTGGGATGAGCATCTTCTCCTGCGGGCCCATGTGGTACCTGCTGACCATGGCGGTGGGCTGGATCATCCTGGATGTCCTGTTCAACGCCTTCCCCGAGCGGTACATACCCTGTGCCGTGGCGGCCACCGCCGTCCTGGGCTGGGGTACCTGTCTGGTGTGGGAGCTGCCTTTCTGCCTGTCCCAGGGGATGGCAGTGGTGCCCTACCTGTACATCGGCCACATCGCCAAGAAGCGCCGCTGGTTTGACCAGCCCAAGCTGCCCTGGCTGATGCCCGCCGCCCTGTTCTCGATGGTGGTGGCGGCCGTGGGCGCCATCCTCTCGGGTACCACCGACAACATGTCGATGGGCGAGTGGACCCTGGGCCCGGTGGGCATCTTCCTGAACGGCGTCATCGGCCTGTGGATTGTCAACCTGTTTGTCCGGCTCAGCGCCGTGCGGGAAAGCCCCCTGACCCACGCCCTGGAGGCGGTGGGCCGCCGTTCCCTGAATATCTTCTGTCTCCACACGGTGGAGCTGACCGCGGTGCCCTGGTACCTGTATGCAGCCCAGTTTGCATCCAACCCCATTGTGGGCCTGCTGTCCCAGTACGCGATCCGGTGCAGCTTGATTGCGGTGGCCTGCGTGCTGCTGGAGCTGCGCAAGCGGATTGTCCCCCGCCGGACCAAAAAGGCCCGGATGGAGCGCAGCCGGGCCCGGTTCCAGCGCTATGTGGCCCGCCACTGAGGCGGCGCCGCCCCTCTTTTGAAAACGGCAAAATCCGTCGTTCCTGACTGTTTCTGCGGCAGGGCCTGTCCCCGGCCGCAGAATTTTTGCCTGTCAGCGGGGGGCCGGCTTTCTTTTGCGGCTTTGATGAAAAAGATGATTCCCGGGCATCCGGCCCGGCCAGACTATGGATATGAGGTGAAGATTCATGCCCCCTGCAACCAAACAGACTCCGGAGGAGCAGATCGCTGAACTGAAAGAACAGCTTTCCCTTTCGGACCAGGGCGTCTCCAAACTGGCACAGCGGTGCCTGGCCCTGGAACAGCAGCTCGCTCAGATGGAAAAGCACGAGTCCTACGACAACATGTCCCTGTTCCGCCTGACCCTGTATTACGACTGCGGCCTGGGCTTTTCCCAGCAGGATATCCTGCCGGCGCCAGTGTCGGCCTATTCGGCCTCCAATCACACGGTATCCGCCATCTTTGAGCTGCCCCGGGATGTCAAAGCCCTCCGGCTGGACCCCGGCGAGCTGCCCTGCTATGTGGAAGGGTTCACCCTTTCGGACGAGCGGCTCCAGCCTGTGCCGGCCAACGCCCTGGCCCTGGAGGAGGGAAAAGACCTGTTCCTCCAGTTTGACCCCCAGTTTTATGTGGAATGTCCCGAGCGTCTGCCCGCCGGCACCAAGTTCTCGGTGTCCTACACCTACTATCCCCTGCAGACAGGGGGCGACGACACCGTCTTTCATGCCCTGCGCAGAGCCATTGAGCTGAACCAGGACAAGGCCGCCGCAGCTGCGGCGGCTGCCGACGAGCAGCGGGCCCTGGCCGAAAACTTCGGCGCACAGCTGGCCGGCCAGGAGCACCGGGCCGCCTATCTGGAAGAACAGCTGGCCGCCGCCATCGCCGAAAAAGAGCACTTCCGGATCAGCTATGAGGCGGTGCTGTCCAGCTCCTGCTGGAAGCTCACCGCCCCCATCCGGGCCCTGTTCGGCCGCAGGAACCAAAAATAAAGGGACGTCCAGCGAGGTACCTTATGTATTCCAGTTACAGTCAATTCCAGCAATTCCAGCTGGCACAACAGCCCTACCAGGACACCCAGCAGGTCTGGCTGGC
The DNA here is from genome assembly GCA_944386015.1 of uncultured Faecalibacterium sp. Classification (GTDB taxonomy): domain Bacteria; phylum Bacillota; class Clostridia; order Oscillospirales; family Ruminococcaceae; genus Faecalibacterium. Next base: position 14,578 of record CALWZK010000030.1, read on the forward strand.
GGTCTACGCCCCGGGGCACTGCACCGCCCTGGCTCGCAGCCTGGAGCTGCAGCTCCACCGGAAATTCATGCCGGTTTCCAGCCTGGACCCCCTGCCCCAGAGCCTGGACGGCGTGGTGCTGGCGGCCGAGGATGTGGAATGCCTGAGCACCACCCTGTCCTATTTTGCCGCCGCCCTCCAGCGCGGCGCTGACTTTGCCTTCTGCGACGGGGTGTTCGGCTTTGACGGCGACACCCTGATTTACCGGGCCGCCCACCGGCCCGAAGGCGCCAAATGCGCTGTCCTCTCCCGGGAGCTGCTGGTGCGCTGCCGCGCCCAGGCCAAAGACCCCGACGATCCGGCGGCCCTGCTGGCCCTGGCCTGCCGCCTGGCCCAAAAGGCCGTCCATATTCCCCAGGCCCTGCTCCGGTACCGCCGCCAGGCCGACGCCTCCGATCTCTTTTCGGCCCATGGCAAACGGGCCCTGCTGCTGAGCCATGTGCTGGACATGACCGGCGCCCCCATTGTGCTGGTGAGCGCTGTGCCGGTGCTGCGGCAGATGGGCTATGAGGTGGCGGTGCTGGGCCCCGGGGACGGCGGCTCCCTGCCCCTCTTTGTGGAGGCGGGGGCCACCGTCATCACCCACCCCGACTGCGTGGGCTCCTCCACCCTGTGGGGGCTGGCCACTGCCGCCGACCTGGTGGTGGCCAACACCATTGTGGAGGTGAAAGCCATCCGGGCCCTCAATGGGGCGCCGGTGCCTGTGCTGTGGTGGCTGCATGACGCCTTTGTGGGCTACGGCTATCTGTCCCATCTGATCCCCCGGGCCCTGGAATCCAACATCCGGGTCTGCGCGGTGGGCAGCCATGCCACCGCCGCCATGCACGAGCACCGCCCCGATTTTCCCATCGGCCAGCTGATCTACGGCCTGCCCGACTATGCCAGGGACACCTTTGAGCCCTACGACATCGGCTACGCCGGGGGCCTGCCCCTGCTGGTCAGCGTGGGGGCCTTTGAGATGCGGAAAGGCCAGGACATCCTGGTCCAGGCCATCCGGATGCTCCCCGATGAGGTCCGCTCCAAAGCCGCCTTCCTTTTTGTGGGCAAGGGGGCGGACAAGCGGCTGCTGGCCGACGTCCAGCAGCTGGCGGCGGACTACCCCAGCAATGTGTTTTACGTCAGCCGCCTGACCCGCAGCGAGATCAAATCCCTGATGCAGCAGTGCGCCTGCACCGTCTGCAGCTCCCGGGATGACCCCATGCCCACCTTTGTGACCGAGGGCCTGATCTTCGGCAAGCCGGGGATTGTCTCAGAGCACACCGGCACCGCCGGCCTCATCACCGAAGGGGTGGACGGCTTTGTCTACCACAACGACAGCCCTGCCGAGCTGGCCGAGGCCATGACCAAGCTGATCCAGAACCCCGGCCTTTCGGGCCGGATGGGCCCCGCCTGCCGCGCCCTCTATGAGCGGTACTACTCCAAGGAGTCCTTCGCCGACACCCTGCGCCAGCAGGTGGAGGCGCTGCTGGCCCAGGAGGCCCCCGCCAGCCTGTAATATTTCGGCAGATTATTACAAAATTAGATTGCTTTAGCTTTACAGCCCGGAAGGAAGTGTTCTTTCTCTCCGGGCTGTATTTTTGTCGTCGGGAAGGTTTTTGATCAAAACCTGCTTTCTGACGCTCAACTTTCGCGTCCAATCGTGGTATACTGATGGAAATCGCTTTTACCCTTCCTGCCGCTGAAAGGAGCATCTTCTCTATGCGTCACAACAATCAGCCCCAGCCTGCCGGCGGTTTCTCGGTGCGGCGGGGGCTGCTGTCGGTTTTGACCCTGCTGGTTCTGACCGGTCTGATGTTCTATATCTTCAAGGACCATCTGCCCGAAATTTCCGCCGCCCTGGGCAAACTGAGCCTGGGCCAGGCGGCCCTGCTGCTGGCCCTGGGCCTCACCTACCCCGTCCTTGAGGGGATCATCAGCCAGCGGATTCTGTCCAGCCGGCTGCCCGGCTATCCCTTCCGCCGCGGGCTGGACCTGGCCTTCCTGGGGGCCTTCGGCAATGTAGTCACCTTCGGCGCCGGCACCACGGCCATGCAGGCCTACGACATCAGCCTCCAGGGTCTGGGCATCGGGCCCGGCATCGGTCTGACCACCCTGCAGTATGTCTTTCACAAGGGGGCCGTCCTGCTGGTGGCGGCGGTGCTGCTGGTGTTTTACGGCGGCTGGCTGCTGGCCGCCGACACGGCAGGGCTGATGCAGTATCTCCTGCCCGCCTGCCTGATGGTGGCGGCCATCATCCTGGCCCTGGTGCTGGTCTGCACCAGCCGCACCGTCCAGGGCCTGGTGTACCGCCTGCTGGGCCTGCTGCCCAAAACCGATAAATGGCAGGCCCGCCGCCAGAGCTGGACCGCCCAGCTGGACGGCCTGCGGGCGGAGAGCCGCCTGCTGCTCCAGAACCGGGGGCTCTGCCTCCAGGTGGTAGCCCTGCAGGTGTGCAAGCTGATGGTGATGTATGCCATCCCCTGGCTGGGGGCCCGGTTCATGGGGCTGGGGGACCTGACCTTCTGGCAGGCCGAGACCCTGGCCGCCCTGATGATGCTGCTGTCCAACGCCCTGCCCAACCTGGGAGGCATGGGCTCCATCGAGACCGCCTTTTATCTGATCTTCTCCGGCTTTCTGGGGGACAGCGGCACCATGTCCCTGCTGGTGGTATACCGGGCCGCCACCTACTATATGCCCTTCGCCGCCAGCTGCGTGGGCTTTTTCCTGATTCAGCGCCGCTGGACCCGGGCCCGGCGCCAGGCTTCCTGAAACACAAGCAAAGGCGGGCTGCCCGGTTGGACCGGGCGCCCGCCTTTTGTTCGCTGTGTGGGGTGCGGCTGCGGTGCAAACCAAAAAAAACCGGCCGCCAACCCCGAGGTGTCAGAGGAGAGAATGGGGGAATTCCGGGCCATGGCACCCTGCTCAGAAGGGTGCTGCAGCCCTGTGAGTTAGTTTTTGCTAACTCCCGTGACAGAATCATACCATATTCCTGGGAATCTGTCAACCCCCGTTATCAAATTGACAAAAAATTACGTATAGAAGTTCCGTACACAATCTTCCCAGTCTCCCGGCAGCTGGTTGTGCAACCCCACAAAGCTTTGTGATCCAGTAACCATTCCCAGGGGTTTTCTCTTGATTTTTTCTTTTTTCATGCTATGCTTAATAGGCCGACGCCTCCTGCAAGATAGTGGGGCGCGCCGGCCGGGCGGCGCTTGCGTCGTCAAAAGGGGCTGCTCGAAGATCAGTGCCCTTTCTCTTATTTTAAGAGTTAGTCTTTACTAACTCTTTTTTCCATTCGTGTCGAAACAGGAGGTAACGCATGAAGGATTATACCCAGTGGGAAGGCTTTGAAGGCCGCATTTGGAAGGAAGAAGTCAACGTCCGCGACTTCATCCAGAAAAACTACACCCCCTATGACGGGGATGAGAGCTTCCTGGCAGGTCCCACCGACGCCACCAACAAGCTCTGGGGCGCTCTGCAGAAGCTGCAGAAGGAGGAGCGCGCCAAGGGCGGCGTGCTGGATATGGAGACCGACGTGGTCAGCAGCCTGACCTCCTACGGCCCCGGCTACATTGATGAGAACCTGAAGGATCTGGAGCAGATCGTGGGTATCCAGACCGACAAGCCCCTGAAGCGGGCTTTCATGCCCTACGGCGGCATCAAGATGGCCGAGGAAGCCTGCACCACCTACGGCTATCAGCCCAGCGCAGAGCTCCACAAGATCTTCACTGAGTACACCCGCACCCACAACCAGGCTGTCTTTGACGCCTACACCCCCGAGATGCGGAAAGCCCGCCACAGCCACATCATCACCGGCCTGCCCGACACCTACGGCCGCGGCCGCATCGTGGGCGATTACCGCCGGGTGGCCCTGTACGGCATCGACTACCTGATCGAGGCCAAGCAGCACGACTTCAACAACTGCGGCGACGGCACCATGACCGACGACGTGATCCGCCTGCGGGAGGAGATCGCCCGCCAGATCAACGCCCTGAAGGGCATGAAGAAGATGGCTGCCATCTACGGCATCGACATCTCCCAGCCCGCCAGGAACGCCAAAGAGGCCTGCCAGTGGCTGTACTTCGGCTACCTGGCCGCCATCAAGACCCAGAACGGCGCTGCCATGAGCGTGGGCCGCATCTCCACCTTCCTGGACATCTACATCCAGCGCGACCTGGACAACGGCACCCTCACCGAGAGCCAGGCCCAGGAGCTGATCGACCACATGGTCCTGAAGTTCCGGATGGTGAAGTTCGCCCGCATCCCCAGCTACAACCAGCTGTTCTCGGGCGACCCCGTCTGGGCCACCCTGGAAGTGGCCGGCATCGGCATGGACGGCCGCAGCATGGTCACCAAGACCTGCTACCGCTTCCTCCACACCCTGGAGAACATGGGCCCCGCCCCCGAACCCAACCTGACCGTCCTGTACTCCCCCGCCCTGCCCGAGGCCTTCAAGAAGTACGCCGCCAAAGTCTCGATCGACACCAGCTCGGTGCAGTACGAGAACGACGACGTCATGAAGCCGGTCTGGGGCGACGACTACTCCATCTGCTGCTGCGTGTCCGCCACCCAGACCGGCAAGGAGATGCAGTTCTTCGGCGCCCGCGCCAACCTGGCCAAGTGCCTGCTGTACGCCATCAACGGCGGCGTGGACGAGAAGAACGGCGAGCAGGTGGGCCCCAACTACGCCCCCGTCACCAGCGAGTACCTGAACTATGACGAGGTGCTGCCCAAGTATGTCCAGATGCTGGACTGGCTGGCCGGCCTGTACGTCAACGTGCTGAACCTGATCCAGTACATGCACGACAAGTACTACTACGAAGAAGCCGAGATGGCCCTCATCGACACCGATGTCCGCCGCACCTTTGCCACCGGCATTGCAGGCTTCTCCCACGTCATCGACTCCCTGAGCGCCATCAAGTACGCCAAGGTCAAGACCGTCCGCAACGAGAAGGGCCTGGTGGTGGACTACATCACCGAGGGCGACTTCCCCAAGTACGGCAACGATGACGACCGGGCCGACGAGATCGGCGTCTGGCTGCTGCGCACCTTCCTGGATATGATCAAGAAGCGCCACACCTACCGCAACTCGGAGGCCACCACCTCCATCCTGACCATCACCTCCAACGTGGTCTACGGCAAGTACACCGGCGCCCTGCCCGACGGGCGGAAGGCTTACACCCCCTTCGCCCCCGGCGCCAACCCCAGCTATGGTGCTGAGCAGAACGGCCTGCTGGCCTCTCTGAACTCGGTGGCAAAGCTGCCCTACCACTGGGCACTGGACGGCATCTCCAACACCCAGACCATCAACCCCGACGCCCTGGGCCACAGCGACAGCGAGCGTGTGGAGAACCTGGTGCAGGTGATGGACGGCTACTTCGACCAGGGCGCACACCACCTGAACGTCAACGTCTTCGGCAAGGAGAAGCTGATCGACGCCATGGAGCACCCCGAGAAGGAGGAGTACGCCAACTTCACCATCCGCGTCTCGGGCTACGCCGTCAAGTTCATCGACCTGACCCGTGAGCAGCAGCTGGATGTCATTAGCCGCACCTGCCATGGCCGCCTGTAACACCCAGGGGATGGTCCACTCCCTGGAGAGCTTCGGCTCGGTGGACGGCCCCGGGGTCCGGTTTGTGGTGTTTTTGCAGGGGTGCAACCTCCGCTGCCGCTACTGCCACAACCCCGAGACCTGGGCCAAAGACTGCGGCCAGCCCTGGACTGCCGACAAGCTGTTCCAGCATGTCTGGCGCTACCGGAACTACTGGGGCAAAAAGGGCGGCATCACGGTCAGCGGCGGCGAGCCGCTGCTCCAGATGGACTTTGTCACCGACCTGTTCCGCCTGGCCCACGCCAGGAAGGTACATACTGCCATCGACACCGCCGGCGAACCCTTCCGGCCCGATGACCCCGCCTATCTGGCAGCCTTTGATGCCCTGATGGAGGTCACCAGCCTGGTGATCCTGGACCTGAAAGAGATCGACCCGGAAAAGCACCGGCGCCTCACCGGCAAATCCAATGAGAACATCCTGGCCATGGCACAGCATGTGGCCCGGCTGGGGGTTCCCCTCTGGATCCGCCATGTGCTGGTGCCCGGCCTCACCGACGACGAGGAGGGCCTGCGCCAGACCGGCGCCTTCATCGCCAGCCTGCCCACCGTCCAGCGGGTGGAGGTTCTGCCCTACCACACCCTGGGCCTGTTCAAGTGGCAGAAACTGGGGATTCCCTACTCCCTCAACGACGCCCAGTCTCCCACCGACGAACAGGTTCGCCGGGCGGAAGAGCTGCTGATGGTGGACCGGTACCCCGGTTAACGTTCCGTTTTTCCCAAGCCCGGAGCCTTTTGGCCCCGGGCTTTTTGTGTCTTGTGCCTGGCTTTGCCCCATGGTATGATAAAGAAAACTGATTCAGGGAGGGCTCTGCCATGACCAACCAAGCCGTTTACGATATGGCCTTTGCCAAAGTGTATCCCCTGCTGGTGAACAAGGCGGTGCGCAAGGGCCGCACCCCCGCCGAGGTGGACGCTGTCATCACCTGGCTCACCGGCTATACTGCCGAACAAATCGCCCGGTCCAATGCCGATGGGACCACCTACGGGGACTTTTTCCGGAACGCCCCCGCCCTCCATCCCAACCGGGAGCTGGTCCGGGGAACCATCTGCGGGGTGAAGATTGAGGCCATCCAGGACCCCCTGATGCAGGACATCCGCCGGCTGGACAAGCTGGTGGACGAGCTGGCCAAAGGCCGGCCCCTGGACAAGATTTGCCGCCAGGGCTGAAAGGAGGGTCCTGCCATGGACTGGGATACCCTTCCCTTTTTTGACCAGCACCCGGACGCCCTGCCTCTCTATGAGGCGCTGGAACAGCAGATCCTGGCCGGCATCCCGGATGTGCGGATCAAGGTCCAGAAAACCCAGATTTCCTTTTACAACAGGCACCTGTTCGCCTGCGCCTCTTTCCTTCGGGTCAAGCGCAAACAAGAGCTGCCCCCCTGTTATCTGGTGGTGACGGTGGGGCTGGCCCGCAGGCTGGATTCTCCCCGGGTGGCTGCGGCCACCGAGCCCTATCCCGGCCGGTGGACCCATCACATTGTGGTGTCCGCCCCCGGCCAGATCGACACTGAACTGATGGGCTGGGTCCGGGAAGCTGCCGCCTTTGCGGCCCAAAAATAAAGCGCATACCGAAAAAATAAAAAGGCGCACCGGAAATGAACCGCCCCATATTGTGCGGACAGTACAAAAAAGAGGCCTGCAAGGGGTAGAACAAGCGAATCAAAGACTGG
>CALWZK010000031.1 GCA_944386015.1 uncultured Faecalibacterium sp.
GCCTCCCTGGCCGCCTGGTGGAAGAACAACAGCTTCACCCCGGCGGCCATCAAGGCCGACCAGACCCTGAAGGTCTATCAGTCTGCCGGCAAGTGATCCACAGCACAAAGACCGGCAGCATCATTTCCGCGGCCTCACGAAAATGATACCGCCAAAAAGGAACAATCCCGCGCCCGGCGGTGCATTCTCCCGCCGCCCGACGATTTTCCCCGTCTCTGCATCTGCAGGGGCGGGGATTTTTGTTTTGCAGCCATGAAAAAGCCCCCGCCGGGGCCAGGTTCAGTACCTAGAGGGCGGAGGCTAGTTTTCGCTATATGAGAACAATACTTGCTGATTTTGTGAAAAACATTGAAAAAATAACAGAAATTATGCTATACTGAATCAACAAACAAATCGTGAAATTTTGGTGATGATATCGTGAAAAACATTATATTGCTTGAAAAGCAAATTGAAAATTCCGCGTATCACGGACCAATCCAGCCAATTTTAGACGCTAAAACTGACTTTTGCTCAATTGTTGTAAATGGCGATCCAATTACGCTGAGTATTATTTACGATTTAATAGCCGCGTTGTTTTGGGTTGTTCATACCAATGCAGTAAAAAAAATTTTTATTGTCTTTATTGGACAAAGATTCGACGAGAAACTCACCTATATACTACTAGAATGCTACTTAGAACACATCATTGCTGATCATAATGTACATGTACAAATCCATTTACAGAACAATGCAAACATTTTTACTCATGGCATGATGAACAGCCCTCTTCAAAAATTGTGTTCAGAATCTCTCGGCCAGTCAAAAGTATTTTCCCAGTCTTTCAGAAACGATATAGGGATCACACATTATAGAAAACTTTTTAGTCCTGAAGAAGGTGGCGGCGATACTCTATCTGCAGCACTTACCAACCTATTTTTTATTTTTCGGGCATTTGGAATTCCATCTGAGCAGGCAAATTCTTTTGCAGAGGTAGCTATTGAACTTGTCGGTAATGCTTTGGAGCATACACAATCAGAGTGCTTTTTAGATGTTGATCTTGCTGACAACTACGTAAGAATTGATAATCCGGCCGGGAAAAAATATTATGGAGCCAATCTCTGCGTATTGAATTTTTCGTCTACATTGCTGTCATCGGGTATCCAAAATAAGCTCTGTGTCAATCCAGAGATTGATTTTAATAAAGGTGCGGTCCGGTACCGAACGCTTAGACAAATTTATGCCCATCAAAGACGCTTATTTACTCGATACTATGGAGACGAAGAGTTTTTTATACTCAGTGCTTTTCAGCATAAGATTTCAGGACGCCCAAATGAATACGTAACTGGCGGAACAGGATTGCCGATGTTAATTAAGTCCCTTGAACAACAATCCGAAACCAACAATTGTTACGTTGTATCTGGAAGACGAAAAATGAAGTTTATTCAGGGCCTTCTTGAATACGATGACAATCAATGGCTTGGTATGAACAAACAAAGGGATTTTGCACATTTTATTCCAGATAGCAGCGTTTTTTCTTTATCACCAATATACTTTCCTGGAACCGCTTATAATTTGAATTTTGTGATACCAAAGGAGACTTGATTATGGGCGAACAGAAAATCATTCTCACATTAAAGGATAAGTCATTGACAAAGCTTGCTGGAAATCCTTTCGGACGAGAACTCTTCCAAGAACAGGTTAAAAATAAAATCGACTTGCACAAGCCTTTTATTATTGAAATTCCTGCGCAAATTGATTATTTGGCAACCTCTTTTGTACAAGGATTTTTTGGAGAAATCTATAAACAAATTGGGCAAGAAGGAATGGAAAACAATTTTCAGGTCATTGCTCCATCCATTCATAATGCAAAGGAATCGATTATTGCAAAATTGATGATCATGTAAAGGTAATATCTATGTTTTGGCAAATTACTATAGCTGACGTGGGGTCAGCTTTATTATCAGGTATTGCTGTTATTGTTTCCATTGTAGCATTGAGATCTTCTGATAAAGCTAATCAGACTTCCTTGCGCTCAAATAATTGCAGTAAAATTTTTGACGAATATTTGATGAAAGGAATTCCTGAATCCCGGATTAAATTAAATTTTGCCGCAGACGGCTTGCTTCATCATGGGAATCAAATGTGTGACGTTTTATCTGAAATGATGTTCTCTGCATTATTTTACAGATATGATGACAATAAATTTTTTTACAAACTGCAAAAAGCGTGCAACGATCTGGAGGATGTCATTGTAGAAGCTGGAAACCATCCTATACCCTCTGAATTGGAGCAGAAAACTTTTTATGAAGACCTTCAAAACAGACTTGAATCGATTTACGGTATGATCGACGATAAAAGAATTGGAAAGGCATAGGCTCTATCAATGCCGACTTTTTGCAGACTTTTTAAGCGCAAAAGCAAGCAATTTTGTGCCGCTGCAAGCATCTGCAAAACGCCCATAAAAGCGAGAAACCCCGCAGGAACACTGGATTTTTTCCAGCATCCATGCGGGGTTTTCTAAAGTTGCGCCAGCAGGAGTCGAACCTGCGATGGGGGAGTCAAAGTCCCCTGCCTTACCGCTTGGCGATGGCGCATCATAAACTGCACGGCGGGTGCGGTTTCCCACCCCGCCGTGCAAGTCATTATACCATATTCACGGCCCCGGCGCAAGGGTCAGGGCACGGGGGCCATCACTCAATCAGGCCGTTCAGCAGCGTCAGGCACTTGCGGCTGTGGAGCTTGCGGATGGCCTTGGCCTCGATCTGGCGCACACGCTCACGGGTGACGCCGAAGTCGCGGCCCACTTCCTCCAGGGTGCGGGGGCGGCCGTCGTCCAGGCCGAACCGCAGCCGGATCACCTTCTCCTCACGGGGGGTCAGGCTCTTGAGGGCCAGGTTGATCTGCTGGGCCACCATGGCCCGGTCGGCAGCCTTGCCGGGGGCCTCGGCGTTTTCATCCGCCACAAAGTCGCCCAGGGAGGAATCCTCCTCCTCGCCCACGGGGCTCTCCAGGCTGGCGGGCTCCTGGGCCATCCGCTGGATCTCCCGCACACGCTCCACCGTCATGTCCATGGCCTTGGCCAGTTCCTCGGCGGTGGGCTCGTGGCCGTTCTGGTACACCAGCTGGCTGGTGGCCTGGCGCATCCGGTTGATGGTCTCCACCATATGCACCGGGATGCGGATGGTCCGGGCCTGGTCCGCGATGGCGCGGGTGATGGCCTGGCGGATCCACCAGGTGGCGTAGGTGGAGAACCGGAAGCCACGGGCGCAGTCAAACTTTTCGGCGGCCTTGATCAGGCCGATGTTGCCCTCCTGGATCAGGTCCAGGAAAGCCAGGTTGTGGCCCACGTGCTTTTTGGCGATGGACACCACCAGACGCAGGTTGGCCTCGCTGAGGCTCCGGCGGGCGTTGAGGCCGTCCTGCCGGGTCTTGAGCAGCTCTTCCCGCCGCTCGTCGGTCAGGGGGCCGTCTTCCACGGCCTCCATGGCCTCCTTCTCCTCGGCGGCGTCCTCGGCGGAATCCTCGGGGCGCTCCTTGTCCTTCACGTCCTCGGGGTCCAGATCCTCTTCCGGCTCCTCATAGTCGGGGGAAGTCTCGTCCTCCTCGAAGGAGAACCGGGCCGAATTGCGCTTGATGTAATCGGGGCGGTTGTACTTGCGGCGGTCGGCCTGGAGAATCCGGGCGGCCTCGGCGCCGGCGTGAATCCGGCGGCTCAGCTCCACCTCCTGCTCCGCCGACAACAGCGGAATCTGGCCGATCTGCTTTAAGTAATTCTTGACGGGGTCATCCAGCAGCTCATCCATGGCCGCCTTCAGGTCGGCAGGGTTCTCCTCCAGATGGTCTTCCTCGGGCTCGTCATAATCGTCGCTGGCGTTGGCCTCGGCATTCTCCACCTCGGCCAGGATGCTGTCCACGTCCAGGGATGCCTCGTTTTCCTGGATCTTGATCCCCCGCTCCTCCAGAAGGGTGTACAGGCTCTCGGTATCCAGGCCGCACTCCTGCGCCAGCGCGCGCACTTCGTCCGCGTTGACGGTACCATCGCTGGCGCCTTTGCGCAGCATTTCTTTTAAGGTCATGCCCATATTTCTCTCTCCTTTTTGCTCAAGGGGTCAGGGGGCGGCTCAGATCACCAGCCCGCCGTTTACGCCGAACACCTGCCCCGTGATATACCCCGCTTCCTCTCCTGCCAGGAAGAGCAGGGCCCGGGCCACTTCCCCGGCGCTGCCCAGCCGGCCCACCGGGGTTTCCTCCGCCAGGGCCTCTTTGTCGGCCGGGGTGAAGGAGGCCATCATATCGGTGTCGATGACCCCCGGGGCCACACAGTTGACGGTGATGCCGCTGGGCCCTTCCTCCCGGGCCAGGGCTTTGGTCAGGCCGATCAGGCCCGCCTTGGCCGCCGAATAGTGCACCTCGCAGCTGCCGCCGGTCTGGCCCCACATGCTGCTGACGGTGATGATCCGGCCCCATTTGCGGCGGATCATCCCGGGCAGGGCCAGCTGGCACAGGTGGAAGGCCCCGGTGAGGTTGACATCCAGCATGTGCTGCCACTCCTCCGGGGTGATGTCGGTGAACAGCTTCTGCTGGGCGATGCCTGCGTTGGACACCAGAATGTCCACATGGCCCAGCACCGTCTCGGCGGCGGCGAAAGCCGCCTCACAGGCCGGGCGGCTGGCCACATCGCACTGCAGGGCGATGCAGCCGGGGAGCTCTGCCTCCAGCCGGGCCGCCGCCTGGGCGTTGGTATGGTAGAGCACAGCCACCCGGTACCCGGCCTGGTAAAAGGCCCGGGCTGCCGCGGCGCCAATGCCCCGGTCGCCCCCCGAAATCAGCACGCCCCGGGCGGGGGCCCGCACCGCCGGCGCCTCAGCCGGCTCGGGCTGCTGCCGGGGGGCAGGCTCTGCCCCGGGGCCCGGCTGGGTTTCAGGGGCGGGTTTTTCCTCTGCCGGGGGCAGGGCCCCGGGTTCTGCGGGGGCCTGTTCCGCTGCAGGGGCAGCAGGCTGGGGGGCGTCCTCCTCCGTTTCGATGGCAAGTTCCGGGGCCTGTTCAGGCTCCGGGGCCCTGGGGGAGGGGTCCAGCTCAAAGGTCAGCTCAAAATCCTCTTCGCGCATGGGCTGTATCCTCCTGCAAGATGATTGGATACCTGCCGCCCGCCGCTCCGCCGCCTGTACTTTCCCCTGCCGGAATCGCCGGCACTGCGGCATTTTTGGGCAAAAAAGCGGGCCTTTTCGGCAAAATACCATTGTATATTATACACCTTTCCCGCGAAAAAGGGAAGGCTTTGGGGAAAAATATTTTTTCGGCCTTTCAGGTGCGGGCGGGGGGCGTCCATTTGGGCTTTTTCCCCCGCTGGGCCCGCAGCCGGGCGAAGAACTCGGCCAGCAGGGCCGAGGCCTCCTCGGCCCGCAGCCCCTGCTCCACCACCGGGTGATGGTTGAAGGGCAGGGCGAACAGGTCGGTCACCGACCCGCAGCACCCGGCCTTGGGGTCGGGGGCGCCGTACACCACCCGTTTGATCCGGCTGTTGACGATGGCCCCGGCGCACATGGGGCAGGGCTCCAGGGTGACAAACAGCTCGCACTCCCACAGCCGCCAGCCCCCCAGGGCCTTGCAGGCGGCGTCGATGGCCAGCAGTTCGGCGTGGTGGAGGGCGTTGCGCTGGGTCTCCCGGGTGTTGTGGGCGGCCGAGACAATCTCCCCCCGCCGGGCCACCACCGCCCCCACCGGCACCTCTCCCAAATCGGCGGCGATGCGGGCCTCGGCCAGGGCGGCGCCCATCAGTTCCTCATCGGTCATGCGGTCCTCCTTTCCCGCTGGTACAAAAATCGCGCTGATGCGCCGTATCTACAGTCTGGCACATCCAGCGCGCAGGCAAACAGAAAAAATGGCTCAGGCCCCCACAGCCTCCATGGTCAGGCGGCCCAGCAGCAGCACCAGCACCACCAGCATCATGGGGCGGATCACCCGGGCGCCCCCCTTGAGGGCCAGCCGGGAGCCGATCAGGTTCCCGGCGATGCCGCTGATGGCGCAGGGGATGGCGATGTGGAACACCACCATCCCCGAGGCCAGATAGGTCACCAGGCTGGCGTAGTTGCTGGCCAGGTTGAGCAGCTTAGCGTTGCCGCTGGCCCGGCGCATGTCAAAGCCCATGATGGTGCTGAAGGCGATGATGGCGAAGGTGCCGGTGCCGGGGCCAAACAGGCCGTCGTAGCAGCCGATGCCCACCCCGATGGCCAGGGCCTGCACCGCCCGCAGCCGGGTGAGGGCCACCTCCCCGCGGTCCCGGTCGGGGGCCTTCCACTGGGTGAGGATGATCACCGCCGCCACCGGCAGGATGCAGAGCATCAGCAGCCGCAAAGCGCCGTCGCTGAGCCACATGGCCACATGGCTGCCCAGGCTGCTGCCCGCAAAGCTGCCCGCCGCAGCCAGCAGCCCCACCTTGACGTCCAAAGCGCCGCTGCGGAGAAACTTGCCGGTGGCAAAGGTGGTGCCGCAGGCGGCGCTGAACTTGTTGGTGCCGTAGGTGTAGTGGACCGGCAGCCCCGCGAACAGGTAGGCCGGCAGGCTGATCAGCCCCCCGCCCCCGGCGGCCGAATCCACCACCCCCGCAAAGCCGGTCATGCAGATCAAAAACAGCAGCATGGGGCCGCTGACCGTGATTCCTTCCATAACAGTTCCCTCTCTATACGTTCTGTTGTTTTTTGATTTTTCTATACTTTTCCAATCTTATCCCAAAGGGCGCGGCCTTTCCCCTGCCGCGCCCGGATGGCCTCTTTTACAGCCACAGCCGGCCCTCGCAGGCCAGCACCTGGTCCAGAATCATCCGGCTCACCTTAGCCCCGTAGACCATGGCGGGGTGGGCGTTGTATTCGATGACGTCGTCAAAATGCTTATTCATCAGCACGATCACATAGTCCCCGTAGGGGGTGTGGACGATGCCGCCGTCGTTGCGGCAGGCGTCCATGCTGCCGCTCTTGCTGGCCACCCAGATCAGCTCGGGGTCCCCCGTCTCCTCGCAGTCCAGATAGTAGGGCGGGAAGTCGGCGGTCAGCATGGTGTTGTAGTGCTGGGCGCGGAAGATGGCCAGCATCTCGGCGCTGGCTTCCCGGCTCACCAGGGTGCCCCGGGCCACCTGGGCAAACAGGGCGCCGTAGTCCCGGGGGGTGGTGGTGCCCAGCTTGTCGTACCGGTCAAAGTGCAGGGGGTTGTGGAGGACGGTGTGCCCAAACCCCAGCTCCCGGATGCACTGGTTGATCTGGTCCAGGCCCAGGTAATCAATGATCATGTTGGTGGCGATGTTGTCGGAACAGATAATCATCATGGTGGCGGCGTCCTTCACCTTGAGGGCTGCCCCCACCCCCAGGGCCCGCAGCATCCCCGACCCGTCCACAAAGTGCTCGGGCTTGTAGGTGACGGTGTCGGACAGGCTGGCCTTCCCCCGGCTGGCCTGCAGATACAGGGCTGCCAGGATGTAGGCCTTGATGGTGGAAGCGGTCTCAAACTCCTCGTCGATCCCCATCTCCACCCGGTGGCCCTGCAGGTCGTCCACCAGGACGCTCATCTGGCCGTGGTAGGAGTAGAGCTCGGCGGCGATCCGCTTTTCCAGGGTCATGTTCTGGTCCATTGGGTTGTTTTCCTCCCTTGTTGTACCGGATGTAGTGTCCGTCCGGTAGAATCATGTGTGAATATTACAGGTTTTCCTCAAAGAACCGCCGGGCGTTGCGCCAGAAGATCCCCTCCACCTCGTCCTCGGTGAAACCTTCCTTTTGCAGCGCATCCGCCAGCAGCGGCATCTTGGAGCAGTTTTCCAGCTCCAGCTTCCCGCCGATGCCGTCAAAGTCGCTGCCCAGGGCGATCATTTCTGCGCCCCCCACCTGCTTGTAGTGGGCGGCGTGTTTGGCAATCAGGGCGGTGGTGGAGCGGCACAGGTCCCCGCTGGGCTGGTCGTCCAGGAAGGCGGCGCAGTAGTTGAGCCCCGCAATGCAGCCCTTGTCTGCCATGGCCCGGATCATCTGGTCGGTGAGGTTGCGGCAGTGGGGGGCCAGGGCCCGGCAGTTGGAGTGGCTGGCGGCAAAGGGCCGGGTGCTGTGCTCGATGACGTCCCAGATGCCCCGGTCGGACAGGTGGCTGATGTCCACAATCATGTGCAGCCGCTCCATCTCGGCCAGGAAGGCGAAGCCGGTGTCGGTGAGGCCGTGTTCGGTGTCCGGCGGGCAGGGCCACAGGGCGGGGCCGTCGGCCTTGACGTTGGGGGCGGCCAGCTCGTTGGGGTAGTTCCAGGTGAGGGTCATCATCCGCACCCCCAGCTCATACAGCCGCCGCAGCACCCCCAGGCTCCCCTTGCAGCAGGCGCCTTCCTCCACCGTCAGCATGGCGCTGATTTTGCCGGCTTGGGCGTTGCGGCGGATGTCGGCGGCGGTGTATACCGGGGCGATCCGGTCGGGGTATTTCTCCATGATCTGCTTGAAGATGTCGATTTCCTCCAGGGCGGTGACCAGGGGGTCCTCCCCCGACCCCAGGTTCACAAAGGCCGCCAGGCACTGGAGCATGTAGTCCCCGGCTTCCAGCTTGGCCAGGTCGATGTGGAGGGCATTGTGTGCAAAAGAGGCGGGCCGGCCCTCCTTTTGGGCGTGGCGCAGCTCGCTGAGGGTATCACAGTGCAGGTCCCAGACTTTCATGGGCGGATGCTCCTTTCAATCTTTAAAAGATGGTGCCCACCGCGGTGAGCTTCTGGTCCAGGTCGGCCCGGTAGAGGGGGCTGGCGGGGTCCAGGCTGTTGTACACCACCCCGCCGCTGGCGGCGGCCCCGGTGGAGTGGATGTACATTCCCTCCCCCAGGTAAAGGGCGATGTGCCCCGGGAAGTAGAGGGTGTCCCCCGGCTGCATGGCGCTGCGGGGGATCTCATGCACCGGCCAGCCCGGCATAATCCGGGCGTTGCGATAGATCAGCACCCCGTTCTGCATGTACACATTGCTGACAAGGCCCGAGCAGTCCACCCCGCAGCCGGCCTTGCCCCCCCAGCGGTACTGCACCCCCAGGTATTTCCGGGCGGTGCCGCAGACCGCTTTGCGGAAGGCGCTCTCGCTGCCGCCGTGGCAGCGGTCCAGTGCGTGCTGCACCAGCTGCCCCGGGGCGATGCCCAGGGCCTCGGCCAGGGCGTCGTCAAAGGCTGCCCCCTCCTGCTGGGTAAAGACGGCGTCCTCCTCCCAGTTCAGGGGTTCCAGGGACTGGCTCCACACCCAGGCGGGGCGGCCGTCGGCCAGCAGCACCCGGGTCCAGCCGGGAACCTCCTCCCCCTCGGGGGCCAGCCGCAGCCGGGCCCCCCGGCCCACCGTCAAAAGCCGCACCCCTGCCACCCTGGGGCAGCTCAGCAGGTCGGCCTCCCGGGCCGCCATCACCGACGGCGCCGCCAGGTACCCCCGCAGCTGGCCTTCGGTGACAAACAGCAGGTCGCCTCTGTCCACATAGCCGGGGTAGCCGTAAAAGGTGCGGATCTGCACCATGTCCCCATCTTCCCCGGTGTCATCCACCACCTGGCAGCTCTGGCCGTAGAGGCCTTCGTCCCCGATGGCCGAGAGGATCTGCCCATCTTCCCCGGCAGCGGTATGGGCCGGCAGGTCATAGATGGTGGCCGCCGGGCGGTTGAACAGCGCAAATTTCACAGCGCAGCCCTCCTTTGGTTCATTCGATTTTTCATTGTAGCATCACGGCGCGAAAAATGCAACCAGCACGCGGACTTTGGCCTTTTTTGCCGCCTTGACATCCGGCGCCGGCGCGCTATAATAAATGGGTCCAATCAAAATGATTGACATGTCAATCATTGACAGGTCAATCCGAAAGGATGTGTGAGGTTGGAAGATAACTTTCATATGCTGCTCTACCGGGCCTTCCACACCCAGCGGGCCTGGCTGGGCCCCTGGCGGAGCGCCCTGGGCCTGGGCCCCGGCCAGCCCAAGCTGCTGCGGTTCCTGGCCCGGCAGGGCCCCTGCAGCCAGCGGCAGCTGGCCGACTATCTGGAGATCGACCCCGCGGCGGTGTGCCGGATGCTGGACACCCTGGAGAAGGGGGGCTTTGTCACCCGCCGGGCCCACCAGAGCGACCGCCGCACCGGGGTGGTGGAGCTGACAGACAAAGGGGCCGGCGCCGCCGCCGCCTGGCAGGAGGCCTGCCGCGGGATGGAGCGGCAGATGCTGCGGGGCTTTTCGCCCCAGGAAATCGGGCAGTTCGCCGACTATCTGCGGCGCGCCCGGGAAAATCTGCGGGAGCCCGCCGCCCCCGCCCCTTGCGACAAGGAGGGAACATTGTGAATGACCTGAAACGCCTGTACCGGTACATGGGGCCCTACCGCAAAGATATGGCCCTGGGGATGCTGCTGGTGGTGGTGGAGAGCGCCTTTGAAATGGTGATCCCCATCCTGATGAGCAACATCATCGACGAGGGTGTGGCCCGGGCCGACGTCCCCCGGATCCTCCAGATCGGTGTGGAGATGGCGGTCTGCGCCCTGCTGGCCCTGATCACCGGGCTGCTGTATGCCCGCTACGCCGCCCGGGCCTCCTATGGCTTCGGCGCCCGGATCCGCCAGGCCGAATATGCCAAAGTCCAGGAGTACGCCTTCGGCAACCTGGACCACTTTGAGACGTCCTCTCTGATCACCCGCATGACCACCGACGTGACGGTGGTCCAGAACGCCATCAACGGCGGGTTCCGGCCCCTGGTCCGGGGGCCCGCCATGCTGGTGCTGGGGGTGCTGCTCTCCTTTTATATGAGCCCCCGGCTGGCGGTGGTGTTCTTTGTCTGCGCCCCCGTGCTGGGGCTGGTGCTGTTCTTTGTGGTGCGCCAGATCGCCCCCAAGTACACCCTGCTGCAGCAGTCGATGGACCATCTGAACACGGTGGTGCAGGAATGCCTCACCGCCATCCGGGCGGTGAAGGCCTTTGTCCGGGGCAAATACGAGGAGGAGAAGTTCCAGCAGGTCAACAGCGAGCTGATGAATGTCAGCCTGTCCACCTTCCGCACCGCGGTGCTCAACCTCCCCGCCTTCCAGGTGACCATGTACGCCGCCATGGTGATGATCCTCTGGTTTGGCGGCCGCATGATCCTCAGCGGCACCCTGACGGTGGGCCGGCTCACCAGTTTCCTCAGCTATGTGCTGCAGGTGATGAACTCCCTGATGATGATCTCCAACGTCTTTCTGCTGATGACCCGTTCCCTGGCCAGCGCCCACCGGATTGTCCAGGTGCTGGACGAGCAGGTGGAGCTGGATTCTCCCAAAGACCCGGTGAAGGAAATCCCCGACGGGGGCATCGTCTTTGAGAATGTATCCTTCAAGTATCATCCCGACGCCGCCGAGTACGCCCTGGCCGACATCAATTTGACCATCCGCCCGGGGCAGACGGTGGGGATTCTGGGCGGCACCGGCTCGGCCAAATCCACCCTGGTGCAGCTGATCCCCCGTCTGTACGACGCCACCCGGGGCCGGGTGCTGGTGGGCGGGCAGGATGTCCGCCGCTACGACCTGACCGCCCTGCGGGACGCGGTGGGCATTGTGCTCCAGAAGAACGTGCTGTTCTCGGGCACGGTGCGGGATAACCTGCGCTGGGGCAGCCCTGACGCCGACGACGACACCCTGTGGGCCGCCTGCCGGGCGGCCTGCGCCGACGAATTCCTGGAGCGGATGCCCGGCGGTCTGGACGCCGACCTGGGCCAGGGCGGCGTCAACGTCTCGGGCGGCCAGAAGCAGCGGCTGTGCATTGCACGGACATTGCTGAAAAAGCCCAAGATCCTGATCTTTGACGATTCGGTCAGCGCGGTGGACACCGCCACCGAGGCCAAAATCCGCAAGGCCCTGGCGGCCCTGGCAGGGGTCACCAAGATCATCATCGCCCAGCGGGTCACCTCGGTGATGGGCACCGACATGATCGTGGTGCTGGACGACGGCCGCATCCACGCAGTGGGCACCCACAGCCAGCTGCTGGCCAGCGACCCCATCTATCAGGAAATCTATCACTCCCAGATGAAAGGAGGGGACGCAGATGGCACGGCCGATCAGCGGTAAAAAGCCCAAGAATTTCTGGTTCACCCTCAAGACCCTGCTGTCCTACATGGGGCGGCACAAATTCCTGTTCCTGGCGGTGGCGGTGCTGGTCACCCTCAGCGCCCTGGGCAACCTGCTGGGCACCTATATGATCCGCCCGGTGGTCAACAGCGTGGGGGCCGGGGACATCAACGCCCTGGCCCAGGGCGTCATCCTGACCGCGGTCATCTTTGCCATCGGCGCCCTGGCGGCCTTTGGCTACACCCAGACCATGGTGTATGCGGCCCAGAAGGTGCTGTATGACATCCGGCGGGACCTGTTTGCCCACATCCAGTCTTTGCCCCTGCGGTTCTTTGACACCCAGCTCCACGGCGACATCATGAGCTACTTCACCAACGATGTGGACACCGTCTCGGATGCCCTGAACAACAGTTTCGCCATGACCATCCAGAGCTTCATCCAGATCGTGGGCACCCTGACTTTGCTGTTCATCCTGAACTGGCGGCTGTCCCTGATCGTGGTGGTGGGCTATGCGGCCATGTTCCTCTACATCCGGTTCAGCGCCGGCCGCAGCACCTCCTACTACACCACCCAGCAGGCGGCCCTTGGCGACGTCAACGGCTACATTGAAGAGATGGTCAGCGGCCAGAAGGTGGTCAAGGTCTTCAACCACGAGCCCGAAAACCTGCGGGTGTTCGGGGAGAAAAACGAAGTCCTCCGCAAGGCGGGCACCGGCGCCCAGAGCTACGCCGCCACCATGGTCCCTGCGGTGGTGAGCATTTCCTACATCAACTACGCCATCGTGGCGGTGGTGGGCGGCCTGATGGTGCTGAACGGGATGACCGACATCGGCAGCCTGTCCAGCTATCTGGTGTTTGTGCGCCAGGCGGCCCTGCCCATCAACCAGTTCACCCAGCAGAGCAACCTGCTGCTGGCGGCCATGGCAGGCGCCGAGCGGATTTTCGAGGCCATGGCCCTGGCCCCCGAGGTGGACGAGGGCAAGGTCCAGCTGGTGAACGTGCGCCAGGAAAACGGCGCCCTCACCGCCTGCCGGGAAAAGACCGGCCTCTGGGCCTGGCAGAAGCCGGACGGGGAGCTGGTTCCCCTGCGGGGGGACGTGCGGTTCCACGATGTAAGCTTTGGCTATGACAAGGGCCACACCATCCTCCACGACGTCAGCCTGTACGCAAAGCCGGGCCAGAAGATCGCCTTTGTGGGCTCCACCGGCGCCGGCAAGACCACCATCACCAACCTGATCAACCGGTTCTACGACATTGATTCGGGCAGCGTCACCTACGACGGCATCGACGTGCGGGACATCGCCAAGGATTCCCTGCGGCGAAGCCTGGGCATCGTGCTGCAGGACACCCACCTGTTCACCGGCACCATTGCCGACAACATCCGGTTCGGCAAGCTGGACGCCACCCGGGAGGAGATCATCCAGGCGGCCAAGATTGCCAACGCGGATTCCTTCATCCGGCGTCTGCCCCAGGGCTACGACACCCGGATCACCTCGGACGGCGCCAGCCTGTCCCAGGGCCAGCGGCAGCTGCTGGCCATCGCCCGGGCGGCGGTGGCCGATCCCCCTGTGCTGATCCTGGACGAAGCCACCAGCTCCATCGACACCCGCACCGAGGCCCTGATTGAGAAGGGCATGGACCGGCTGATGGAGGGGCGGACCGTCTTTGTGATTGCCCACCGGCTGTCCACCGTCCGCAACGCCAACGCCATCATGGTGCTGGAGCACGGCCAGATCGTCGAGCGCGGCGACCATGAGGACCTCCTGGCCCAGAAGGGCGAGTACTACCAGCTCTACAACGGCATGTTTGAGTTATCTTAACTTACTTTTCTGAAGAAAAGTAAGCAAAAGACTTTTCAACTGGTACCACCGACAGCCTGGACTTCACAAAGCCCTGCCTGCGGTGCACTCCCAGCCTCTTTAGCAGGCTCCCGGCCTGCGGCCCTGTGAGTCCAAAAGTACATCTTATCCCTGCTCCTCTTTTGGGGGCAGGGATTTTTGTTTTTACGTTGTTTTTTATGATCTAAACCCACCCTCCACCCTTTTAGATGTGTCCCCCCTGCCGCTGCGCGGCAGTCCTCTTGCGCTTAGCCGGTTTTTGCGGCGCGCCGCGGCGGGCGCTTGCAAAAATCGGAGCGCTGCGCCAGCTTCGCCTCGCTGTTTCTGCCGCAGGCAGCGCTCGGCTCAGCTGCCCCCCTCCGGGGGACCGGCGGGAAACTGCTCCTTCTTTTATTGGCATTGCCGCAGTGAAAGTGACCCCACAGCGTAAACCCAGAACAGGCAGCTCCCGGTTCAGAGCCCCCCGCAGGGGGGCGCCGCCGCAGGCGGCAGGGGGCACCGCTATGGGCGGGGGGCGGGATTCGATAATCAATCAAAAAACACAAGCCTTCTGGCAAAAGAAAACTCCCCCATCCTTTCGGATGAGGGAGAAGTCGTTGGTTTTAGAGCCCCCGGCATGGGCTGCGGCGCAGTTTGTGCCCGCGTGCTTCGCACATAACAGTAAGCGGGAACCTGCATCCGCGAAATAGTCCAGGCTATGCCTGGTCCGGCCCAACCTGGTACAGCCGCCGGCCGATCATCTCCAAAAGGCACACCACCGGCGCCTGGCAGGTCAGCTGCCAGCCGCCGCTCACCTGCAGCTCTGCCATGTTGTAGCTGATGTTCAGATCGCTGATCCGGGCCAGGGTGCAGCCCGGGTGGTTGGTCAGGGAAATCAGGGTGCAGCCCCGGTCCTTCAGCTGGCGGCAGATGTCCAGCACCTGCTGGGTCTCCCCCGACACCGACAGCGCAATCACCGCCACGCTGTCAAACCGGGCCTGGGTGGTCATGCAGCTGTTCACCGGGGTGAACAAGTCGTCCAGGAAGGTGGCAAAATACCCCACGTTGCACAGATACCGCGCGCCGTACCGGGCCAGGATGCTGCTGGTGCCCACCCCCACAAGCAGGATGTGCCCCGCCCCGCGGAGAATCTGCACCGCCCGGCCCACCTGGCCCTGGAGGGCAGGGCCCGACAGCCGGGCCAGGAAATCCTGGATGCCCGCAATGTCCAGGTCGGCGATGTCCTTTTGATCCCGCTGCAGCTCCTGCCGCAGCTGGAGCTTGAACTGGGTGTACCCTTCGCAGCCGAACTTTTTGCACATGTGGAGCACCGTGGTGGTGGAAACGTGCGCCCCCGCCGCCAGCTCCCGGATTTTCATCGAAATCACCTTTTCGCGGTTCTTGGTGATGTAGTTGTACACCGCCATTTCCAGCGCGTTGAGGCTTTGCACTTCTTCGTGGGAAAACACAGTCCTTCTGCCCTCCTCCGCCCCCCGGCTGCCGCCGCCGGCGGGGACCGATTCTGGTTACAATTTTAGCATAAAGGACCTGTATTTACAACTGCTTACCGCCCCCCGATCCAGATGGACACCGTCAGCCCGTGGGGCACCGTGGCCCCAAAGGTCAGCCGGCCCTTGTGGGCCCGCACAATCTGCCGCACAATCCGCAGCCCCAGGCCATGTTCCCCCAGGCTGTCCGCTTCCTTGCCCGCCAGGGGCGTGCCCCGGTTCAGGCTGTTCAGCTGGGCCGCGCTCACCCCGCAGCCATCGTCTGCGATCACAAACAGGCAGCCCCCCTCCCTGCAGGGGGCGGCCGTCACCGAGATGGCGCAGCCGCCGGGGTTGTGCCGGATGCAGTTGCGCAGCAGGTTCAGCAGCATCCGGTCCATCAGGGCCGGGTCCGCCGCCACCTCCAGATGGGCCCCCGGCACCTCCTCGGTGAAGGTGATGCTGTAGCTGTCCTCCAGCCCCTCGTTCAGCACCTCGCTCACCGCCTGCCGGGCCAGCTCGGCCCCGTCCAGGCGCTGGCGGGCGATGGGCCGCAGGGCGTATTCCAGCCGGGTGGTGAGGTTCAGATCCGCCACCAGCCGGGTCAGCCGCTCGGTCTGCCGCCGGATGCTCCCGGCCCGCTGCCGGGCCCAGTCAGGCAGCTCGCCGCTTTCTTCCAGCTCGCTGGCATACCCCAGCATCACCGACAGCGGGGTGCGGATGTCGTGGGAGATCCCCCGGATCCACTCGGCCCGGGTGTTGTCCTTTTGGGTGATATAGGCCGCCGCCCGGTTGAGGCTGGCGTTGATCTCGGCCAGCTCCCCGTCCTCCCGCAGCCGCACCGGCTTGCCGTCCGCCAGGCTGCGGATGGCGTTCAGGATGGGCCCCATGGCCTTCTCCACCCGCCGGGCGCTGTGGAGGAACAGCACCACCACCAGCAGGATATTGGCATAGAAAATCGCGCAGGCCAGCAGCACCAGGAAGTCCCAGTAATCCCGCTCCACGGCGACGTAGTATTTGGCCATCGACCCCCTGGGCCGGCCCACCACCGCCAGGCTGCCGTCCTCCAGGCCCCACACCGTCACCGGCCAGTCGGCCAGGTACCACCGACTGAACTGGGCCACCTGGGCCGCGGTGTAGCTCCGGGGCAGGTCGGCGGGCATCTGGTATTCCCACACCGTCTGCCCCGCCGGGTTCAGCACCATGGCCCAGCACTGGTCCCGGTCCAGCAGGGCCAGGGCGTCGCTGTCCGCCTGCCAGCTGTCCCCTGACCCGGTCAGGTGATCGCAGAAGTCGGTGATCTGGAAGGTGTCCGTGGGGGTCTGGACTTCGCTGACCCCCATCAGGATCACCAGTACTGCCATGTTGGTCACCACCAGCAGCCCCAGCAGTCCCACCACCGAGAACACATACCGCCGGAAAAACCGCTGCACCGGATTCATCGCCCATCCCCCCGGGGCAGCTCCAGCCGGTAGCCCAGCCCCTTCACCGTCACAATCGACACCGGCCGGGAGGGGTTGGCCTCCATCTTTTCCCGCAGGTGGCGGATGTGGGTGGCCAGGGTGCTCTCATACCCCTGCCACACCGGCCCGCACACCGTCTCGCACAGGGCGCCGGTGGTGACAATCCGGCCGGCGTTTTCGTACAGCTTGCGGAACAGCTGCAGTTCCTTGGCGGTGAGGGGGAAGGTCTGGTCCCCCCGGCGCACCGAAGCGTTTTCCAGGTCCACCTCGGCGGCGGCCAGCCGGACGCTGCGGCCTGCCGCCCGCCCCGTCCGCCGCAGGATGGCCTGGGCCCGGAACAGCAGCTCCCTGGGCAGGAACGGCTTGGCCAGATAGTCGTCCGCCCCGCTCTCAAAGCCGGTGAATTTATCCTCTGCTTCGCTGCGGGCGGTGAGCATCAGCACCGGCACCGCGCTGGTGCGCCGCAGCTCCCGCAGCACCTCAAAGCCATCCATCCCCGGCATCATCACATCCAGGATCACCAGGTCGGGCCGGGCCGACGCGCACAGAGACAGCGCCTCGGGCCCCGACCCCGCCGTCACCACCCGGCCATACCCTGCCCGGGCAAAAATCCCCCGGACCATCTCCCGCAGCTCGGCTTCATCATCCACAATCAGGATGGTTCGATCTTGGTTCATACCCTTCACCTCGGTTGTATTGTACCATACCGGGCCCCCGGTGTCTGCCGCCCGGGGCCAATCTCAAGGGAAATTCAAGCCGCCCCGCCCCGGCTTTCCTTAAATTTCGCTGGAAATTCCCCCTCTCCTGTAGCCAGGGCCGGCCCTTCTGCGCTATAATAGGGGAGACGGGGGGCAGTTTTCCCCCTGACCCGAAGCTTTTACTTATGAGGTTGTTATGAAGATCATCCGCACCTTTTTGACCTGGCTGGTACTGCTGGCCCTGGGGGCGGCCCTGGTGATCGGGGGGCTCATCACCTTCCGGGGCTGCCGGATGTACAAAGCCGCCCTGGCCCAGCAGTCCCTGGCCCAGACGGTGGAGTCCATCCGGGCCCAGCCCGGCTACACCCCCCTCAGCGGCCTGCCCCAGATTTATCTCAACGCCGTCATTGCGGTGGAGGACCACCGCTTCACCCAGCACGGGGGCGTCGACCCCATCGCCATCGCCCGGGCCACCCTCCACGACCTCGCCACCCGCAGCCTGGACCAGGGGGGCAGCACCATCACCCAGCAGGTGGCCAAAAACCTGTTTTTCACCCAGGAGAAGGAGTTCTCCCGGAAAATCGCCGAGGTGTTCATGGCCTTTGCCCTGGAGCGCAGCTATACCAAGGGGGAGATCCTGGAGCTGTACGTCAACACCATCTACTTCGGGGACGGCTACTACGGGGTATCCGCCGCCTGCGCCGGCTATTTCGGCAAGGCCCCCGGCCAGCTGACCGACTATGAGGCCACCCTGCTGGCAGGCATCCCCAACGCCCCCTCGGTCTACTCCCTCAGCGCCAACCCCGACCTGGCTTCCCAGCGCCAGGCCTACGTGGTGCGCCAGATGGTGAAATACGGCTACCTCACCCAGGAGGAAGCCGACGCCATCACCCCCTGAAACCAAAAAGTCGCAGCCGGACGACATGCGCGTACGACTGCGACACCTACAGGGAAATTTGCCGCAGGGAGTGTGCGAGGCTGCAAAGCCGAGTGCACGGTTCTGCGGCAAATTTTGTCCCCAGGGGGATATTAGGGGGAAGGAATTTCTGCCGCGCGACTGCGCGCAGAAATGGGTTCCCCCTAAAGCGTGTCGTTTTCGACACGCTAAAGGCCGCCCGGTGCACAGCCTGGCGGCTTTTTGCGTTCTGCGGGAGCAAAGGCTCAGCCCCCCAGGGTCACATCCTGTTTCTGGTACCAGTCCAGGGCCTGCTGGAAGTCCCCCGGCTGGAAGTCGGGCCACAGCCGGTCCACCACGAAAAAGTCGGCGTACACCGACTGCACCGGCAGAAACCCCGACAGCCGCCGCATCCCGCCCCAGCGGATCACCAGGTCCACCCGGGAGATGTCCCGGGTTTGCAGGCTGTCCAGAATGCGGCGGCGGCTGGCCCCGGGCCGGTCCAGCCCGGAAAGGTCCCACTCCCAGCCGTAGTTCACCAGGAAGTTCACCCGGATCCCCCCGCCGTTCAGGTCGGTGCGGGTCAGGTAGGGCCGCAGCCGGGGCGGAAAGTAAGGGGAATCCCCATCCCCCGCCACCAGCAATGACACCGGCTGGGCCGCGATCAGCTCCACCGCCCGGACGCAGGCCGCCGAAAAGGCCGCCACCTGGGCGGCGGGCCGGCGGCAGTTGTCGGTGGTGAAGCCGTAGTAGGTCAGCTCTTTCACCCCCGCCGCCCGGGCCAGCTCCAGCAGCTCCACCCCCGGGCCCAGGCCGTGGGCGTAGCCTTCCTGTTTTTCCATCCCGGCCCCTTTGGCCCACCGGCGGTTTCCGTCGGGAATGATCCCGATGTGATTGGGTATCCGCATCCCATCCCCCCTTCCCTGCCAGTCTGGGCGGGCGGGGGAAGGTTTATGCACAAAAAAGCGGGGGCTGCTTTTGCAGCGCCCCCGCCGGGACTTGCCTGGTTATTTTCTGCCGGGGATGGATTCCCGGGCCCGGTCCATGCCGCCCTTGGCCATCCGCTGGAAGCCGGCATAGCTCACCGGCAGATCCACCGCCAGAATCGCTTTGGCCAGCCACACAAAGGACAGCAGCACCAGCACCGGGATGACGCAGCAGGTGATGATCATCACCGCCAGGGCCTCGATGAGCCGGTTGACCTTTTCCTTCACTGCATCGGCCACCCCCGACACTGCGCCGGACACCCCGTTGGTCACCCCCGAAATCAGCCCCGACAAAAAGCCCTGGTCTTCCGGGTTCTCCTGGGCTTCGCTGCCGGCGGGGATGTCCTCGGCAATTCCCTTGGCGTCCTCAATGGCGGCCTGGATGGACTGGTGATAGGTGTCCTCGATGCAGCTGGTGATCTTGACGCTGGTGGGGATCACCAGCACAATCAGCAGGCCGAACACCGCCAGCTTGGCCGCCAGGGTCCGGAGGGTCTGGTTTCCCAGCAGCACATAGAGGATGTACAGCCCGCAGGCCGCCGGGATCAGAACGTTGAAGGCCACCGACCCGGTGATGGTCAGCAGGTACTTTTCCAGGAAGATGGCGCACAGCACCACCACAAAGTGGGAGCTCAGCTCAGCCAGCTGGTCCGCAATGGGGGTGGCCACATCCCCGGGCACCAGGGTGATCAGGGCCGACGCCGCTGTGGACGCCGCCGACAGTTCCAGCACCGTGGTCTGTTTTTCCTCCAGGGCCGCCAGGGTTTCCTGGTGGAAGGAAGGCGACGAAGTCACCCCCGCCAGAAGGAAGATGCTCACCAGCGCCGCCGCAACAGCGGCAGCAATTCGCAGCAGTTTCGGGTGATTTTGCAGCAGTTCATTCATAATAAATCCGCTCCTTTTTTCACATGTTCCGGCAGGCCGGTTTGCCTGCCCCGTTTCATACCCTGTTTTTTTCGCGAGCTGCAAAAAAGCCCATTTGCAATCGGCAAATCCTGATTGCAAAGGGGCTTCTGGTCGGAGTGACAGGATTCGAACCTGCGGCCTCCTGCTCCCAAAGCAGGCGCGCTACCAACTGCGCAACACCCCGGCGGCGTGTCTTTTAGTATACCGCGTTTGGGCCCGTTCGTCAATTCCCAGTTGCCGTGCGGGGGGCGCGGTGGTACAATGGTTTCAAAGACAGGCCCGGGGGGAGGCGGCAGGATGGCGGTGGTGTTTCTGGATATCGACGGGGTGCTGTGCACCCCCCTCAGCGTCCGGCTGGACCGGCTGCTGCGGCGGCCCATGGACCGGCAGACCTTCGACCCCATCGGCCTTTGGGGGCTGCGGCGGCTGGTGAGGCGCACCGGGGCCCAGGTGATCCTCTCCTCCTCCTGGCGGTACGGGCTGGAAGACGCCGACCCCTTCACCCGCCGGGTGATGGAAAACTTCTACCAAACCCTGGCCAAAAACGGCACTCCGGTGGCGGATATCGCCCCGGTGCTGGGGCTGTCCAAGGGGGAAGAGATTGCCGCCTGGCTCCAACAGCACCCCGGCACCGATTATGTCATCCTGGACGACCGGGCCGACCAGTTCCTGGCCGCCCCTGAGCTGCTGCCCCGGCTGGTGCTGGTGGACAGCCGCCGGGGGCTGCGGCCCCGGGACTGCCGGCGGGCCCTGGCCCTGCTCCAAAACCAGACCATCCAACCCCATGAAACATGAAAGAGGTGTGCGCCATGATTGATTTTGAAAACCCGTCTTTTCTCAAGCTTCGCCCGGTGCGGGATTCCAAGCTGGAACGGCTGGTCCAGCCCCTGCTGATCGCTGGGGAGGAGATTATCCAAACCTTCCAGAGCGTCCGGGACGGGGTGGTCTTCACCGACCGCCGGGTGATCGCCGTCAACGTCCAGGGGGTCACCGGGATGAAGAAGGCCTTCACCATCCTGCCCTACAGCCGGGTGCAGGCCTTTGCGGTGGAGTCCGCCGGCCTGGGGGACCTGGACGGGGAGCTGCAGCTGTGGTTTTCCGGCGGGCTGGGGGCGGTGAAGTTTGAGCTGCTGGCCGGCTCGGACCTGCCCCTGCTCTGCCGGGTGATCGGCTCCGCCGTCTCGGACTGAATCAAACAAAGATGCCAAAAAGCCCGGTGCCTTCCCGCAGGGGTGAACTGATCCAAATTGTGCGGACAGTACAAAAAAGCCCCAAGTGTAGGATATTAGGATTCAGCAGGAGTGGCGGA
>CALWZK010000032.1 GCA_944386015.1 uncultured Faecalibacterium sp.
AACACCCCCTGTATAGGTTTATTTTCCTACACAGGGGGCGTTTTGTCTATTGTCTGTTTTTACTGGTTCGGTTCAAAGGCTCCGGGGACTGCGTATTGTCAAAAAAAGTCCCAGCCGGACGACATGCGCGTACGGCTGGGACACCGACAGGGAAATTTGCCGCAGGGAGTGTGCGAGGCTGCAAAGCCGAGTGCGCGGTTCTGCGGCAAATTTTGTCCCCAGGGGGATATTAGGGGGAAGGAATTTCTGTCGCGCGACTGCGCGCAGAAATGGGTTCCCCCTAAAGCGTGTCGTGTTACGACACGCTCATTATTCTTCTTCGATGGC
Source organism: uncultured Faecalibacterium sp. (assembly GCA_944386015.1). Classification (GTDB taxonomy): domain Bacteria; phylum Bacillota; class Clostridia; order Oscillospirales; family Ruminococcaceae; genus Faecalibacterium. The sequence goes on from CALWZK010000032.1 coordinate 328, forward strand.
GTCCACAATCTGCTGGGCGATGTACTTGTGGCCCTGGATGGTGGGGTGGCCGTCGTTGGCGGTCTTGGTGCGGGGGATGGGCACATAGGTGCAGCCGGTGTCCTCGGCCAGCTGACGGACGAAGGTGTTGTACTTGTTGAAGAAGTTGCTCCAGGTCCACATCAAGGGCACAGGGTTGTAGCAGCCCAGCAGCAGGATCTGCACGTCAGGGTTCTGGGCCCGGATAGCATCCACAATCTGGGGCAGATAGGTCTCCACGTTGGTGTAGGCCTGCTTGCAGGTGTTGGACATGCCGGTGGTCAGGGCGTAGAACAGGTCGCTGGTCTCCTTGGAGGTCAGATGGATGCTGAACACCTGCTTCATCATTTTGGTGAAGTTGGAGAAGGACATATCCCGGTAGCCCCCCGAGATCAGGCTGTTGGCCAGCTGCTCCGACTTCCAGTTGGTGGCGTTGCCGATGGAGACGATGAAGGGCACCATGGCGTCGTTCATGCCGATCTCGATGCTGATGATGTCGGCCTCCCGGATGTAATCCTGGAATTCAGGGTAGACGTAGTATGTACCGGCGGGCTGGTTGAACTCGGACATCTGGCCGTCCCGCACCAGCTCCAGCAGGTCTTTGGTCATCAGGGTGGGCAGGCCCAGGTTGATGGCATGGTCCCGGTCCAGGCCCAGGGCGTCGGCCACATAGGCCACATAGCACTCGTCGGAATAGCCCTTGAAGTTGGGGCTGATGTCGTAGAAGATGTCAGCGTCGCTGTAGACAAAGTTGGTCAGGCCCACGCCGGCGGCGATGCTGTCGCCGAAGGCCACATAGGTGAGGCTGTGGGGGTCCTGGGGGCCCTCGGCGTCGTCCTCGGCGTCGGTCTCAGGGACCAGGGCGGGGACCTCGGCGCTGCCGATGATGCCCACCGAGGCGGGGTTCTCTGCCGTCTGGGCGGCAGCGTCTGCCCCGTCGGCAGCGAAGGCGCCCAGAGGCAGGCAGGCCGCCGTCATGGCGGCAGCCAGCAGGAAGCTGAGAATACGTTTTTTCATGACAGGCTCCTTTTCGTCCCGGGCCCGGCCAGGCTGGGTGAAATCAGGACGTTTTGTGAAGATTGGGTGATTTTTACCCCTTCATCATAAAGGCACCGGCCCCAAATGTCAACCCCCGGAGCAACGAAACAGCAACAAAAAAGCTGCACCTGTCATACAGGCACAGCGGGAATGCTGAAAAAAGTCCGGGCCGGACGACATGCGCGTACGGCCCGGACACATACAGGGAAATGGGGCGCAGGGAGTGTGCGGGCCGCCCGGCGGCCCGTGCGCGGTTCTGCGTCCCATTTTGTCCAAAAGGGGGTATTGGGGGACTGCGGAGCTGAGCCGCTGCCTGCGGCAGAAACAGGCGAAGCGGAGCAGGGGCAAACACAGCGACCGCGTCCTGCGGACGAAACAGGGAGCTGTGTTTGGCGCAGCGCTCCGGTTTTTGCAAGCACCCTCCGCGGTGCGCCGCAAAAATCGGCTAAGCGCAAGAGGAATGCGGTCTGTCTTTTGCAAGGGCGCCACGACGCCCGCTGCAAAAACAGGGAACCGCAACCAAAAGGATTTCTGCCGCGCGGCTGCGCGCAGAAATTGGTCCCCCCTAGAGCAATCCCAGAAAATACTGCAAATGCCGGACCCAGGTGAAATAAGTTCCTCAAGTTTCAGGTTCGGAAAAGCCCGTGTCTTTTCATCTGAATACCCACCCACCCTCCCTTTATAGGAAGCTGGGGCTTCGCCCCAGACCCCATTCCGGGTGTATGGATAGGCTTCACGCTATTTCATAGGACTGCTCTAAAGCATGCAATGCTTAATAGTCCTGCGGGGTGATCTGCTTCTCCAGCTCCAGATAGTTCACCTTGCCCACCGGGGTCAGAGGCAGGTTGTCGATGAACTTGTAGCCCACCGGCAGCACATACTCGGGCAGCTCGTCGGCGCACAGGGCCCGCAGCTCCCGGACGATCTGTCGCTTCTTTTTCTGGCAGTCGGGGTTCAGCACGATGTAGGCCAGGGGCAGGCGGCCCTGGACATGGTCCTTGTCGGTGCAGCCCACCACCGAGCAGTTGGCCACTGCCGGGTGGGTGCTGAGGACGTTTTCGATCATGGAGGGGAAGATCTTGAAGCCGTCGTGGCGGATGATCATCCGCTTGATCCGGCTGTCCAGGAAGACATAGCCCTCGGGGTCCATGTAGCCGATGTCGCCGGTGTGGACCCACACCCGGCCGTCGGGGTGCTTGCGCATGACGAGGGCGGTTTCCTCGGGCTTGTCGAAGTATCCCTGCATCATGGAGGGGCCCGAGATGCAGATCTCGCCCCGCTGGCCGATGGGCAGCTCCTGGTCGGTGCCGGGCTCAAAGACCGACACCACCGTGCTGGGCAGGGGCAGGCCCACCGAGCCCAGCTTGTTGTGGATGCCGGCGGCAGCGGTGGCCGCCGAGCAGACCTCGGTCATGCCGTAGCCCTTGGCCAGGCCGTAGGGGGCGCCGTGGCTGGCCAGGAAGGCGTTCACCGACTGCTCAGCCCCCAGGGGGATGGCGTCGCCGCCGCAGGCCAGATTCAGCACAAAGGACAGGTCCTTCTTCTTCATCCGGGGGTCGGCGGCCAGAACCTGGTAGTGGGAGGGGACGCCGAACATGTGGGCGGGCTTGTATTTCAGGATCAGTTTGCCCAGCTCATTGGGGTCCAGCTTGGGGATGATCACCACCGTCAGCCCCAGGGAAAGGGGCAGATGGACGCCGCAGGCGTAGCCGTAGGCGATGAAGGGGGGCATCACGTTCAGCAGCCGCTGCTGGCGCTGGAACACCGACTCAAAGGCGGAGAACTGCTGGGCGATGGCGTTGAAGGCGGTGTCCCCCAGCAGCACCCCCTTGGGGGAGCCGGTGGTGCCGCCGGTGTGGACCATCACGCAGCTGTGGGCGGGGTCAAAGGGCTCACTGGCGGTGCTGGCGTTTTTGCCCGCTGCCATGAACTCTTTCCAGTGGATCACGTTGGAAGCGTAGCGGTTGCGGTCGGGGTTGGCGGCGGCATAGGCCAGCTTCATGGGGCCCTTCAGGGAGTCGGCGGGGGAGAAGACCAGCACCTTCTCCACCGTGGTCCGGCGGAGGGCCTGGTGGCATTTGTCGTAGCAGATGTTGAGGCAGATCAGCAGCTTGGAGCGGGCTTCCTGGATGTACTCGTGGATGCCGTCGGGGCTGTAGCGGGGGTCCACCAGGTTGAGGGTGGCCCCCACCATGTCGGCTGCGTAGAACAGATAGATCAGCTCCGGGGTCATGACGCTGACGCCGGTGATGATATCCCCCTTGGCCACGCCGGCAGCCCGCAGGGCCGCAGCAGTCTTTTTCACCTGGACAAACAGGGTGGCGTAGGTGATTTGATTGCCGTAATACATCAGGGCAATGTCGGACAGATGGTTTTTGTTCTGGCGGCAGATGTAGTCAAAGGCAGTGCAGTCAGGGGTGGGCATATCCCGGAACTTGGGTTCGTAGGATGCAAGCCAGGGCCTGGCCTGGGATGCATACACCGGCTCTTTGGTGACAGGCATAATATTCCTTTCTTCGGTTGACAGATCAGATCGGCGGGGCACACCGGAGGCCCCATATTTTTCCATTATATAAGCGCGGGCAGGGCTGTGTCAATACAGACGCCGCCCTCTGCCGGGCCAAACAGCTTCAGTATAACAGCAAGATTTGTCAAAAGGATGAACGAACCACGGTTCGGAAAACCAAAAAACGGGCCGGGCCCCTTTTTTGCAGGGGTCCGGCCCGGCGGGCTTTTGTTTTGTGCGGGGTTTATTCCATCCACTGTTTGGCCTCGGCCTCGTTGCACAGGACCCAGTGGCGGTCCCGCAGCTGGCGCCAGGCGGGGGGATTGGTGTCGTAGTGGTGGATGGAGGGGTCATAGATCAGCAGCTGCTTGCCCCGCTCCCGGCGGGGGCTGGGCATGGGGATGGCGGACAGCAGGCTGCGGGTGTAGGGGTGGATGGGGTGGGCGATCAGCTCCTCGGCGTCGGCCAGCTCCACAATGTCCCCCTTGTGGATCACCGCGATCCGGTCCGAGATGTACCGCATCACCGACAGGTCATGGGCGATGAAGAGATAGGTGATCCCCCGCTGCTGCTGGAGATGCCGCAGCAGGTTGAGCACCTGGGCCCGGATGGACATGTCCAGGGCCGAGATGGGTTCGTCGGCGATGATGAAGTCGGGCTCCACAATCAGGGCCCGGGCGATGCCGATCCGCTGGCGCTGGCCGCCGGAAAATTCGTGGGGGAACCGGGAGGCAAATTCCGGCAGCAGCCCCACATCCAGCAGGGCCTGACGGACCTTCTCCTCCCGCTGGGCGGGGGTCAGGTCGGGGCGGACGTTCATCAGCCCTTCGCCTACAATGTAGCTGACCTTGGCCCGCTCGTTCAGGGAGGACTGGGGGTCCTGGAAGATCATCTGGATTTCCTTGATGACCTTCCGGTCCAGCTCCCGGGAGATTTTGCCGTTGATCTGCTGGCCCTTGTAGAGGATCTGGCCCCCCGAGGTGGGGATGATCCGCATGATGGCACGGCCGATGGTGGTTTTGCCCGAGCCGCTCTCGCCCACCAGACCGAAGGTCTCGCCCTTGTAGATGGTGAAGTTGGCCCGGTTCACCGCCCGGTATTTTTTGCGGCCGGTGCCGTAGGTGACTTCCAGGTCCTTGACTTCCAGCAGGACTTCCTTTTCTGTGTCAGCCATTCAGATCCCCTCCTCTCGCAGCCGCTGCACCACGGCGGGGGGCTCCACCTTGGGGGCCCGGGGGTCCAGCAGCCAGGTCTTGGCCTTGTGGGTGGGGCTCACCTCAAAGTAGGGGGGCCGCTTGACAAAATCGATTTTCAGGGCCTTGGGGTTCCGGGGGGCGAAGGCGTCCCCCTGGACCTCGGCGAACAGGTTGGGCGGGGTGCCCTGGATGTTGAACAGGTCCTCCCCCTTGACCCCCATCTGGGGCATGCTGGACAGCAGGGCCCAGGTGTAGGGGTGGCGGGGGTCGTAGTAGATCTCGTCGGCGGTGCCGATCTCCACAATGTCCCCGGCGTACATCACCGCCACCCGGTCGGCGATGTTGGCCACCACACCCAGGTCGTGGGTGATGAGGACGATGGTCAGCTTGTACTTGACCCGCATCTCCTTCAGCAGCTCCAGGATCTGGGCCTGGATGGTGACGTCCAGGGCGGTGGTGGGCTCGTCGCAGATCAAAATCTGGGGGCTGCAGGCCACCGCAATGGCGATCACCACCCGCTGGCGCATGCCGCCGGAAAACTCGTGGGGGTACTGTTTGGCCCGGGTCTCGGGGTCGGGGATGCCCACATCCCGCAGGTATTCCAGCACCTTTTCCCGGGCGGCCCGGCCCTTGAGGTGCTGGTGGATTTCCACCGCCTCGGCGATCTGGTCCCCGATGGTTTTCAGGGGGTTGAGGCTGGTCATGGGGTCCTGCATGATCATGGCGATCTCCCGGCCCCGGATTTTCAGCCAGTCCTTTTCCTTTTTCAGGGCCGACAGCCGCACCGGCTTGCCGTCGTCCGCCCCGAAGTAGTCGATGGTGCCCTCGGTGATGGAGCCGTTGGCGTCCAGCAGCCCCATGAAGGACTTGGTGAACACCGATTTGCCCGAGCCGCTCTCGCCCACAATGGCCAGCACTTCGCCCTTGTAGAGGTCCAGGTCGATGCCCCGGATGGCGTGGAGCACCCGGCCCCGGAGGTTGAAGCAGATGTGGAGGTTCCGGGCCGAGAGAATGGGGGTTTGGTTTTCCATAATCAAATCAGCCCTCCTTTACTGCAGATGGTTCTTGGGGTCGGCGGCGTCCGAGAAGGCGTTGCCGATCAGGTAGAAGGCGATGGTCACAAAGCTCAAAATCAGGGTGGGGTAGATCAGCTGGTAGCGCAGCCCTGCCTGCATCATGACCTGGCGGCCGTCGTTGATCAGGTTGCCCAGGGAAGGCGTCTCCACCGACAGGCCCAGGCCGATGTAGGTGACGAACACCTCGCTGCCGATGGCAGAGGGGACGGTGAGGGCCATCCGCAGCATGATCACCGACACCAGATAGGGCAGCAGGTTCCGCAGCACAATCCGGAAGGTGGGGGTGCCGATGCAGCGGGAAGCCACGTTGTAGTCCCGGTCCCGGATGATCAGGATCTGGTTGCGGATGAACCGCGCCATGGCGATCCACCCGGTGAGGGACATGCCCAGAATCAGGGTGGGGACGCTGGGGCTGGCCACATAGGAGATCAAAATCAGGATGATGGTGGAGGGGACGTTGTCGCAGATGTTGTACAGCTCGGTGAAGAAGAAGTCCAGCTGGCGCACATAGCCCCACAGCACCCCCACCGTGATGCCCACCACCGCCTCGATCATGGCCACAAAGAAGGCGATGATCAGGCTGGTGCGGGTGCCGGCCCAGATGCGGGCCCACAGGTCCTGGCCGATGGCGTTGGAGCCCCAGATGAAGCCGTCCACCCCGGGGGCGATGTTCCGCAGCTGGATGCCGGTTTCAGGGTCCACCCGGCAGTAGTTGGGGTCCATCTGCCCCGGCAGGTGGGGCTGCAGGAAGGCGAAGCCCACCACCGCCACCAGGGCGATCAGCAGGGCCACCGCGAACTTGTTTTTCAAGAAAGACCGGAAGGTGCTGCCCCAGTAGCTGTAGTTGGAGTAGGCCGTGGCCTCGGCCCGTGCCTCGCTGAAGTCGGCGGGGGTGAACAGCTCCTCCTCCGGCAGCCTGGCCCAGGCGGCGGGGCCGTCGGCGGCCTGTTTTGCGTTGAGGGAGGCCTCCAGCTGGGCGGCCTTGGCGTTTTTCAAAAAGAACAGCATCAGCGGCCACCTTCTTTCTTGCCCAGAGAGATGCGGGGGTCAATCAGCACCATCAGCAGGTCCCCCAGGATCAGGCCGATGATGCCCACGCAGGCGTACAGCAGCACAATCCCCTGGACCATGGTGTTGTCGTGGCGCTGGACGCAGGTCACCAGCAGGCCGCCCATGCCGGGGATGCTGTACAGGCTCTCGATGTAGATGGAGCCCACCACCGTGTTCAGGAAGGCGGAGGGGATGTACTGCACCAGGGGGACCATGGCGTTGCGGAAGATGTGCCGCAGGGCGATGCGGTTTTCGCTGGCGCCCTTGGCCCGGGCCAGCAGCACATAGTCCTTGTTGCTCTCATCCACCATATACCGCCGCAGCCACATGGCGTAGAAGGCGATGTTCCCCAGGCTCATGGAGAACACCGGCAGCACCCAGTACTGCCAGCGGTCGGCCTTGAACAGCAGGCCGATGTTCAGAGCAGTGGTGCCGTACATCTGGATGTAGAGGTAATAGACGGCGGCAGGCACAGCCTGGATCAGGATGACGATGGCGGTGCCGATCTGATCGGGCAGCCGGTGCTTGAACCGGCCCATCACCGACCCCAGGGGGATGCCCACCACCAGGGAGACGATCATGGCCAGCACACCCATCTGGATCGAGATGGGCAGCTTGTCCTTCAGGATATCCACCACCGGCACATTGACCCGGTAGATGTGGCTGACCCCCAGGTCACCGTGGAAAGCGTCCCGCCAGAACCGGAGGATCTGGACGGGCAGGGGGTCCAGCAGGCCCATGGACTGGAGGCCGGCCTGGATCTGGGTTTCGGTCATTTTTTCGTAGTTGGCAAAGTAGCCCTCCACCGGCATCAGCCGGAGCAGACAGAACACCAGGGTCACGATGATGAACAAGGTCAGAATCGAGTGCCCGATGCGCCTGGCCAGATAGCTTGCCATAGGTTGCGCACTTCCTTTCGGTGCGGAGACACCGGTCCCCGCCAAACAAAATAAAGGGCCGATCCCGGTTTGTACGGGAACGGCCCCTGCACAATGCCTGTTGTTTGCGGATTGTGGATGCAGCGGACCCTTAACGGGCGTCGCGGTTGGCCTCGTACTCGCTCATCGAGACGTAGTGGTCCAGCACGTGGATGCCCTTCAGCCGCTTGTTGGAGAAGCCGGTGGAGGCGTACTGGCCTTCCCAGTAGTTCAGGCGGGTGGCCAGATAGGGGGGCACGCTCATGCCCATGGGGATGACCAGGGCGTTGTTGATCAGCATGGCCTCGGCGTTGGCAAAGGCCTCATACCGGGCGTTGATGTCGGTGGTGATGGTCTTGGCCTCTTCCACAGCCTTCATGTAGGCCATGATGGCGTCGGCGGTCTCGCCGGTGATGAAGCCGTCCTCCACGCCGGTGCGCAGGTAGGCGTAGCGGCTGCCGCGGTCGCCCTCGGCCTGGTAGAAGGGGCTGGTCTCGGTCTCGGGGTCGGAGTAGTCAGCGCCCCAGTTGCACAGCTGGAAGCTGTACTTGCCGGCACGGCGGACAGCGGACAGATAGTTGTCGGAGGGGCCCTCGGTGATGATGATGTCGATGAAGTCGGCACCGTCATTCAGCACCCCTTCCAGCTGCTGCTTGAAGATCTGGCACTGGCGGTCCCAGTTGGTGGTGGAGGGGTTGTAAGGCAGCTGCACCTTCACCGGGAAGGTGACCCCCTGGGCGGTCAGCTCCTCAATGGCGGCGTCCCGGTACTCCTTGGCCTTGGCCTCGTCGAAGAAGGTGGTGATGGAGGCCAGGTCGCCGCACTGGGTGTAGTCCACGCCGTCGTCGTTGGCGCAGAAGGAGGGCGGGGTGACGGTGTTCAGCATGTAGCCCTCATAGCCCTCAGGGGCCGACACAGCCAGGGTGACGGCGTTGTTGATGCCGTAGAGGAAGGCCTTGCGGAAGTTGGTGCTGTTGATGGCCTTGGCCCAGTTCTCGGGCTCATATTCATCGTCCAGGCCCTCCACCGTCTGGTTGGAGAACTCATGGTAGAAGGGCATGAAGTTGAACAGATAGAAGTAGGTGTAGTTGGTGTTGGGCCGGTCCATCGAAACCAGGTCCTTGGTGGCGTCGTCGGCCAGCCAGCTGTCCAGGATGTCGGCGCCAATGGTGGCCTCGTCGATCTCGCCGCGCTTGACCATCTCGGGGCCGTTGACATCGGCCTCGGCGTTGTAGATCCGGCTCACCGTCTCGATGAAGACGTTGTCGGCGTCGTAGTTCTCGGGGTTCTTCTTCATGACCCAGCTTTCCAGCGGCACATACTCGGACAGGTAGAAGGCGCCGCAGCTGTAGGTGGTCTCGGCCGAGGTGGCGAACTGGTCGCCCATCTCCTCCAGCAGGGGGCCGTAGGCCGGCTCGTAGGGCAGGTAGACCAGCAGGCTCAAAAAGCCGGGGAAGTCATAGGTCAACGTGTAGGTCAGGGTGTGGTCGTCCACAGCCTTGACGCCCACCGACTCAAAGTCCACAGGCTCAAAGGTCTGGGGGTCGGAGCCGGGGGTGGTGACGGTGACCACGCCGGAACCATCCACCGTATAGGTGGTGCCGTCGTCATCCACCAGGCCGTTGTTGGCGTTGGCCAGGTTGACCTGGTAGTTGTAGTAGTCCTCGGCGCCGGCAATGTAGGAGGTCACCAGGCCCACGTTGGAAGCGGCATAGTCGGGGGTCAGCTCATAGCGCAGGGCGTCCACAAAGTCCTGGGCGGTGACGGCTGCCACCACCTCGCCGTTCATGTCCACCCAGTTTTCATCCCGCAGGGTGAAGGTCCAGGTGAGGGTGGGCTCGTCGTAGGTCCACTCGGTGGCCAGGCCCTCTTTCAGGACGCCCTTGTTGTCAAATTCCAGCAGGGTGTCCACGCAGTTGGCGCCCACCGTCATCTCCAGGTCGGAGGCGGTGGTCAGATAGTTCAGGGTGGAGGGCTGGCTGGAGTAGAGGATGGTATAGCTGGAGGTGTCAGCCGAGCCGGAGCCGGCGGCATCCCCGGAGGAGCCGGAGCCGCAGGCGCTGAGCAGCCCGGCGGCGCAGACGGCGGCAGTGGTCATACCGGCAGATTGCAGAAACTGGCGGCGCGAAAGCAGATGACGCATAAAAAACTCCCCTTTATTTTTTAAAGTGAAATGTTCCGAGAAAGCCTTTCGGGTGCAGAAAAGAAAAACGGAGCAACGGAAACACATCCGTTACTCCGTTGTAACAATCCGCTGGTCTTTCCTTTGCGGCTTGCCTTGAAGTATAGCATTGAACGGGGCGTCTGTCAATATTTGCCGCCCCGCTCACAGGGTGCCGTGGGGGTTGCCGGGGAGGGGTTCCGCGGGGGCGGCGGGGGCAGCGTCAGCGGCCTGGCCGGCAGCTTCGGCGGCCTGTTTGGCGGCCCGCTGGGCAGCCCGCTCGGCGGCCCGGGCCTTGGCCCGTTCGGCGGCGGCGGCCTGGCGCTCCTTGGTGCGCTGTTTGATCCGGCAGGTGGCGCACAGCCCGTCGGTGTGGTCGGCGGGGATGGCCCGGCCGCAGCTGGTGCACACATGCTTGCTGAACCGCAGCACGCTCACCGGGCTCAGGCCGGTGAGGGACCGCAGCTTCATCCCGTCGATGGCCTTGTGGCTGCAGGCAGACACGCACATCCCGCACTCGCTGCACTTCCAGGGGGTGATGACCACCCGGGTCTGGCCGTCGGGCAGATCCTCCAGACGGATGGCCCCGGCCTTGCAGTTTTTCTCGCAGCGGCCGCAGCCGAAGCACTTGCTGGTGAAGGCCGGCAGGTACACCCCGTAGTGGAAGGGGGTCTCGGTGGCGGCTTTCAGCTGCTTGATCCGCTCATTGAGGGCGTAGCGGAAGGGCTGGATGCGGTTGTCCTCGTCGTCCTGGAGCACCGGCAGCTGCCGCAGCAGCTGTTTGGCGCCGTTCTTGGAGCTGTCGCTCATGTGGGCGAACATCTCCCGGCGGGACAGTTCCTTGGCCTCATAGGGGGCCTCGTCGGGCTGGTAGGCCAGGGTGATCCGGGCGTTGAACAGGGGCTCGCCCAAAAACTCCACCAGCCGGGTGAGGCTGTCCCGCAGCAGCTTGGCGCAGCAGTCGTTTTCGCAGTTCCCGCAAGGGGTCAGGTCCAGCACCAGCTTTTTGTTCAGGGCCAGGTAGGCCAGAGCCTCCCAGGTCATGGCGCCCACGCAGGCGCGCACCAGGTCATTGTGGCGGCTGCTCTGCTCGCAGCCGATCCAGATGGTGTCGTTGTCCGAGGCGGTGGGGGCCAGGTCGTGCTGGACCTGCTCGGTGGAAGGGGCGATGCACCGGGTGCGGCAGGCCGATACGCACAGGCCGCAGTCGATGCAGGGGTCCCAGTCCTTGGCCAGGTTGGGCCGGCTGAAGATCTCCTCGCCGTAGGGGCAGATGTCCTTGCAGTCGGTGCACTGCTCCTTGTGGGGGTGCAGGTTCCAGCACTGCTTGCGGTCAATCTGGGGGTGGGAGTTGTTCATCAGCACATTCATTGCAACTTTTGTAAAGATGCTCATGGGTGCTCAGTCCTCTTTTTAGGTGTGGGATGCGGGGTCGTGAACGGTGGTGACCTGGGCGTTTTCCAGCAGGAAAGCCTGGACCTTCTGGGCGGCCAGAGCGGCTTTCACGGCGTCGGGGCGGAGGGTCTTGCGGATCTCCTCCACCGACACATTCTGCCGGGCGGACAGGCGGCGGTACTCGGCCTCCACATCCTGGTCGGAAATCTCGATCCCCTCGGCCTGGGCGATGGCCCGGGCAGCCAGCACGCTGCGGATCCGCTTTTCTGCGATGGCGCGGTAGCTGGCCTGCAGCTGGCCGGGGGTGGTGCGGCAGGATTTGCAGTAGGCCTCCAGGGTCATGCCGGTCTGTTTCAGCCGGTCCTCCAGGGCCTTGAACTCCCGCCGGGCCTCGGCGGCCACCTTCTGCTCCGAGAGGGTGACGGTCAGGTTGGCCCCGGCCATCTCCAGCAGGTCCTGGCCGGCCTTGCGGTCGGCGGCCTCCTCGTGGAGGGCGGCCTTCTCCTTGCGGATCTGGGCCCGCATGGCCTCCAGGGAGTCAAAGCCCCGGCTTCTGGCGAAGGCCTCGTCGGGGGCAGGGGTGTGCTTTTCCGCCACAGCGTGGAGGGTGATGGTGAACTGTGCGGTGACCCCCGACAGCTTGTCCACCCGGAAGTTGGCCGGGTAGGTGAAATCAAACTGGAAGGTCTCGCCGGCCTTGTGGCCGTAGACCGCCTTTTCGGCGGCGGGCATCAGCTTGCCGGTGCCCAGCAGGACGGTGACGTTTTCCATCTTGCTGTCGGGGATGGGCTCGCCCTTCAGGAAGCCCTCAAAGTCCAGGGTCACCTTGTCCCCCCGCTTGGCGGGGGCGTCGGTGGGGACATACCGGGCGTGGAGACGGCAGCGGTGGCCGATCTCCTCCTCCACCGTGCTGTCCAGCACAGGGCGGACATGGCGGGTGACGGCCAGGCCCTTGTACTGGCCCAGGGTGGTTTTGGGAAATGTTTCTGCCATGGCTGTGCTCCTGTTCCTCAGCAGTCGGTGCAGGCACCGCCGGCGCTGAGCCAGTCAGTGTCCAGGGTGACAGAGCCGTCTTCCCACACAAAGGAGGGGATGCCGATGCGGCCCTCGGCCTTGACCGAGTCATAAACCGGCATGCTGTCCCGCATGGCCAGGAAAGCCTTCAGGTTCTTGGTGCTCTCGGTGATATCCACATACTCATAGGGAATGCCCTTTTCATCCAGCACCTGCTTGACTTCCCGGCAGGTGGAGCAGATGGGGGCACCGTATAACTTCATCATGGTATTTGACCTCCTGTAGATCGAAAGGATTGGATGGCTTGCATCCATTTTTTAAGTATACACCCGGACCCTTCTTTGGGCAAGGGTTCCGGCAGATTTCCCCTCACAGCCCCTCCTGGTCGCACCAGGCGTTGATCACCTGGCTGTACAGCTCGGGGAACTGGGCGTCCTCCTCAGCGAAGGCCGCCAGATAGGCGTTGGCCTCGGCCCGGGTGGCGGGGACGGTGCGGCGGTAGACGGTAAAGACGGTGCCGTTGCCCATGTCAAAGCTGGTCTCGTAGACAAAGCAGCTGTCCTTCAGGGCCAGGAACTGGTCGTTCAGCTTCTGGGCCACGCTGCTGACCTCGTAGCACCAGGGGAAGGGGTCGGCGGTGATGACGTACTTGGCCTCGAACAGGTCGGTGGGGAAGGCATGGGTGCCCAGGATGCCGAAGCCGAAGGAGAGTTTGTCTTCCAGGGGCCGGTCGGGCAGGTCCACATTCTTAAAGGTGTCGGGGCAGTAGGTCATGGAGTGGGGGATCATGTAGGCAAACTCCCCGTCGGCGCAGTTCTGGTCGATCCAGTCGGCCAGGGCGTGGATCTGGTCGATGTCGGTGCGGTCGTAGATCAGGTTGTCCAGCCGGATGAACTCCTGCACCGCGTCGGCCTTGATGCAGTCAAAGAGGAAGTCGGGCAGGGCGATGATGGTGAGGGGGGACAGCCGGGCCGACAGGCTGAAGGCCAGCGCCAGCACCCAGTACCCCAGCTTGAGATACCGCAGCCGGTCCAGGGTGTCGGCCAGGGCGGCGGTGCCCGCCAGCATCAGGATGAAATATCCCGGCATCAGCAGCAAAGACTGGTGGGACCCCATGTTCTGGACCCGTGTGAACAGCACCAGGCTGAGGGCCAGCACCGCCAGGGTCTGGAGGGCCAGAGCCCCCCGGCCCCGGGCGAAGGCCCACACCGCCCCGGCGATCACCAGAGGCAGATAGAAGATCCCCAGCCGGCAGATCTGGGAAAACAGCTCCAGGGCCAGGCCCCCCATATTGTAGGCGGCGTAGTGGGTCTCATAGCTGTAGGAGAGGATTTTCTGGACGATGGGCCAGAACAGCACCAGGATGGCCGCCAGGGACCCGGCGCCGAAGGTGATGAGCCGGCGTATGCGGTCCAGCGCCTGGCCGCCCTGGCCCTTGCCGATCAGCAGGGCGGTGCTGCCCGCCACCGTCAGGGCATACACCAGATAGTAGGATACAATGAAATAGAGGTACCACCGGCGGGTCAGCACCAGGGCGGCGGTGGCGAAAAACAGTCCCACGCAGCGGGCCGGCTCCCCGGCGTCAAACCGGAAGTCGATGGTCAGCAGCAGGATGATGAGGGCGAAGATCAGCCCGAACCAGTCGGGCTGGCCCAGGGCGGCGGCCATCCGCAGCAGCGGGAAGCTGGCGGCGGTGCTGAGGCCGATGAGGAAAAAGCCCTTTTCGTTGCGCACCGGCAGCAGCTGGCCGATTTTCACCACCAGGCCCCCCAGAGCCACCAGCAGGGTGGGAAAGACGCTGATCAGCTGGCTGAGGACAAAGCTGTCCCCGGTGTGGGCCGACAGGCAGAAGGGAAACTCGGTGAACAGGCAGATAAAACTGGTGTAGTCCTCGGTGAAGGTGGAGACCAGATGTCCCAGCCCCGCCAGGGCCCCGCCCTCAAAGGCGGCCTCGGCCTGGTACTGGAGGAGGGTGTAGTTGCTGTAGTCCCAGACATAAATAAAGGAGCGGCTGTTCACCTGGAGGTTGAAGCAGATGGCCGCCAGCAGATACACCGCCACCAGGATAGACCCGTGGAACAGCTCAAAATGAACCCCTGCCCGGCGGACCGCCGCCAGGGTGAGACAGAACAGAAAACAGTCCGCCCACAGACTGAGCAGCGGAAAAAAGAAGGAGCCGGTGAGGCCTGCGGCGGTGCAGCCGCACAGCAGGACCAAAGACAGGGCGAGGGCCGCGGGCACGACGCCCCGGCGCAGCCGCAGCCGCGGCCGGGATAGGGTGGTCGGCATGGGCAAAGACTTCCTTTCGGTGGGGATTTGCAACACCAGTATACCAGAGTGGGGCATAAAATGTCCAGTCAGGACGAAAAAGGGCGGCCCGGCCGGAACGAGGGGCAAACAAAGGGGCCCGCGCCGGCCCCAGGAGGAGAGGCCGGGCGCAGGCCCGGAGAAGAGAGAAAAAAGAGGCATTATCCTTTGGGTTGGCTTGTGCGGTGGGCGCTGAGGCCGGCGGCGCCGGGGTGGGGGGCCTCGGGGGTCAGCCGGAACAGCCGGCTGCCCATGGCGGGCAGGTCACAGAACAGGGTGTAGTCCCGGCCATAGACCCCGCCGTCCACGGTGTGGAGGTCCCGCGGGCCCTCAAAGGCGCCGCCCCAGCAGCTGTCCTCGGTGTTGAGCAGCTCGTGGGCCCCGGCGGGCCATTCCAGATAGAGGGGAAAATCAAAGTGGGGCTTGTCCTGGGTGTTCATGACGCAGAGCAGGTTCTCCCCGCGGCCCCGCCGCAGCCAGGCGAACACCCCTTCGCTGCGGCTCTCGCAGGCCACCCAGGCAAAGCACCGGCTGTCGTACTCCCCGGCGTAGAGGCCCGGCTCGCTGGCATAAATCAGGGACAGCCGGGCAAAGAATTTCTGGAAGCTGTCGTGGAAGGGGTAGGACAGCAGATTCCAGTCCAGCTGGGTCTTTTCGTCCCACTCCCGGAAATGGGCCAGCTCGTTGCCCATGAAGTTGAGCTTTTTGCCCGGATGGGTGAACATATAAAAGTAGAGGGTCCGCAGCTGGGCGCACTTTTCCTCATAGGTGCCCCACAGTTTGCCGATGATGGTCTTTTTGCCGTGGACCACCTCGTCGTGGCTGAGGGAGAGCAGATACAGCTCGTTGTAGAAGTAGTGCATGCTGAACAGGATCTTGTCGTACTGCCCCGGCCGCTCCCCAAAGGGGGTGGCGAAATAATCCAGGGTATCGTGCATCCAGCCCATATCCCACTTATAGTCAAAGCCCACCCCGTCGTAGCGGGTGGGGGCGGTGATTTTCAGGTAGTTGGTGGAGTCCTCGGCGATGTAGATGCCGGTGGGCCACCGCTGGTTCAGGCCGTGGTTGAGGCTCCGCAGAAAGTCCAGGGCCCCCTGGTTGACCCCCCGGGCCGGGTCCCCCAGCCAGTACACCGCCCGGGAGATGGCGTCCATCCGGATGCCGTCGCAGTGGTACACGTCCATCCACAGGGCGCAGGCGCTGTTGAGGAAACTCCGCACCTCCCCCCGGTAGTAGTTGAAATTGCAGGTGCCCCACTCGCTCTGGCCCACGTCGCTGTCGTATTCGTAGAGGCAGGTGCCGTCCAGCTGGGCCAGGCCGGTGGGGTCGGCGGCAAAGTGGACCGGCACAAAGTCCATGATCACCCCGATGCCCATCCGGTGGCAGGCGTTGACAAATTTGGCAAACTGGGCCGGGGTGCCGTACCGGCTGGTGACGGCGAAATACCCGGTGGTCTGGTAGCCCCAGCTGCCGTCGAAGGGGTGCTCGGCCAGGGGCAGCAGCTCAATATGGGTGAAATGGTGCTCCTTCAGCCAGGGGATCAGCTCCCGGGCCAGCTCCTCGTAGTTGTACCAGGCCTCGGGGCCGTCCCCCTCGGCCTTGTGCCTCCAGCTGCCGGCGTGCATCTCGTAGATGCTGAGGGGCAGGTCCCGGCTCTTGGAGCGCCGGTCCATCCATTCCCCGTCGTCAAAGGAAAAATCCAGCACCGTCAGCCTGCTGGCAGTGCCGGGCCGCAGCTCGGCGGAAAAGCCATAGGGGTCGGTGTGGAGCTGGATGGTCCCGTCGGCGCCGGTGACCCGGTACTGGTAGCAGTCCCCCTCGGCCAGCCCCGGCACAAAGACGCTCCAGAAGCCGGTCTCGGCCCGTTCCATGGGGATGTCCCGGCCGCCGGTCTCCAGCTGGACCTCCCGGGCCCCGGGGGCCCAGAACACAAACTGCCAGCCTTCTTCGCCCGCCGGGCCGGCGGCGGGGTGGGCCCCCATCCAGCGGTAGGCGTCAAAACAGGTGCCCTCCCAAAAGGCCTGGGGGATTTCAGGATAACTCATAGAATGCTCTCCTTTGGTTCAAACTGCAATGGGTCCAAGATACAAAAAGATTGTGTCAACTTTGTTAATCAAGCAATATTTTTTTACCAAATCTGAAAAAAAGTGGTACAAGATTCCTGGTTTTGTGTTATACTGTCGGAGGACAGTCTTGGATGGCTGATAAGACAGCAAGAAAAACAGTAATTACAGGAGTGGATGAAGTTATGGCTTGGTACGACAGCGCTGTATTCTATCACATTTACCCTCTGGGCTTGTGCGGGTGCGCCCACGAAAACAACGGGCAGGCTGTGCCCGGCGCCTTTGAAAAGCTGGATGCCTGGGCGGCCCACGCCTATGAGCTGGGCTGCACGGCTATTTATATCGGCCCTCTGTTTGAGAGCGGCTCCCACGGCTACGACACCATCGACTACCGTCTGGTGGACCGCCGGCTGGGCACCAACGAGGAATTTGCCGACTTTGTGGCCAAGTGCCACCAGCGGGGCCAGAAGGTGATTGTGGACGGCGTGTTCAACCATGTGGGCCGCGGCTTTTTCGCCTTTGAGGACCTGAAAGCCCATCGCGAGGGCAGCCGCTACAAGGACTGGTTCTGCGATGTGAACTTCTGGGGCAACAACGAATACAACGACGGCTTCTCCTACGGCAACTGGGGCGGCCACAACCTGCTGGTCAAGCTGAACCAGCGGAACCCGGAGGTGCAGCAGTATCACTTTGACACGGTGAAATTCTGGGTGGAACAGTTTGACATCGACGGCATCCGGCTGGACGCCGCAGATGTGCTGGACTTTGGCTTTATGCAGAACCTGCGCCGGTTCACCGACGGGCTGAAACCCGAGTTCTGGCTGATGGGCGAGGTGATCCACGGGGATTACAGCCGCTGGGCCAACCCCCAGACCCTCCACTCGGTGACCAACTACGAGCTCCACAAGGGGCTTTGGAGCGGCCACAACGACCACAACTATTTTGAGATCGCCCACACCATGCGCCGGCTCCAGGGCCTGTGCAGGGATACCCGGCTGTACACCTTCTCGGACAACCACGATGTGGAGCGTCTGCCCAACAAGCTGCGGAACCGGGCCCACATCCGCCATATTGCCATCCTGGTGTATACCCTGTGGGGCATCCCCTCGATTTATTATGGCTCGGAGTTCGGCATCGAGGGCAAGAAGGAGCGGGGCAGCGACTGGCCCCTGCGGCCCTGCCTGGATCTGGCAGATTACCAGGACGCCGTCACCGGGAACCCCGTCACCAGCGTCTACGCCGCCCTGGGCAAGCTGAAGGCGGAAGAGCCCGCCCTGACCTGGGGCAAACCCCAGGAGCTGATCCTGACCACCGAGCGGTATGCCTTTGCCCGGGTGCTGGATGGCCGCGCCCTGATCACGGTGCTGAACAACGCCGACGCACCGGCCCATCTGGAGATGAACCTGCCGGTGCCGTCGGATGCCGTGGAGGACCTGCTGGAGGGCTGCACCGGCAGCCAGCCGGTGAACGCCCGGATTGAGGATGGCCGCCTGAAGCTGGATCTGCCCGGCAATTACGGCACCATCCTGGGGCTGGGCCAGTGAAAGGGGAGAAGAACATGGATGCAGCAGCCCGGCGCCAGGCCATCCTGGAAAAGCTGGCCAAGGCCAGCAGCCCGGTGAGTGCCAGCGCCCTGGCGGGCGAGCTGGGAGTGTCCCGGCAGATCGTGGTGGGGGATGTGGCCCTGCTGCGGGCCGGGGGCGCCCAGATCGACGCCACCCCCCGGGGCTACCGGATGCTCCCGGCGGCGGCCGGGTACACCGGCCTGGTGGTCTGCGTCCACAACACCGCCGAGGAGATGCGCCGGGAACTGTACACGGTGGCAGACCAGGGGGGCACCGTGGTGGATGTGATGGTGGAAAACGCCCTCTATGGGGAAATCCGTGCCAACCTGAATGTATCCAGCCGGTACGAGGCCGACGCCTTTGTGAAACAGGCGGAGGCAGCCCCCGACAGCCTGCTGAGCCGGATGACCGGCGGGGTCCACCTGCACACCATCCGCTGCGCCGACGAGGCGGCGTTCCGGCGGATCGAGGCGGCGCTGGACCAGGCGGGGCTGCTGTACCGGAAAGAATAGCATCCATCTGCCTTTATGGATATTGTAAGAGGATGGGGAGAGCCTGTCCATAAGCAAAAAACGAAAAGAGTCGGATAACCGACTTTAGTCGGAAATAGTCGGAATTTCAGCCCCTGACAGAGGAGGGAGAGGTCATGGACCGGCGGATTGCAAGGACCGAGCGGTCAATTCAGGAGGCGTTTTTGGCCCAGCGTGCCGAAAAGCCCCTGGAGAAAATCCGGGTGCGGGAGCTGTGCGAGGCAGCCCAGATCCACAAATCCACCTTTTACGCCCATTATCCCGACGTGTACGCCCTGGCGGACGCCATGGAGAGCCAGCTGGTGGAGGAGATTCTGGCCCGGGTGGGGCCCATCCGGGCCGAGGATCTGCGCAGCCGCCCCGAGTGGCTGACCCGGGAGCTGTCCCGGGCTTTTGTGGCCCACGACCGCCAGGTGAAGATTTTGTTTTCGGGGTCCCGCCAGGGGGCCCTGGTGGACCGGATGGAACGACGGCTGCGGGAGATGACCAGCCGGGAGGACCCGGGGTACTGGGATGACCCGGTGCGGCGGGTGGTACTGTCCTTCTGCGTGCGGGGCTGCTACTACGCTTTTTACAACAACAGCGGCCGGCTGCAGGAGGACGACCTGGTGGAGATCCTGGGGTCGGTGGCCCGGGCGGCCCAGAACATCGGGGCGCTGCATCTCAGCATCCCCGGGGAAAGGAAGGATACCATGATACCCACCCGCCAGCAGGCAGAAGAGATCCTGGCCGAGGCCCAGGAGCGGTACAATGAGGTGAGCCAGGTCCATGGCCGGTGGGCGGACCACTGCCGGACGGCGGCGGCCTGCGCCGAAAAGATCGCGGCCCGGTGCCCGGGTCTGAACCCGGACAAAGCCTATGTGCTGGGGCTGCTCCACGACGTCGGCCGCCGGTGGGGGGACGGCCATCTGCGCCACGTCTACTACGGCTGGAAGTACATGGCCCAGCAGGGGTATGACGAGGTGGCCAAAATCTGCCTGACCCATTCCTTCCAGATCCAGGGCATCGACGCCTACATCGGCCACCGGGACATTCCCCCCGAGGCCCTGGCCGAGCTGACCGCCGCCCTGGACGCCGCCGTCTATGACGACTACGACCGCCTGATCCAGCTGTGCGATTCCATTGCAGGGGTGGACGGCCCGGTGGACATGGCGGCCCGGATGGAAGACGTCCGCCGCCGGTACGGGGATTACCCCCAGGACAAGTGGGACAAGAACTTTGAGCTGAAAGGCTACTTTGAACACTGGGCCGGGGCGGAGCTGTACGACATCGTGGGCCATCCGGCGGGCTGAGAACCCCCTTTTCACCGCAGAAAACCCTCTTTTTGCTGCAAAACCCTGGAAAGCTTCCCGCATGATGGTAAAATAAAAGCAACACATCCCGCAATCAAAAAGGAGGTAAAGGTTATGTTCCAATGGCGTATGAAACTGGCCGCGGCCCTGACGGCTGCCGGGCTGCTGGCAGGCCTGACCCTGCCGGCCGGGGCGGCGGATGCCGCCGTCCGCCAGTACGAGACGTCCCAGCCGGTGACGTCGGTGGTGGCGGACGTGGAAAACGCTGTCCTTGTGATCCAGAAGGGGACGGGCAGCACCGTCCGGGTGGACTCTGACGCCGATGCCAAAGGGGAATACTCCTACGACTTTGACCTCAAGGACGGGGTCCTGACGGTGCGGGTGAAGGCCATCCAGGGGGAAAAGATCAAGGGCAGTGATGTACCGATTCACATTGGGATAATCCATGCCACTGTGATGGGGGATGCGGTGGTCTGTGACAACAAGATCACCATCACCCTGCCGGAGGCAGTGTATGACAAGATCGAGGGCAAAACCCGCAACGGCAGCATTACGGCGTCGGGGGTGGAGGCTGAAACCCTGTCCCTGGACACCGGGAATGGTGATGTGACCCTGGAAAACACCCGCGGGGTGAAGGTACGGGTCAAAGCCGGCAACGGGGACATCCAGCTGGATCATCCCTATGGGCTGGACTATGACCTGACCAGCCAGAATGGGGACATCAGAGGGACCCTGGCCGGGACCAAAGCGGATTACCGGCTGAAGGCGGAGGCCCGAAACGGCGACAGCAACCTGGAGGACCAGCCGGGCACCGGGGTGGCCAGCGCCACCATGAAGGCTCAGAACGGGGATATCAAGGTGAAATTCACCGGCTGACCGGGATGATACAAAAAGGCTCCTGCCCAAAATGAACCGCTCCAGTAAAAGTAGACAATGAAAAAAGAAGGCCTCCTGTGGTAGAATAGAACTACTACAGGAGGT
>CALWZK010000033.1 GCA_944386015.1 uncultured Faecalibacterium sp.
ACGCACGATTTTGGCCGGGGGATGGGCGCGGGTTTTCAGTGAAAGGCGCTGAAATCCCCTGCAAACCGGGGGAAAAGTGGGTGAATAAGTGTGACTTTTCACCCGCGGCGGCGGTGCCGGGGCCGGGCATAGGCGCTGTAAAAACCGAAGACGGTGCCGCAGATGCCCCCCACAATGTGCATGAAGTTGGCCACATTGTCCCGCACAAAGAGAATGGCGTAGATCTGATCCCCCAGATAGAGGGCGGCCACCAGCAGCATGGTCACCGGGATGCCGCCGCTGCCCCCCGACAGGGAGGCCAGCATGATCAGCATGAACACAATGCCCGAGGCCCCCAGCAGGGCCACCCCCGGGAACAGAAGGCACTGGAGCACCCCCGACACAAAGGCGGTGATGACAATGGCTTTCAGCAGGGGGATGCTGCCGTACTTTTCCTCCATGGGGGGACCCACCACCAGAAACAGCAGCATGTTGTTCAGAAAGTGGCCCAGATCGGCGTGGCCCAGCACATGGCCGAACAGCCGCAGATAGGCCAGGGGGTCTTTCCAGCTGGAGCGGTAGACGCAGAACAGGTGGGTGGTGGTCCAGCCGCCGGTGGCCTTGTCCAGGGCCAGCACCCCCAGGGACAGCAGGAAGAAGGTAAGGATCACCGGGGCGTTGTACTGGAAGCTGATGCTGAATTTGGAACGTTTCGTGGTACGCCAGCTCCTTTCGGCAGAAAATCAGACAGGGGACGGCATTTTCACCATTGTATCACAACTTCGGGGGATAAGTCCAGATTCAATCTGACGGCGGGATTCCAGACTGTATAAGGGCGGCAAAATTCGTCGTTTTGCCCTTGGACAGCGGGTGCGGTTTGTGCTATAATATAAACATACATACGAGTGTTTTGAGTGAGAGAATGGTCTCTGCTGCCGGCCCGGCCCGCCTAAGCCGCACGGCGCGGGGGCTTGTTTCTCCAGCTTGTATAGATAAGTGATCTGCGGCCCGGCGGGAGAAGGAGGGATGCACCATGTTCCAGAAGGGTGACTATGTTGTGTACGGCAATCTCGGCGTCTGCCGGGTGGAAGGGCTGGAAGAGCGCCGCTTTGAAGGCCTGGAGGGTGCCCACCCTTACTACCAGCTCTGCCCCATCTACCAGGGCGGGGTGCTGTATGTCCCGGCAGACAACCCCCGGATTGCCCTGCGGGCGGTGATTTCTGCCGAGGAGGCCAACCGGCTGATCGACGCCATCCCCTCCATGGAGTCCCCGGCTTTCCACAGCCGCAGCGCCCAGGAGCTCAGCGCCCACTACCAGGCGGCCCTCAAAACCCAGAACTGCGCCGACCTGCTCCAGCTGATCCGGTCCATCGGCGCCAAGCGGGAGTATCTGGCCCGGCAGAAGCGGAAGTGCGGCCGGGTGGACGAACATTTTATGAAGTGCGCCAAGGACAGCATCAACGGGGAGTTTGCGGTGGCCCTGGGGATTTCCCGGGAGGAAGTGCCGGGGTATATTTCCCGGCGAATCGCCGCCCATTCCCCGGCCCAGAGCTGAACAAAGCAAAACCCGCCGCACAAGCGGCGGGCTTTTGTTTTTAGAGGGAGGGCACCAGGCGTTTGTTCTGTTTGCCGGTGAGCTGGGTCACATCCAGTTCCAAAATGCAGACTTCCTGCAGATACTGGCGGATTTCGGCCTCCATGGATGCCTCGGTTTCGTCGGGGGAATACTTCCGGGCCAGCAGCCGGAGGATCTCCACCTTTTGGGTTTCGTCGGTGATTTCCCGGACGGTGCCCCGGGCAATGACGCTGCGGTAATAGGTGGTGTATTCGGCGGGGACAATCTTGTCCTGGCCGATGACGCAGAAAGAGGCTTTGGGATTGGCGCGGATCAAATCCAGCTTGTAGCCGGCTTTGGCACAGTGAAACCAGATTTTGCCCCCGCTGTACAGATAGCTCAGGGGCACCGCATAGGGAAAGCCCTCGGCGTCGGCCAGAGCCAGCACCCCCGAGGTGCCGGCGGCCAGAATGGCCTCGCAGTCGGCGTCAGGCAGGGCCTGGCGGCTGCGGCGCATGGCAGGAACCATGATGTTTACCTCCTTTGTTTTAACCCCGGGTCCGCTCCCAGTAAGCGCCCATCGACTGGCCCGGCTGGCCGGTGACTTCCTCGGACAGGTAATCGGCCAGGCCGGCGGCGGCAGGGTCCCACTGGTTGGCGGCGGGAATGGTGGGGTATTCGATTTCGGCGTACCAGAAGGCCCCCGGCTGGCCGGCGTCCACATGGTTGACTTCCAGCATGCAGCCGTCGGGCAGGCGGTAGGTGCGGCGGACCTTCTCGATCAGAGGCCGGCCGATGATTTTGTGTTCCAGCTCCTCAAAGAGGGCCTGGTCGATGGGGCGCTCGATCTCCTCCCGGGCCAGGCCCCCCGCCGACTTGAAACAGAGAATCCAGGCGGTGTCGCCGCCGGTTTTGGCTTCTTCCCGGATGCGGACGGTGGGCCGCACGCTGATGTAGCCCTGCCGCATGGTGAATTCTTCGGTCATGGGCAGGCCCTCGGGCCAGCCCGTCACCATCCATTTGCGTTCAATTTCCATTTCTGGCTCCTTGCAGATCAGGCGTTGGGGGATGCAGGGGCGTCCTGTTTCAGGTACACCGTGGTGGACGGGAAGGCAAAGTCCAGGCCGTCCTGGCGGACCAGGTCCAGAATGGACAGGTTCAGGTCGTTCTGCATCCGGTAAAAGACGACGGTGTCGGCGGTGCGCAGGTAGGCGGACACCAGCATGTCAATGCTGGAGGCGCCGAAGCCGGTGAGTTCCACCAGCACCGAGTCCTCGTAGGTATAGGGGCTGTCGGTCAGCATTTTCCGCAGGTCGGCCATCAGCTGTTCCAGCTGGGCGCGGGTGGCGCTGTACTCCACCCCCAGGGTGAAGCGGTAGAGGCGTTTCTGGCGCTGGGCGGCGTTGTTGATGGTGGAGGCGCAGACGTTGCTGTTGGTCAGGATATACACCGAGTTGTCCAGGGCCCGCACCCGTGTGGAGCGGAAGCTGATGTCCTCCACGGTGCCCTCCACGCTGCCCACCACGATCCAGTCCCCGATTTCAAAGGGGCGCTCGATCAGGATCATCACCCCGCCGAACAGGTTGCTGGCGGTGTCCTGGGCGGCCAGGGAGATGGTGAGGCCGACCAGGCCTGCACTGGTGATGACGCCGGTGACCGGCAGGCCCAGTTCCTGGACTGCCATCAGGATGCCCAAAATCATCACGACAACTTTGTAGACTTTCACCAGCACGTTCCGCAGGGTTTTGCTGGTGCGGATTTCCTCCCGGGTGCCGGCCAGCATCAGCTCGGTGAGGCGTGATGCCCCGTACAGGCCCCAGGTCAGCAGCAGAATGGCGATGATGCGGTAAAGTTTCAGCAGGAAAGGCTCCACCGGGCCCAGGGCCCAGGGCAGGGAAGCCAGGGCAAGGTAGACGCCGGTGGTCAGGGCCATCCAGGGCAGGGGAGCGGCGAAGCTGCCCAGCAGAATGTTCACCGCCTCGGCGGGCCAGTGGAACCGGCACAGCCGGGGCAGGGCCCAGCCTTTCAGCCAGCGGCGGAGCACTTCGCCGGCGGCCAGCAGAAGCAGGGCGCAGACGCACCGGGCAGCAAAGGCGGCGCGGCCTTCCAGCAGCAGGCTGCCCAGGGTAAAGGTCAGGTCTTGGGTTGCAAATATCATGGCAATGGATCTCCTTTGTCATACATTCGGCCGACCGTTCGACCGAATGTATTTATTTTAGCATATTTTCGGAGGAGCCGCAATGTTGCTACTTTTTCGAGAAAAAGTAGCCAAAAAGCTTTTCACTGTGTACCGGGCAACTCTGGCCGCACTCACGTTACGGCTAGCCGGCGGCCAGGCCCTGCATCTTAGTCAGCGTTTGCCCTGCGGGCGAGTATACGGGAAGTTTTTTCTGGTCTGTTTTGTCAAACAACGGGGGTGGGGTCTGTGGTAGCGCAAACTGTGCCGGTCTTTCCTTGCCTTTATTTTTCATCTAATCCCACCCGTCCACCCATAGCGGTGCCCCTGCCGCCTGCGGCGGCGCCCCCCTGTTGGGGGGCTCTGAACCAATCCCTGCTCCCTCTGCCTTTCACTCTGACGGCGAATTGATTGCCGAGAACTTTGCCGCTCTGCCTGGGGGATATTTTTACCCACCCACCCGCCCTCTTAGCGGTGTCCCCCTGTCGCTGCGCGACATCCCCCTCCGGGGAACCGGCGGCCAACTGCTCCTCCTTCCGTTGGATTGCCGCAGTTGCAAAGTAGCCGCAGCGCAAACCTAGAGCAGTCCTATGAAATAGCGTGAAGCCTATCCATACACCCGGAATGGGGTCTGGGGCGAAGCCCCAGCTTCCTATAAAGGGAGGGTGGGTGGGTATTCAGATGAAAAGACACGGGCTTTTCCGAACCTGAAACTTGAGGAACTTATTTCACCTGGGTCCGGCATTTGCAGTATTTTCTGGGATTGCTCTAGAAGGAGCGGTCAGAGGCCCAGAGCCCCTGTTAAGGGGCGGCGGCGCAGCCGCGGGGTTACATTAAAAGGGTGGAGGGTGGGTTAAGATCATAAATCAAAATATTTGCACCTATGGCCAGGGGCACGGCAGTCTGGAGGGTTTAGATCCCAAAAGAAAGAAAAAACAAACGTCTCACCGCCAAAAACAAAAAGAAAAGTATGACTTCAAAATTCCCTCTTGCTTTTTCTGCGGCTTATGGTATACTGTTGCCAGAAAGTTCGTTTCAGGGCGGGGTGCAATTCCCCACCGGCGGTAAAGCCCGCGACCACCTGTAAACCAGGTGCTGACCCGGTGTGATTCCGGGGCCGACGGTATAGTCCGGATGGTAGAGACGATGGACAGATTCGATGTCATTGCGCCCTGTTGCATTGTATGGCAGCAGGGCGTTTTCTGTTTGTCTCCCGGTTGAAAGGGGCTTTCCAACATTTTTGGAATGGGGCTTTCGCCCCGGGAGGTAATACGTATGGAAGCAAATTCTCAGACTCTGCACGCCGCCGGCCAGGACCGCGACCGCGTGCGCAAACTCACCGTCACCGCCATGCTGTCGGCAGTGGCCTTCGTGCTGATGTTCATGGACTTCCCCCTGCCCATGATCATGCCCTCGTTTGTGCAGATGGACTTCTCCGATCTGCCTGAACTGCTGGGTGCCTTCGCCCTGGGCCCCGTGTACGGCGTCCTGGTGGCACTGATCAAAAACCTGCTCCACCTGATTCTGGCCGGCTCCACCAACGGCGTGGGCGAGCTGTGCAACTTCCTGCTGGGCGCATCCTTCGCATGGGTGGCCGGCTTTATCTATCAGCGCAAAAAGACCCGCTCCGGCGCTGTGCTGGGCGCCGTGCTGGGCGCTGTGGTGATGGGCGTCTTCAGCGTGCCCCTCAACTTCTTCCTGACCTACCCCGCCTACGTGGTGGTGTACGGCATGCCCATGGACGTGATTCTGGGCATGTACCAGGCCATCCTGCCCTCGGCGGACAGCCTGCTGAAGTGCCTGGTCATCTTCAATATGCCCTGGACCCTGGCCAAGGGCCTGCTGGATGCAGCCATCTGCATGCTGATCTACAAGCCCCTGTCCCCGATTCTCCACGGCCGCCGCTGAATAAAGGTCTGAATTTCAAACACATTGTCCCGTCTGCCCCCCGGCAGGCGGGATTTTTTTGGAACTTTGTCTGTTTTTTTGGAAAAAAACAAATTTTTGTTACATTTGTGCGCTACACTAAACAGGATGGGCAGCTCTCCCCGGGCGGGTTTCCGCGGCAAAAGGGGAAGCGAGGCGCCCATCGAGGGGATGCCGGGGCACAGCGGCCCCGGCGCTGCCTGCGGGCAGTCGTGGCCGCCCCGGGGCGGCCGGAAAAGGAGCGTGAGCGCATGGCACAGACAACCAAACGGGCTTTGGCGGCTTCCTTCAAAGAACTGCTGGCCCAGAAACCTTTCAACAAGATCACCATCAGTGATATCACCGGGCACTGCGGCGTCAACCGAATGACCTTTTATTATCACTTCCACGATATCTATGACCTGGCCCAGTGGGCCTTCGAGGAGGAGACGACAGAGCTGCTCCAGGACAGCCGCAGCGCCGCCAACTGGAAAGAGGGCTTTCTGAGGGTGGTGCAGGAGCTGCAGCGCAACCGTCAGCTCATCACCAACGTCTGCCGCTCGGTCCGCCGGGAAGAACTGGAACGTCGGATGTGCGAGCTGGCAGAGCAGATGCTCCGCCCCCTGCTGGACAAGGAGCTGGGCAAGGACGCTGAGACCATCGATCAGGAGGAGTGGGGCTTTGTGGTGCATTTTTACACCTATGCCCTGGTAGGGATGCTGCTGGAATGGATGGATGACGGCATGAAGACCGAACCGGAGGTTTTGACCCGCCGGCTGAACAGCATCTGTTCCGGCGGGATACAGAAGGCCGCCGAAATGCTGGGCGGAGGCCGGAAATAATCAAAATACAGGGCCAAAGCCCTGACGTCAATTGCGCCGATGTGATCAAAAAGCAATCACATCGGCCTTTTTGTTTATAGAGACGTCCGGGAGCTGTGTCTATACTGGGGAATATACCCCGGCAGGAAATCATAGAGTGAAACAATAAGGAGGCTGAAACATGAGCACCGCAATCGACACGCTTTCCCATAAAATGCAGCGGACGGCTGCCGGCACCATCATCGACCTGGCGCTGACCCATGCGGGCAAAGAGAGAGAAAAGGCCTACCAGCAGATGGTGGACCTGGCACGGCAGTTCTGGGGAGACGGATTTTCCGGGGAAAGCTATGAAAAGGCCAAGGCAATGTTCAGCGACCCGGACAACAAGTGGGTCCGCTATATCAACCGTGTTCTGGACGAGACCGACCCCCATGTGGCCCGGGTAACGGCGCTGAACCTGGGGTATGAGGCGTTCATCCGCGGCACCAAAATGATCCGGAAAAACCGGGAGATCTACCAGTGCAATGTGCCCTGGCTGATCCTGTTTGATCCCACTTCGGCCTGCAACATGCACTGCGCCGGCTGCTGGGCCGGTACATACGGCAACCGGAACAACCTTTCTTTTGAAGACATGGACAAAATCCTGACCCAGGGCAAGGAGCTGGGGGTCTACCTGTATATGCTGACCGGCGGCGAGCCCCTGGTGCGGAAGGCGGATATCATCCGTCTGGCCGACAAGCACAGCGACGCAGAGTTTGCCATCTATACCAACTCCACCCTGATCGACGAGGCGTTCTGCGCCCAGCTGGTGCGGCTGGGCAATATCCTGCCCATCCTGTCCATCGAGGGCACCCCCGAGACCAACGACGCCCGCCGGGGCGACGGCCATTATGCGGCGGTGATGCATGCCATGGACCTGCTCAAGCGCCACGGCATCCCCTTCGGCACCTCCATCTGCTATACCCGGGCCAATGTGGAAGCCGTCACCAGCGACGCATTCCTGCAGATGATCGCCCAAAAAGGCGCCCGGTTCGGCTTCTACTTCCACTACATGCCGGTGGGCAGCGATGCGGTGCCCGACCTGATGCCCACCGTGGAACAGCGCAAATATATGATCCAGCGGATCCGCTATATCCGCTCGGCTGAATGCCCCATCGAATTCTTCCCCATGGACTTCCAGAACGACGGCCAGTATGTGGGGGGCTGCATTGCCGGAGGCCGGAACTATTTCCACATCAATTCGGCCGGCGACGCCGAGCCCTGCGTCTTCATCCACTATTCCAACGCCAACATTCACGACAGTTCCATCCTGGAAATTCTCCGCAGCCCCCTGTTCATGGCCTACCGGGACGGCCAGCCCTTCAACAAGAATCATCTCCGTCCCTGCCCCATGCTGGAAAATCCCGCCTGCCTGGAGGAGATGGTCCACCGGACCGGCGCCCACAACACCGACCTGGCCTCGCCCGAGACGGTGGAGCACCTGTGCGCCAAGTGCAGGCAGTATGCCGCCGACTGGCAGCCGGCCGCCGATCAGCTGTGGTCCACCCTGGGCAGGCCTGCCGCCGGGTACCAGAATTACAAGGACTGGAAACCGGACAGCGAAGCTGAGATTTCCTGATTCTCTCCTCAGAAAGATAGAGGCAGGGGCGTGTCGGCATCCGCCCTGTCAGAAACAGCCCGAACCTGCAAAAAGGTTCGGGCTGTTTTGCGGTGATGAAGGCATGCAGGCACAAAAAGGGCGGGGCCCGAAAGCCCCGCCTCAGAGAATATTCTTATTTCCGGTCGGCAAACCACTTGAGTTCGTCCTTACCTGCAAAGGCGGCCCCGGCGAAACCGGCGGCTTCCAGAGCGGCCAGCTGTTTGCCCAGCTTTTTGCCCTGGGGCAGGACGGTGACGCTGTGGTCGGCCCGCAGGGCCTCGGCCTGGGCCAGCACAGCGGGGAAGTCGGCCCCCGCAGGGTAGAGCAGGGCGATCTTCTGCTTGGCGCCGGGGATCTGGTAGCCCTTTTCCAGCAGGATGCCGCAGACCCGCTCAAAGCCGATGGAGAAGCCCACAGCCGGCACCTGCTGGCCCAGGAACTTGCCCACCATGTTGTCGTAGCGGCCGCCGCCGGCCACAGCGCCGGCGAACTGGGGGCACACCACCTCGAACACCATGCCGGTGTAGTAGCCCTGGCCCCGCACCAGGCTGGGGCAGTAGGCCACCTGGTATTTGCCTTCGGCCAGGCGGCCGGCGGTGGCCAGCACATATTTCAGGTCATCGGCGATGGAGGGGTCGGCGCAGCGGGCGGCCACGGCGTCCAGGGTCACAGAGCCCTGGGCCAGGAAGTCGGCCAGCTGCTGGATGGCGCCGGCGGGCAGGCCCTTTTCGGTCAGCTCGGCCCGGACACCCTCGGCCCCTACCTTGTCCATCTTGTCAAAGGTGATGCAGACCGAATCCAGGGTGTCGGGGGCAAAGCCCATGCTCTCCAGCATCCCCCGGAGGATCCGGCGGTCGTTGATATTAATAGTAAAGCCGTCAAAGCCGATCTTCAGCAGGGCCCGGGCAGTGACGTCGATCAGCTCCACCTCGGCGTTGGGGCTCTCATCCCCCAGGATGTCGATGTCGCACTGGACAAACTCCCGCAGGCGGCCCTTCTGGGGGCGCTCGGCACGGAACACCCGGTCGGTCTGGATCACCTTGAAGGGGGTGGGCAGGACATTCCGGTTGGCGGCATAGTAGCGGGAGAGCGGCAGGGTCAGGTCATACCGCAGGCCCATGTCGGCCAGGGCATCATACTGGCCGGCGTTGAGGGCGGCGGTCAGCTTGTCCCCCCGCTTGAGCACCTTGAAGATCAGGCTCAGGTTTTCGCCGCCGTCGGATTTGTCCAGGTTTTCCAGGTCCTCCAGCATGGGGGTGGAAATCCGCTCGAAACCGGCGGCGCGGTACACTTCCAGAATCTGGCCCTGGATGTAATCCCGCAGGGTCTGTTCAGCGGGCAGAAGATCCCGCATCCCTTTTAAAGGCTGAATTTTCATCTTGTATTGACTCCCTCTCTGTTTCCGGCCGGAGGCCCCGGCTTGCACACATATTGGCATTGTGTCTTTCATTATATAGAATCCGGGGCCGGATTGTCAACCAAAAGGGGCATACTATCTCCAGAAAGAGGGGAGTGTCTGCCCATGTCCAGCCAAAAAACCGTCCGTCCCGCCGCCATCCTGGCCGCCGGGGCCTGCATCCAGCTGCTCACCGGCCTGCCCGCCGCCTGGGGTGTGTTCCAGCAGCCGGTGATGGAGGAATACGCCCTGGAGGAGGGGACCGCCGCCCTGGCCTTCAGCGTTTTGATCGCGGCCTATGGGGTGGGGTGCGTCATCGGGGGCTTTTTGCAGGACAAACACGGCCCCCGGTGCGCCGCCCTCTGGGGCACCGCCCTGCTGGAAGGGGGGCTGATTTTGGGGGCGGCCCTGCTGCCGGGGGACTGGGGCCGGGCCCTGCCCTGGAGTTTCAGCATCCCGGCGGGGCTGGGCACCGCCTTTCTGTACCCCGCCATCCAGTCCTGCGTCCAGAAGTGGTACCAGGGGAGAAAGGGCTTTGCCACCGGCATCATCGGGGCCGCCGCCGGGCTGTCGGGGGCCTTTTTGACGGTGGCGGTGCGGCTGCTGACCCCGCTGTGGGGGATTCGGGGGGCCTTCTGGGCCCTGGGCGGGGCGGCCCTGCCGGTGTGTCTCGTGGGGGCGGCTCTCCTCACCGACCCGCCCCAGAGCCAAAAGGCCGACGCGAAACAGCAGAAGGGCCCCGACTACACCCCCGGCCGGATGCTCCGCACCCGGCAGTACTGGCTGTGCACTGCGGCGGTCTGCTTTTCCACCCCGGCGGTGCTGCTGTTCAGCCCCATCATCCTCCGGCTGGGGGTGGAGCGGGGGCTGGAAGAAGGCCAGGCGGTGTGGGCGGTGGTGCTGGGCAGCGTGGGCAGCACCGCAGGCCGGCTGCTGATGCCCCTGCTCAGCGACAAGATCGGCCGCCGCCCCACCGACCTGCTGCTGTTCGGGGTGTCGGCGGGGCTGTCGGCCGCCTTTGCCTTTGCGGGGGGCTGGTGGGTGGTGGCGGTGTACGCCGGGCTCACCTTCTGCTATTCGGCCCTGGCGGCGGTGCTGCCCGCCTTTTCCACCGACCTGTTCGGCCTGCCCCACGCCGGGGTGAACTATGGCTTTTTGGCCCTGGGCCAGAGCGCCGGCAGCCTGGCGTTCCCCCTGCTGGCCCGGGGGCTGGGGCTGGAGGCCGGCCGCCACTGGCTGGCGGTGGGGGCAGCCCTGGCAGGCCTTGGATGCATCTGGTTTGTAAAGCCCACCCAACCCAACACCCCATAAATCAAAGAAATTTTCCGAATCCTACAAAACAAATGAAATTCCTCTCTGCGTCTTGACAAAAGGATAACGATCCGGTACAATCAACCAGGAGTGCCCGGCAGAACGGGCCGGCCTGCGCCCCTTCGGCGCCGGCTTCTACAAGCAGAAAGGAACAAATATGAGAAAACGCATTGCAGCCCTCGCGCTGGCCGCAGTCATGGCCTTTGGCCTGACCGCCTGCGGAGGCAAGGCATCTTCCACCGCAGCTTCCGGCGGCGTGTCGGGTGAATTCACCGGCACCGCCCAGGGCATGGGCGACGTCACCGTCACCGTCACCCTCACCGACGGCGCCATCACCGACTGCGTCATCACCGGCGACGGCGAGACCGAGGGCATCGGCTCGGTGGTCATCGAAAACGCCCCCGAGGAGATTGTCTCGGGCAACAAGGGCGCCATCGACGTGGTGGCCGGTGCCACCATCACCTCCAACGCCGTCAACGAGGCCCTGGCCGCTGCCCTGGCCGAGGCCGGCCTGGATGCTGCCGACTTCACCGGCAACGGCAGCGCCTCCGAGACCGCTGACGACCAGGTGATTGACACCGACATCGTGGTGGTGGGCGCAGGCGGCGCCGGCATGACCGCCGCCATCGCCGCTGCCAACGAGGGCAAGAGCGTGGTGATCCTGGAGAGCCAGTCCATGGTGGGCGGCAACTCGGTCCGCGCCACCGGCGGCCTCAACGCTGCCAAGACCCCCGCCCAGGATGAGAACGAGTTCAACGAGGCCGCCGGCGTCGAAAAGACCCTGGAGTCTGCCGCCAGCGACTACGCCGACAACGAGACCATCACCGCCCTGGCCAAGACCGTGTCCGAGCAGTGGGCTGCCTACCAGGCCAACCCCGTGGGCTACTTTGACTCGGTCGAGCTGATGGAGCTGGACACCATGATCGGCGGCAAGGGCATCAACGACCCCGCCCTGGTGGAGACCCTCTGCTCCAACTCGGCGGACGCCATCGTCTGGCTGTCCGAGCAGGGCATCGACCTGCCCAGCGTCTCCAGCTTCGGCGGCGCATCGGTCAAGCGGATCCACCGCCCCCTGGACGACGAGGGCAAGGTGGTGTCTGTGGGCAGCTACATGATCCCCCGTCTGGAATCCAAGTGCAAGGAGCTGGGGGTTGAGGTGATGCTGAACACCACCGCCACCAAGATCCTCACCGACGCCAACGGCGCAGCCGTGGGCATCGAGGCCACCGGCAAGAACGGCCAGACCGTCACCGTCAACGCCAAGGCTGTGATCCTGGCCACCGGCGGCTTCGGCGCCAACCTGGACATGGTGGTCCAGTACAAGCCCGACCTGAAGGGCTTCATGACCACCAACGCCGCCGGCGCCCAGGGCCAGGGCATTGACATGGCCGTGGCCATCGGCGCAGGCACCGTGGATATGGATCAGATCCAGATCCACCCCACCGTGGAGGCCAACACCGCCGCCCTGATCACCGAGGGCCTGCGTGGCGACGGCGCCATCCTGGTCAACGCCGAGGGCAACCGCTTCACCGACGAGGTGGGCACCCGCGACGTTGTCTCTGCCGCTGAGATCGCCCAGACCGGCAGCTACAGCTGGCTGGTGATCGATCAGGCCATGGTAAACGCTTCCAGCGTCATCCAGGGCTACATCACCAAGGGCTACACCGTCACCGGCTCCACCTATGCCGAGCTGGCCGACGCCATGGGCGTGGATGCTGACGCCTTCACCGCCACCATGGAGAAGTGGAACGCCTGCGTCGAGGCCGGCAAGGATGAGGAGTTTGGCCGCACCAGCTTTGCCAACCCCCTGAACACCGCCCCCTACTACGCCATCAAGGTCACCGCCGGCATCCACCACACCATGGGCGGCCTGACCATCAACTCCGACACCCAGGTCCTGGCCGGTGACGGCACCGTCATCGACGGCCTGTATGCAGCCGGCGAGGTCACCGGCGGCGTCCACGGCGCCAACCGCCTGGGCGGCAACGCTGTGGCCGACTTCACCGTCTTTGGCCGCATCGCCGGCCAGCAGGCCAGCGCCTACGTTGGATGAGCAAGGCCAACGCTGAGGGCACCAAAAAGCCCCGCCGCTGGCTGGTGAACGCCCTGTTCGCCGCCGTGGTGCTGCTGGCGGCCGGGGGGCTGTGGCTGGCCTTGGGCCGGCCGGGCCAAACGGAACAGCAGGTGGTGGCTGTGGCGGATTTCGGGATGGGGGCCGTTGAGACCCTCCCCCTGGACGCCGACTGCGACTACTACTACGAGGTGGGGGAGTACATCGTCCATCTCCAGGTCAAGGACGGGGCTGTGGCCTTCATCGACAGCCAGTGCCCCGACCACGTCTGCGAGGACTTCGGCTGGCTGAGCCAGCCCGGCCAGTGGGCCTGCTGCGTCCCCGCCGGGGTGTATCTCTCGGTGGAGCAGGCAGAATAACGCCAAATACCCCAGGGGCTGCCGCCCAAAACGCGGCGGCCCCTTTTTTTGCTGCGCCGGGAAAGAAAATAAGATAAACAGAATGGGCCTGTTTGCTTTGTCTGACTGAACAGAATATGGCATTTGTGTGAAAACAGGATGAAAAAGTGGAGGAAACCCGCGATGGCTTTTTAAAAATTCTATGAAAGAAAAGTTCTTTTGCTTGTTCCTTTCGGGCGGTGTGTTATAATAAGATAACAGCCCGTGGGTTTTCGGGGCCGGCCGGCCCCTGCCCCCGGCACAAGCAGATCAGGAGGAATAATTACATGACCTGGAAGAAGAAGAAGGACGAACCCGCCGGCCAGTCCGCGCCGGCTCCGGCCGCTGCCAGGGCCGGGTTCAGCCTTGGAAAGTTGAAAAAGCATCTCAAGTGGATCATTCCCCTTGTTGTGGTGGCGGCCCTGGTGACCGCCGTCGTTGTGAACCGCGTCAATGAGGCCAGCAAGGTGGTGGTGGCCCCCGAGTACACCCAGGCCGCGGTCAACCGCCGCACCATTTCCCAGACCATGGGCGCCACCGGCACCCTCAACCCGGCCCACAGCTACACCGTCAAGACCCTGGTGTCGGGCGAGATCCTCTCCTGCAGCATCGAGGAAGGGCAGGAAGTCACCGCCGGCGAGCAGCTGTACCAGATCGAGAACAGCGACGCTTCGGCCAACGTGGAGCAGGCCCAGATCAACCTGGAGCAGGCCCAGCGCAACTATGACACCATCGCCGATTACCGCTATGTCCGGTCCCCGGTGGCAGGCACCGTCTACACCCTGAAGGTCAAGGTGGGGGACGAGGTCACCAGCGGCCAGGAAGTGGCCGTGGTCCAGGACGCCAGCCAGATGGTGCTGCAGCTGACCTTCCCCGCAGCTGACGCCGCCCGCTTTTCGGTGGGCCAGGCCGCCCAGATCACCCTGGACGGCACCTTTGAGGTGCTGAACGGCACCGTCACCGATGTGTCGGGCAGCGACATCCTCAGCACCGGCAACGTGCTGGTGCGGAACGTCACCATCACCACCCCCAACGCCGGCGCACTGAACACCACCCAGTCCGCCACCGCCACCATCAACGGCATCAGCTCCACCAACAGCGCCACCTTTAATTACCGCGAGCAGCGCACCCTGGTGACCTCCACCGCCGGCACTGTCGCCTCCATCTATGTGGGCGAGGGCGGCCAGGTGGACGCCAACGGCATCGTAATGGAGCTGTCGGGCGACAACCTGGAGGAGACCATCCAGAGCGCCTACGAGACCCTCCGCAGCCGTGAGATTTCGATGCGCAACGCCCAGGAGACCCTGGGCAACTACACCATCACCGCCCCCATCAACGGCACCGTGATCCAGCGCAACTACCAGCAGGGCGAGAACGCCGAGAGCGGCAAGGACCTGTGCATCATCTACGACATGAGCTATCTCGAGATGACCATCAACGTGGATGAGCTGGACATCAACCAGGTGACGGTGGGCCAGGACGTCACCGTCACCGCCGACTCGGTGGACGGCACCTTTAAGGGGGTGGTGACCCGTGTGTCCATGGTGGGCACCACCAACAACGGCACCACCACCTACCCCGTCACCGTCCAGGTGGACGATTACGGCACCCTGCGCCCCGGCATGAACGCCAACGCCCAGATCGTGGTGGAGCAGGCCACCAACGCCATCGCTGTCCCCAACGCCGCCATCGAGCGGGGCGACTATGTGCTGGTGACCACCGATTCCCCCAGCGCCGCCAACGCTGACACCTCCATGACTGCACCCGACGGCTACGTCTATGTGTCGGTGGAGACCGGCGTCAGCGACGACGACTACACCGAGATCACCAGCGGCCTGCAGGAGGGCGACATCATCGGCTATGTGGTGGGCGGCACCACGAACTACAGCGATTACGGCATCGGCAGCACCGATATCAGCACCGGCGAACTGGTGGGCGCCATTGCCCCCGCTGTCGGCCCGCTGCGCAAAGGAGTCTAAATGAGCGCATTGATCGAATTCGACGAGGTGTGCAAGTACTACTACATGGGCGACACCGTCGTCAAAGCCCTGGACCATGTGTCCATGCGGATCGACAAGGGCGAGTTCGTGGCCATCGTGGGCCAGTCCGGTTCGGGCAAGTCCACCTGCATGAACATCATCGGCTGCCTGGACGTCCCCACCGCCGGCACCTACAAGCTGAACGGCCGGGACGTGGGCAGGATGCGCCGGGGCGAGCTGGCCGACATCCGCAACGAAATGCTGGGCTTTGTGTTCCAGCAGTATAACCTGCTGCCCAAACTGAACCTGATGGGCAATGTGGAAGTGCCCATGATCTACGCCCGGGTGCCCCGGGCCCAGCGCCATGCCCGGGCCAAGGCAGTGCTGGAACAGGTGGGCCTGGGGGACAAGCTCAAAAGCAAGCCCAACCAGCTGTCCGGCGGCCAGCAGCAGCGTGTGTCCATCGCACGGGCCCTGGTGCGCAACCCGCCCCTGATCCTGGCCGACGAGCCCACCGGCGCCCTGGACAGCCATACCGGCCGGGAAGTGCTGGGGATGCTCCAGGACCTGAACCGTGAGGGGCACACCGTCATCCTGATTACCCACGACAACTCCATCGCCATGCAGGCGCCCCGGATCATCCGTCTGGAGGACGGCCGGATCGTCTACGACGGGGACGCCCATTCCCCCGAGGCCTTTGTCAGCCCGGTGCTGGAAGCCGCCTTTGAGGACTTCCAGCGGAAAGAGCGGGAAGAAGAGGCCGAAAAGGCCGCCGGGGCCGCCAAAGCCCAGGAGGCCCGGAAGGCCGAGAAGGCCCCGGCCCAGGAAGGAGGGGATGCTGCATGCTCCTGATCGATACCTTTGTGCTGGCGCTGAAAAACATCTGGAGCAACAAGATGCGCACCATCCTCACCATGCTGGGCATCATCATCGGCGTCACGGCGGTGATCGTCATCGTGGGCCTGGGCAACGGCATGACCCAGCAGGTGCGGGAGAGCTTCTCCTCCATGGGCATCGACAGCATGACGGTGTCCATCTGGGGCCGCGGGTCTTCCCGCGCCGCCACCGTGGACTATATGTACAAGGTGGTGGCGGATAACCCCCAGTACCTCAGCGATATTTCCCCCTATGTCCAGATCAGCAGCCAGACCGTCAAGGAGGGCCGGGACACCTACCGCTACACCGGCGTCTACGGCGTCAATGAGGACTACATTTCCATCGCCAACTACACCATCGCCGAGGGCCGCGGCCTCCAGTACATGGACATGAAGGAAAACAAGTATGTCTGCGTCATCGGCGATTACCTGGCCCGGGAGGCCTACAACGGCAACGCAGTGGGGGAGACCATCAAGGTGGGCACCTACCAGTTCCGGATTGTGGGCGTGCTGAGCCCCAAGACCACCGACCCCGACCTCCAGGAGGGCGGCGAGGATGACCGGATCTATGTGCCCTACACGGTGGCGCTGCGGATCAACCAGAGCACCACAGTGGACACCTACACCGTCATCATGGCCGACGAAAACTACGCCAACCAGGCAAAATCCACCATTGAAAAGGCCCTGTACGCAATTTACCAGGATGAGGATTCGTATTATGTATACAGCATGAGCGAGCTGCTGGAGCAGATGAACCAGACCATCTCGATGGTGGTGCTGGTGCTGACCCTGATCGCCGGCATCTCGCTGCTGGTGGGCGGCATCGGCATTATGAACATCATGCTGGTGTCGGTCAGCGAGCGCACCCGGGAAATCGGCATCCGCAAGGCCATGGGTGCCCGGGAGACCACCATCCTGTTCCAGTTTGTGGTGGAGGCCGGCACCACTTCGGCCCTGGGCGGCTTCATCGGCATCGTGCTGGGCTACGCTTTGTCGGCGGCAGCCACCGCTGTGGTGCCTTTGGTGGCGCCGGGCCAGTCGGTGTCCATCAGCCCCGGCACCACCGCTGTGCTGGTTTCCTTCGGCATTTCGGTGGGCATCGGCGTGGTGTTCGGCTTTTTGCCGGCCCGCCGCGCTGCCCGGCTGAATCCGATTGAGGCGCTGCGCTACGAGTAATGCCTGCCCCCAGAATCACAATGAGGAGTGCAAACCATGAAAAAAAGACTTTTGTCCCTCCTGCTGGCGGTCTGTATCCTGCTGCCGGTGCTGGCACTGCCGGCGGCTGCTGTCAACAGCAACACCGCCATCCAGACCGCCCGCACCATGGGCCTGCTGACCGCCCAGACCACCGAGGAGCTGAACGCCCAGGTCACCCGGGGTGAGTTTGCCCGGATGCTGACGTTGGTGTCGGCCTACCGGGAGACGGTGAATGAACAGACCCAGGTGGGCAGCCTGTTCACCGACGTCAACAGCGACACCGCCTACGCCCCCTACATCCGCATTGCGGTGCAGCAGGGCTGGCTCAACGGCTACACCGACGGGTCTTTCCGCCCGGGTGACCCGGTGACCCTGGAGGTGGCCTGCAACGCAGCCCTCAAGCTGCTGGGCTACGCTGCCACCGATTTCACCGGGGCGTTCCCGGCGGCCCAGCTGAACAAGGCCACCGAGCTGGGGCTGCGCAGCGGCCTGAACCGCAGCCAGGGTGAGGCCATGACCCTCACCGACTGCGCCGTGCTGCTGTACAACACCCTCACCGCCACCAACAAGAGCGGCTCGGTCTACGGCAACACCATCGGCCTCACCATCTCGGATGGCCAGGTGGACACCTCCAGCATCCTGGCTGCCAGCCTGAAGGGCCCCTTCATCGCCCAGGCAGGGGATGTGCTGCCCATCACCCCCACCACCGTCTACCGCAACGGCGAGGTGTCGGACTCGGCTGAGCTCCACGTCAACGACGTCTACTACTACAGCGAGAGCCTCAACTCCCTGTGGATCTACACCAACAAGGCCGCGGGCCGGATCACCGCTGTGGCCCCCAACGCCTCTGCCCCCACTTCTGTGACGGTGGCCGGCGTCACCTACCAGATCGGCAGCACCGATGTGGCCTACCGCATTTCCTCCCTGTCGGGCGGCGGCGTGGGCCAGGTGGTGACCCTGCTGCTGGGCATGGAAGACGTAGCCGTGGGCATCCTCACCGGCGAGGAGGTGGACCAAAGCTACTACGGCGTAGTGCAGTCCTCCAACCGCTCCCTGGTGGTTGACAACGGCGCTGACATCATGCAGACGGTGAAGGTGCTGTGCACCGACGGCACCGTCCGCAGCGTCCGGGTGGACAAGAACCTGAATTACCCCACCGGCTGGCTGGTGTCCATCACCACCGGCGCCGACGGCGAGACCCTGGCCTCCATCGCCAAAAAGCAGATCAGCGGCCTGTTCAGCGCCTCCAACCACACCCTGGGGGAGTACAAGCTGGCCGATGATGTGGAGATCCTGGACACCACCCCCGAGGGCAGCGGCAAGACCATCCGGCTGGACCGGCTGGACGGAGTGACCCTCTCGGACAATGACGTCCGGTACTATGCCCTGAACGACCAGGGGGAGATTTCCCGCCTGGTGCTCAACGACGTCACCGGCGACGTGTGGACCTATGGCTGCCTCACCGCCTGGTCCACCAACAAGTACAATTCCGCCACCGACAGCCTCACCAAGCTCCAGCCCAGCGATGTGCTGATGAAGATGGCTTCGGGGCTGCTGACCGGCTCGCTGCTGAATGACATCTGGAACGAGCTGACCGGCCGCACCGGCCGCTGGACCAGCCTGGCTTTGGGCCTGGTGGCCGACAACACCAGCGGTCTGGTGAGCACCATCTTTGGCACCATTGCCGGCGGCGCCAACTACACCTACATGACCGGCACCTCCGCCACCACCTCCACCACCGATGTGCTGTATCCGGTGCTCACCGGCGGCATCGGGGTGCGGTACGAGGCCAACGGCGCCGTCCGCGGCATGGTCCAGCTGCAGCCTGTGCTGATCGACAGCCTGGGGGCTGCCAAGGTCACCACCTCCACCGGCGAGACCTATGAGACTGCCGATGATATGCAGGTGTACCTGTGGCACATGGGCGTTTACTATCCCACCCTGCTGCCCACCATCAACTCGGACGATTACTTCCTGATCGGCTGGGTGGATTCCTGCACCGCGGGCCATCAGGTCCGTGTGCTCACCGCCCTCAAGAAAGACTGATGTGGGAGACGGGCCTGGGGCGGTACGACTGGTTTTCGGTCTGCTTCCGGCAGGCCTGCCAGCTGATCTTTCCCCGGCGGTGCCCCTTCTGCGGCAAGGTGCTGGGGTATGCGCCCCAGTGCCCCGACTGTGAAAAGCAGCTGGCCCTGGAGGCCCGCCCCAAAACCGCCGCCCGGCCCAAACGCCCCGAGGGAATGGAGCAGGCCCCCATCCTGTGGGCCGCAGCCCCCTACTGGTACGAAGGGGTGGTGCGGCAGGGGATCATCGGGGCCAAGTTCCACGGCCAGCCCTGGACGGCTGTCCAGCTGGGATGCCGGCTGGCCCAGGCCCTCTTTGGGGCCGAGGTCCAGGTGAAGGCCGGGGTGGAAGTGCCCCGGCCCCCGGCCGCCCCTCTCACCGACTGCGACCTGGTGGTGCCGGTGCCC
The DNA here is from genome assembly GCA_944386015.1 of uncultured Faecalibacterium sp. Classification (GTDB taxonomy): domain Bacteria; phylum Bacillota; class Clostridia; order Oscillospirales; family Ruminococcaceae; genus Faecalibacterium. The sequence goes on from CALWZK010000033.1 coordinate 19,753, forward strand.
TACTCGGGGCGGGAGCGGCCCTACAACGTGCCCTCCCTGATGGCGCTGCCACTGGCCCGGGCCCTGGGTATCCAGCCGGACCTTCAGGCTTTGCAGCGGCTGACGGTGGGCAGCGCCCAGGTCACCCTCGGCCGCCAGGAGCGGCTGCTCCATGTGATGGGGAACTTCCGGGCCGACGCCGATCGGGTGTCGGGGCAGCGGGTCCTTTTGATTGACGATGTGGTCACCACCGGCTCCACCGCCGCAGCCTGTGCCCAGGCGCTTGCGGCGGCAGGGGCCGAGTCGGTGGCCTTTGCCGCGCTGGCGGCTCCCCGCAGCAACAGCGGGCTGCCGGCGGTGCCGGGGCTGCCCTTTGAGGCAGAACAAGAGGAGACCCCGGCAGAGGACGAAGAACTGGATTTTTGATCCCAAAATGTGAAAGGGGTATGACCTTTGAATCCCAGAAAACAGCGGTTTTACATTGCGGCGGCGGCCCTGCTGGCCGTCATCGCCCTGGTTTATTCGATGGTGGGCAGCCCGGTGGTGCTGTGGCACAACCACCAGCTGAAAACCACCCTCAGCGCCCTCACCGACACCAGTATTACCCTGGAGCAGGCGGTGCCCTTCAGCTGGGACGAGGTGTACAGCTTCGCCCCCTATACCTCCCTGGAGGAGATCAAACAGACCATCGGCACCGACAGCTACAACCTCACCGAATCCACCAGCGAGGGGATGGTGCAGCTGGTGTTCCTGGATGAGGGGGCCGTGGCCGCAGCGGTCTGCGATGATCCCGCAAATTTGGGCTATGACGTGGTGCTCACCGGCTGGGAGGGCAACGCCGCCCACCTCAGCTACGGGGAGAATGTTTCCTTCAACGTCACCCGGGAGGACGGGGTGGTCCGGCTGGAGCAGGCCGGCTGAAAAATGTAAAAAAAGCCTTGACAAAACCCGTCGCATCCGGTATAATAATGAAGCTGCGAGCGGCAAGCATGCAGCGATATCCGGGTGTAGCGCAGTTTTGGTAGCGCGCTTGAATGGGGTTCAAGAGGCCGTGAGTTCGATTCTCGCCACTCGGACCAAAAGATAGAAATCCGAACTTTATCTTCCGAATAGGAGATGGGTTCGGATTTCTTGTTTATACAGATAATCTGGATTTGATCCGGTAAGTAAAACAAGGCGGGTTTTCCCTGAATGAAAAGGGGAGGACCCGCCTTGTGCTTGTCAGACGGATTTTGAGGGCCCTAAAAATGCTTTTAAGCCTGTCTGCAACTAATTTAATTATCTGTGGCTGCGGCATTTCTAGGGCTTCTATGGGCTTGTAGAATGCTGCACCATGATACAGAGATATAAGCTAAATCTCCTTCAGAGCAAGATGGGACTATTTTGGACTGGAGATAACACAACGCACTTTGTGTGATGTAAATCAAGTGCCCAGCTGGGCACTTGATGGAGAATCGGTTGATTTATCCAGTCATGGAGAGGTCTTGCTGCTTCAGCTGCTGCTCCTCTTTCCACCGAGCAAACTGGCGCTGACCTTCTTCGCTGGCATAAAATTTTTCA
>CALWZK010000034.1 GCA_944386015.1 uncultured Faecalibacterium sp.
GCGGCCGTAGCTCATCTGGTAGAGCGCCACCTTGCCAAGGTGGAGGTAGCGAGTTCGAGCCTCGTCGGCCGCTCCATAAAGGAGCAGATTTTCTGCTCTGTGTGGTGGCGTGGCCAAGTGGTAAGGCAAAGGTCTGCAAAACCTTCATTCACCAGTTCAAATCTGGTCGCCACCTCCAAAAGAAAGACATCAGCCAATGGCTGGTGTCTTTTTTCGTTCCCCGGGGCTGCCCAGCCTGCGGGGTTTTGTTTTTCCGCCCCTTTTGGTTCCTTGCGCCGGTGCCGGTTCGGTGTTACAATAAATATATTCTGTGAAAGGAGGCACTGCCCATGGGCACCGAAAACCGCACCACCCTGACCCCCGACACCCCTGTGCAGTACCTCAAGGGGGTGGGCCCCAAGCTGGCCCAGCGGTTTGAAAAGCTGGGCATCCGCACCCTGGCCGACCTGCTGGAGCACTATCCCCGCCGGTATCTGGACTTCACCCATCCCTATCCCCCCTCCGAGGCCCCCTCGGGGGTGGAGTGCGTGGTCCAGGCCGAGCTGCTGTCCAAGCAGGGGGGCCGCTATGTCGCCGGGGGCCGCCGGGTGGAAAAAGCCACCGCCGGGGACGACATCGCCACCCTGGAGCTGACCTGGTTCAACAACCCCTACACCATCCAGAAGCTGGAGATCGGCCAGGAGTATTTTTTTGAGGGGGAGGTCACTGGCGGGCTGCTCCGCCGCCAGATGGTGAACCCCCAGGTGCGGACCGCCGCCCAGGTAGAGGCGGCCCCTCTCACTGCCATCTATCCCCAGACCGAGGGCCTCAACAGCAGCGCCATCGGCCGGTGCGTGGCCCAGCTGCTCCCCCATGCGGAACTGCTGGGAGAGCCCCTCTCCCCCGCCCTGCTGGAGAAATACCGGCTGCCCGGCAAAGCCCAGGCGGTGCGGGACATCCATCTCCCCTCTTCCGCCCAGGCCGCCCAGGAGGCCCGCCGGCGGCTGATCTTTGAGGAGCTGCTGGTGCTGCAGCTGGGGATGGGCCAGATGAAAAACCGGGGCAGCGCCGTCACCGGCGCCCCCATGCGCCGGATTGACCCGGCCCCCTTCTGGGCCAGCCTGCCCTTCTCCCCCACCGGCGCCCAGCGCCGGGCGGTGGATGAGATCCTGAACGACATGGCCGGAGAGACCTCCATGAACCGGCTGCTTCAGGGGGATGTGGGCAGCGGCAAAACCCTGGTGGCTGCCGCCGCCCTCTGGGCCGCCATCGGCTCGGGGTATCAGGGGGCGCTGCTGGCCCCGACTGAACTGCTGGCCCAGCAGCACGCCGAAAACCTGAACCGGATGCTGGCCCCCTTTGGGATCCGGGTGGCCCTGCTGACCGGCGGGCTGAAAGCCGCCGCCCGCCGCACCACCCTGGCCGCCATCCGTTCCGGGGAGGCAGACCTGGTGGTGGGCACCCACGCCATCCTGTCGGAAGGGGTGGAGTTTGCCCGGCTGGGCCTGGCCGTCATCGACGAGCAGCACCGCTTCGGGGTGCGGCAGCGGGGCGCCCTGGCCCAGAAGGGCGCCGCCCCCCACCTGCTGGTGATGAGCGCCACCCCCATTCCCCGGACCCTGGGCCTGCTGATCTACGGGGATCTGGACATCTCGATTCTGGATGAGCTGCCCCCCGGCCGCCGGCCGGTGAAGACCCGGATGATGACCGGCGCCCGCCGGAAGGACCTCTACGGTTTTCTGGACCGGGAGGTGGGCGAAGGGCGGCAGGTGTATATCGTCTGCCCTGCCATCGAGGAGGGCCCCGACGCCAGTTTGACCCCCGTCAAGACCTACTACGAACAGACCGCCAAAGCCCTGCTGCCCAACCGGCGGGTGGGGCTGATGCACGGCAAGCTGAAACCCAAGGAAAAGGCCGCCGTCATGGAGGACTTCCGCACCGGCCAGCTGGACGTGCTGGTGTCCACCACCGTCATCGAGGTGGGGGTGGATGTGCCCAACGCCACCGTGATGGTGATCGAGAACGCCGAGCGCTACGGCCTCAGCGCCCTCCACCAGCTGCGGGGCCGGGTGGGCCGGGGGGCTGCCGAGAGCTGGTGCTTCCTGGTCAGCGACAACGAATCCGAGAGCGTCCGCAGCCGGCTGAAGTTCCTCTGCTCCACCACCGACGGCTTCGCGGTGGCCCAGTATGACCTGGAAACCCGGGGCCCCGGCGACTTCTTTGGCAGCAGGCAGCACGGCCTGCCGGCTCTGCAGATTGCGGACCTGGCCAACGACACCCGCACCCTGCACGCCGCCCAGAGCGAGGCAGCGGCCATTCTGGCCAAAGATCCCCTGCTCACCGCCCCCGAACACGCCCTGCTGGCCCAACAGGTGGGCCGGATGTTTGAACGCACAGGACCCATGAACTGATCCAGGAGGTTTATCATGATTTTTACCCTGCCTGTCACCACCCGGGTGGAGGACTTTGATCAAAAGGGCCTGCTGACCCCGCCGGCCCTCCTCTCCCTGTTTGAAAACACCAGCGCCCGCCACGCCGACCAGGTGGGCTATTCGGTGATGAAGGAAAGCCTGTGCTGCGGCCTGGCATGGGTGGTCACCAACTGGCGGATCGAAATTTTGCGGGCTCCCTCCTATGAGGAGGCCTTTTCGGTCAGCACTTGGCTGCGCAACGGCCCCCGCCAGGCCACCCGTGAGATGCTGCTCAAGAGCGAGGCCGGGGAAATCCTGGCCCGGGGCCAGGCCAAGCTGTGCATGGTGGATCGCCGCACCGGCACCCCCATGCTCTCCTCCCCCGAGCGGATGGCAGCTTATGACCCCGAGCCGGCCTCGGCCTTCCCTGACAGGCTGCCCCGGCTGCGGCCCCCGGTGTCCTACACCGGCACCGAGACGGTGCTGCTCCGCCGCAGCGACATGGACTACAACGGCCATCTGCACAACACGGCTTATCTGAACCTGGCCCTGGATGCTGCGCCCCTGGAAATCCTCTCCCAGGGGGTCCACACCATCCGCATCTCCTACCGCAGCCCCCTGCGGCGGGATGACCCTCTGGTGCTGAAGAGCACCCTGCAGAACGGCGGCTGGGTGGTCTCCTTTATGCGGGGGGAGGAAGTCTGCGCCATTGTGGCCCTCAACGAACAGCTGAAGCCCCTGTGACAGTTACATACAAAAAGGCGAAGCCCTTTGCGGGCTTCGCCTCTTTTTGTGTTGGGCTCTGTGTTAGAAATCAATCTGCTCCAGGCGCAGCAGGGCCAGGATATAGATCTTCACCGACTGCAGCAGGGCGTCCACCGGAGCGGACTCATTGGCGCCGTGCATGGGGCCGCCGAAGGAGGGCAGCACCATGTCGTGGGACTCGGGGCCAAAGCTCACCGCATAGGGGAAGTGGCGGGCATAGGTGCCGCCGCCCATGGTGAAGGGCTTCTCGTTCTTGCCGGTGACCTCATTGTAGGTGTCAATGCAGGCCAGGATGGCGGGGGTGTCGGCCTCGATATAGAAGGGGTCGGCTGCCTCCACATCCTCCAGGACAGCGCCGTCGCCGATGGCTTCCTTGACCGCCTTGGTGAGGATATCGCCGTTGGTGGAGGTGGGGTAGCGGCTGTCCATGGTCTGGACCATCCGGCCGTTCTCCATATACATCCGGCCGCCGATGATGGTCAGGGGGCCGAAGGGACCGTCGCTGGCGGCAATGCCCAGGCCCTCGCCTGCGGTGGAGCTGTGGAGCTTCTGGACAGCCTCCAGATACTTCCGCTCGGCCTCATTGCACAGGTTGTTGGCCAGCAGGTAATCCACCACCAGGCCGATGGCGTTGACGGTGCCGGCAGGGCTGGCCGCATGGCCCGACTTGCCCCAGCCGCGGATGCGGACCTTGCCGTCCTCCGGCTCCAGGGTGATGTTGGGGGCATTCTTCAGGCCGGCCATATCCACGTCCACCAGGGCGCTGGCGCGGTCGGGGACGGCGTTGTTGGCCACGCCGCCCTCAAAGGCCAGGATCTTGCCGCCGCACACCGGGCTCACCAGCTTGCCGCGGAAGTGGCCCTTCTCGCCGTTGCACACCGGGAACTCGGCGTCGGGGGTAAAGCAGAAGACAGGTGCCTTGTAGTGGGACATGTAGTACTCCACATCCCCCATGCCGGTCTCCTCGTTGGTGCCTGCCAGGGCACGGATGGGGTACCGCAGCTGGACCCCCATCTCCTTGAGGAACTTCAGGGCGTACAGGGTGGTGACCATGGGGCCCTTGTCGTCCATAACGCCGCGGCCCAGAATCCAGCCGTCCTGGCGGCGCATGGTGAAGGGATCAGCGTCCCAGCCTTCTCCGGCCGGCACCACGTCCACATGGCAGATGGTGGCCAGATACTTTTCGGGGTCTGCGCCGGGCAGCTCGGCATAGCCGATGTAGCCCTCGCAGTTGCGGGTGGCAAGGCCCATCTTCTCAGCCAGCTCCAGCGCTTTGTCCAGGGCAGCCCGGGCACCGGGGCCGAAGGGTGCGCCCTCAGCGGGAGCAGATTCCACACTGTTGATGGCCACCAGAGAGGCGATGTCGTTGAGCAGCTGCTCACGGTTTGCCTCAATGAAGGCGTCAATCTTATGATTGAGTTCCTGATCCATAAAACAATCCATTCCTTTCTATACACAGGCCGCCGCCGGGCATTTGCCGGCAGGGCTTTGGGGCAAATAACGATTCAGACGGCGAACAGGGCGCTGAACACACCCAGCAGGCCGGCGCTGGCCAGGCCGATGATGACCCCCGCCATCAGCACGCCCCCCATGCAGGCAATCAGCACATCCTTGAACTTCATGTCCAGGACCGAGCCGGCCAGGGTGCCGGTCCAGGCGCCGGTGCCGGGCAGAGGGACGCCCACAAAGATCAGCAGAGCGATCACCAGTCCCCGGCCCGCCTTGGCCTCCAGGGCCCGGCCCGCCTTTTCGCCCTTGACCACAAAGAACTTGCAGATACCGCCGATCAGGGGCTTGTGATAGCCCCAGATCAAAAACTTGCGGGCGAACAGGTAGATGAAGGGCACCGGCAGCATATTGCCGATCACTGCGATCAGGTAGACCGGCAGGGGCTCCAGCCCCATGCCGAGCCCGATGGGGATGGCGCCCCGCAGCTCGAGGACCGGGACCATCGAGACGAAGAACACAAACAGGTACTTCTTCAGCATACAGCCTCCTTGAATCATTTGGCAGTCTTGGGAGAGGGCTTCAGCTTCTTCCATTCGATGACGAAGAAGAGGATGGTGCAGGTGGACGCAGAGATGCAGTCGCTGACCGGCTCTGCCACATACAGGCCCACCAGCTGGCTGGCCCCCAGCGCCCCGAAGATGCCGGGGATGATGAAGGACAGGGGCAGCAGCAGGATGACTTTCCGCAGCAGGGCAATGAACATGCTCAGCTTGGCCTCGCCCAGACCCAGGAAGGTCTGCTGGCAGGCGTTCTGGGCGCCCATGAAGAAGTAGCCCAGCAGGTAAATCCGCAGGGGCGACATGCCCATCGAGATGATCTCGGCCTCGCTGGAGAACAGGCCCAGGAACAGCTGGGGTGCAATCTCCACCGCGGCCACCACCAGGGTGGTGACCCCCATGGACACCGACAGCATCACCAGGAAGGTCTTGCGGACCCGCTCCAGCTTCCGGGCGCCAAAGTTGTAGCCGATGAGGGGCTGGGCGCCCTGGCAGAAGCCCTGGATGGGCAGGTTGGCAATCTGGGCCACCGAGAACAGGATGCTCATGATGGCCACGGCGTTGTCTCCGCCGTACTTGGCGGCGCCGGTGTTGAAGGACAGCTGGATCAGGCACTCGGTGGCGGACATCAGGAAGGGCGAGACGCCCAAAGACAGCACCAGGGCCATGATGGCCTTGTCGGGGACCAGGTTTTCTTTGCGGATCCGCAGCACGCTCCGCTTGCCCAAAAAGAAGCAGAGCACCCAGATCATGCTGAGGGCCTGGCTGAGGATGGTGGCCACAGCGGCGCCCTGCACCCCCATGTTGAAGCCGTAGATGAACACCGGGTCCAGAATGATGTTGCTGATGGCGCCGATGCAGGTGGTGGCCATGCTGGTTTTGGCAAAGCCCTGGTTGGTGATGAAGGGGGTCATACCCAGGGTGAACTGGACAAAGATGGTGCCCAGCAGGTAAATCCGCAGGTAGGACATGGCGTAGGGCAGGGTGTTTTCACTGGCGCCGAAGGCCAGCAGCACCGGCTCGCCGAAGGCGGTGAACACCACGCTCAGCACCACGCTCAACACCACCAGCAGGGTGATGCAGTTGCCCAGAATCTTCTCGGCGGTCTTGTAGTCGCCGCGGCCCATGGCCACCGAGGCCCGGGGCGCGCCGCCCATGCCCACCAGGTTGGAGAAGGCGGTGATCAGCACAATGATGGGGTAAGTGACCCCCAGGCCCGCCAGGGCCAGGCTGCTGTTGCCGGGGATATGGCCCACGTAGATCCGGTCCACAATGTTGTACAGCATGTTGACCAGCTGGGCCAGGGCGGTGGGCAGGGCCAGACTGAAGATCAGGGGCAGCAGGGGTGCCGTGCCCAGGCGCTGGTCCGCCGTCCCGCCAGAAGACTGTTTTTCATCCATGGTAATTGATATGCTCCTTTCTGCTTACAGATCAATGTCCAGTTCCACCGGGCAATGGTCCGAGCCCATCACCTCGTTGTGGATCTCGGCTGCCTTCACCTTGTCGGCGATCCGGCTGGACACCAGGAAATAGTCGATCCGCCAGCCGGCGTTCCGGCTGCGGGCGTTGAACCGGTAGCTCCACCAGCTGTACTTCACCTCGTCGGGGTGCAGCAGCCGGAAACTGTCTGCAAACCCCGATTCCAGCAGCCGGGTCATGGCGGCCCGCTCCTCATCGGTAAAGCCGGCGTTCCGGCGGTTGGTGGCGGGGTTTTTGATGTCGATCTCCTGATGGGCCACGTTCAGGTCCCCGCAGAGGATCACAGGCTTTTTGGCGTCCAGGTCCAGCAGGTACCGGCGGAACATTTCTTCCCACTCCATCCGGTAGTCCAGCCGCTTGAGGCCGTCCTGGCTGTTGGGGGTGTAGCAGTTCACCAGGTAAAAGCCCGGGTACTCCAGGGTAATCACCCGGCCCTCCTGGTCGTGGGCCTCCTGGCCCACACCCAGGGTCACCGACAGGGGTTTTTCCCTGCAATAGCAGGCCGTGCCCGAATAGCCTTTGCGCTGGGCCGAGTAGAAGTATTCCTCATAGCCCTCGGGGTGAAAGTCTGCCTGGCCCGGCTGCATCTTGGTTTCCTGCAGGCAGAAAACATCGGCGTCCAGGGCGGCAAAGCTCTCGGCAAATCCATGGGACAGGCATGCGCGCAGGCCGTTGACATTCCAGCTGACTAGCTTCATACAGTCTTCCCTTTCTTTTTGGATCAAAACAGGTGAATTTGATACAGGCGCAGTTACGCCAGATATTTGGTTTTCCAGATGCCGCTCCTGAACCGCCACACAAAGCAGACGGTGCGGCAGACCCAGTCGATCACCATGGCAATCCAGACGCCAATGGCGCCGTAGCCCATCTGGACACCCAGCATATAGCTGAAGCCCAGGCGCCACACCGCCATGCTCAGCACCGAGACGGTCATGGTGAACTTGACATCGTTGGCGGCCCGCAGGGCGTTGGGCAGCACAAAGGCCACCGGCCACAGCAGCAGGCCGCAGCCGCAGTGAATCTGAACCAGCAGGATGGCCAGCTCCATGGTCTCCCCTGACAGGGCATAAATGCCCACCAGGGGGCTCACAAACAGCAGGATGGCGCCGTTGAAGATGCCCATGGCAATGTAGCTCCACAGCAGCAGCCGCTTGGTATAATAGGTGGCCTGGTCGTTGTCCCGGGCGCCGATGCACCGGCCCACCACCGTGATCATGGCCAGGCTGATGGCATTGCCGGGGATGCAGCCCATGCCGTCCAGGTTGTTGGCCACCGCGTTGGCAGCGATCTGCACCGTGCCGAACAGGGAGATTATGCTGACCACGATGATGCGGCCTGCCTGGAACAGGCTGTTTTCAAAGGCCGAGGGGATGCCGATGCCCAGAATCCGCCTGGCCAGGGCGCCGTCCACCCGGAAGGTCATCCGGGCCTGGACCACATTGTCTTTGCGGCGGCAGGCCAGCAGGATCAGCACAGCGGCCAAAGCGCGGCTGACCACGGTGGGCCAGGCCACGCCTTCCACATACATATTTAGTACAAAGATGCACAGGGCGTTGCCCACAATGTTGATGGCGTTCATCAGCAGGCTGACCTGCATCGAGATTTTGGAGTTGCCCATGCTGCGGAAGATGGCCGCGCCGGCATTGTAAAGCCCCAGGAAGGGGTAGCTCAGGGCTGTCACCTGCAGATACCGGACGCCGGCGTCCAGCACGTCATCCGCAATGCTGCCGTAAAACAGCCGCAGCATGGGCCGGGCCAGCACCCAGCAGAAAATGCCCAGGCCCAAACCCAGCAGCAGGCTCAGCAGAACCAGCTGGCCGGCGCTCTCGTCGGTCTCCTTCTTGCGCAGGGCCCCCAGATACTGGCTGACCACGACGGCGCCGCCGGTGGCCAGGGCCGCCAGCAGGTTGATGACCAGGTTGTTGATCATATCCACCAGGCTGACGCCCGAGATGGCGGCCTCGCCGCACCGGGACACCATCATGGTATCCGCCATGCCCACGGTGGTGGCCAGCAGCTGCTCGATCAGCAGCGGGACGATCAGCTTCACCAGCTCATTGGTGGTAAAAATCGGTCCTCCCGGCCCGTTTTTCAAAATTTTGGGGGCTGTGCCCTCCACGGTATGTTCCATGAAATTCGACTCTCTCCTCTATTTTTCTGCCCTGCACAGCCGGGCACCCCCCTCCTGCGGGCGCAAAACGTACCTGTTTATCATAACATAGCCCCGACGGAATGTAAAGCCTGACGGCCCCGCCCCATTCCCAAATGTCCGCGGTATAAGGACAGTTTTCATCCGCAACTTTGGCATTTATGGCAGGAAAGATCCTCTGCATTTGTGCGCTTTCACGAAAATACGCGGGGACGCGTTTTATCTGGCATTTTTGTTGAGAAAAGACTTGCATTTGTATGTAAAAAGTGGTATCTTGTATCCCAACGGAACGCGTTGGATACAAGTTCCGCTTTCCGCCTGCATCCATGGAAAGCCGGGGGCTTTGTGCGCTCCGTTCTGGAATTGCTATTTTCTTCATTTACCTTCTTATCATTTACCCTGCCTGCCCGCGAGGGCAAGAGCGGCGGCCCAACCTGCACGGGCCGCCGTTTTCTTTTGCCCTGTCTTGGCATTTTGCACGAAAACGCGATTTTTGCATTGGCAAAGATGTCCTCTCTATGGGTTGCGCAGCCGGTCGAATCCGAGTATAATACAGGCAGAGCAGGTTTTCCTGCTGCACCACCCGCCCCGGCAGGGCGGGCGCCGGCCCCATCCGGGGCCGGAAGGGGTTTTTTACAGACCCCCTGCTTTTCAAAAGATCAACAGAGTAAGGCTGTGCGCGTTAAGTGCCGCATCAACGGGGAGTTGTGCTGCGGACGAAGGCGAAGTTTTCCCGCGGTGCGCAGCCTGCATCCCGCTGCTGCATGGACTTGGGCGCGGGCCGCGGTTACGGCCGGGGCCCGGTGTGAACGCTGCCGGATTTCACGGCCCTCCTTTATGCGGTTTCATCGCATGGGGAGGGCCGTTTTCTGTCCTCCTCGCCTGGATTCAGAAAAGGAGGCATTGCCATGAATCCGAACCAGACCAAATCCCTCCGCAACCTCACCTTCTGTGCCCTGCTCATTGCCATGAGCATCGTGTTCAGCCGGGTCCTCAGCATTTCCACCGGTTTTCTCCGGTTCAACCTGGGCAGCCTGCCGGTGGTGCTGGCGGCCGTCCTCTTTGGGCCTGCCGCCGGCTTTGCCGTGGGTGCCATCGCCGACATCATCGGCGGCGTGCTGGCGGGCTACGCCATCAACCCCCTCATCACCCTGGGGGCCGGGGCCATCGGCTTGTTTGCCGGCATCGGCTGGTGCTGGCTGCCCCTCCGCCGGGACAGCCTCCGGCTGGCCTGCGGCATCCTGCTGGGCCATACGGTGGGCTCCATCGTCCTCAATTCCCTGGCCCTGCGGCTGTTCTATGGCTACGCATGGAGTGTGCTGGCCGCACGCATTCCCAATGCACTGATTCTCTCTGTGGCCGAATTTTTCCTGATGCGCGCCCTGCTGGCCAATCACAGCCTGATGGCGGCAGCCCGCGGCAGTTTTACCGGGAGGCGTTCTGAATGAATTACGACCAAGCGCTGGCCTACATCCACGCGGTCCACTGGCAGGGCCACAAGCCCGGCCTGGACCGGATCCGCACCCTGCTGGAGGCCCTGGGCAATCCCCACCAGAAGCTGCAGTTTGTCCACATTGCCGGCACCAACGGCAAGGGCAGCACCGCCGCCATGATGGACAGCTGCCTGCGGGCAGCCGGCTACAAAGTGGGGATGTTCACCTCCCCCTTCATCAACCGGTTCAATGAGCGGATCCAGGTCAACGGTGTTCCCATCCCCGACCAGGACCTGGTGCAGCTGGTGGAGCAGGTTCAGCCTGCGGCCCAGGCCATGGAGGATGTGCCCACCGAGTTTGAGCTGATCACCGCCCTGGGGATGCTCTACTTTGTCCAGCAGAACTGCGACATCGTGGTGCTGGAAGTGGGGCTGGGGGGCGCCCTGGATTCCACCAACATCATCCCGCCCCCGGCCTGCGCCATCATCACCGCCCTGGGGATGGATCATGTCAAGGAGCTGGGCCCCACCCTGGCCGACATTGCTGCCGCCAAGGCCGGCATCATCAAGCCGGGCAGCCCGGTGGTCAGCTACGGCGGGGAGCCCGAGGCGGACAAGGTGATCGCAGACACCGCCCGGGCCCAGGGTGCACCCCTGACGGTGGTGGATTTCAGCCGGCTGCAGCTGCGCAGCGCCAGCCTGGACGGCCTTGTCTTTGACTTTGACGGGCTGGAAGGTCTGACCCTCCCCTTCCTGGCCAGCTACCAGGCCCGAAACGCCGCCGTGGCCATCACGGCCCTGCGGGCCCTCCGCGGCCGGGGCTGGAACATTTCCGACCAGGCCATCCGTCAGGGCCTGGCCCAGGTCCGCTGGCCCGGCCGCTTTGAGCTGCTCCGCCGGGACCCGCCCTTCCTGCTGGACGGCAGCCACAACGCCCACGGCATGCGGGCCACGGTGGCCAGTCTGCGGGAGCGGTTCCCGGGTGAGAAGTTCGTCTTTCTCATCAGCATCATGGCCGACAAGGACTGGGACAAGATGCTCCAGCTCCTTCTGCCCCTGGCCAAATGTTTTGTGACGGTGACGGCCCCCAGTCCCCGGGCCATCCCTGCCCCCGACCTGGCGGCCCAGATCCGGGCCATGGGCGGCGTGGCCGAGCCTTCCGACACCATTCCCGCCGGCGTAGCCCGTGCCGACGCCCTGGCCGCCGGCGGGCCCGTGGCCGCCCTCGGCACCCTCTATTTCTCCGGCGACGTCCGCCGTGCTCTTACTTTTTTGGAAAAAAAGTAAGCAAAAAACTTTCACTGGGTACCGCGTCACTCTGGCCGCACTCACGTTTCGTCCTGCCGGCGGCAAGCGCTCTGCATCTTAGTCGGCGTTTGTGCCTGCGGCAGCGGCGGCGACCGCGTCCAGTGGACGAAACAGGGAGCCGCCGCTGGCTGCGCAGCTGAGGCGCTGCCTGCGGCAGAAACAGCCGAAGCGGAGCAGGGGCAGCCGTCCAAATATGCAAGCGGGCGTCGTCCCGCGCAGCATATTTGGCGAACGGCAACCCGGAGCCGCGCTCCAATTTTCACAAGGGTGCTCTTGCAGCCCGCAAGGAAAATTGGCTAAGCGCAAGAGGCAAGCACACCGAAGCGCGTCCTGCGGACGTTGCAGCGAGGTGTGCTTGGCGCAGCGCTCCGATTTTCACAAGGGTGCTCTTGCAGCCCGCAAGGAAAATTGGCTAAGCGCAAGAGGCAAGCACACCGAAGCGCGTCCTGCGGACGTTGCAGCGAGGTGTGCTTGGCGCAGCGCTCCGATTTTTGCAAGCGCCCGCCGCGGCGCGCCGCAAAAATCGGCTAAGCGCAAGAGGAACCACCCCCAGATCAGAATCAGTTTTAACAGCCGGTTTCCACAAGTCATAATCCCATCTCAGCCTCCTTTTTCCCAACAGGAACAAGGGGGCCTTTTCTTTCACACATCTCTGTGGTATGCTAGGGTTATCCTATGGAATCCTAAAAGAGGATACATCCCCCTCTGGGACAAGGAAGGAGAAACGAACCACCATGAAGTTCAGTGAAATGCCCTATGCACGCCCCGACATTGACGCCATTCTGGCCCGCTGCGCCCAGTTTGCTGCCGATGCCGCCGCGGCCGACACCGACGAAGCCCTGGTCAAGGTCTACTATGACCAGAGCGCGGCCATGGCCGACTATTCCACCGCAGCCAACCTGGCCAACATCCACTACACCTGCGACACCCGGGACGCCTACTGGCAGGCCGAGCAGGACTTTTTCGACGCCAACGGTCCCGCCGTCTCCAACGCCGTCACCGAGATCTACCGCGCCATCCTGGCCAACCCCCATGTGGATGCCCTGACCAAAGCCTACGGCTCCACCTGTGTGCCCGGCATGCGCAATGCCGTTCTGTCAGTGGACAGCCGGGTCACCGCCCTCCAGCAGGAAGCCAACACCATTTCCAGCCTCTACCAGCGTCTGTACGGCGGCGCCCTGGTGGAAATGGACGGCAAGCAGCTCACCATCCCCCAGCTGGGCCCCTACAAGCAGAGCCTGGACCCCGCTGTCCGCCGGGCAGCTTTCGAGGCCGAGGCCAGCTACTTCGACGCCCACCGCGGCGAGTTCGATGAGCTCTATGAGCGCACCGTCAAGAACCTGAACCAGCAGGCCGCCATCCTGGGCTACAAGGATTACAGCGAGCTGTCCTATGCCCGGATGAACCGCATCGGCTACGGCCCCGAGGAAATCCGCATCTTCCGGGACCAGGTGGCCCGGGACGTTGTTCCCCTGCTGGCTGAAGTGGTGGCCCGCCGGGCCAGGCGCGCCGGCATCGAAAAGCCCACCTTCGCCGATCTGAATGTGGCTTTCCCCGACGGCAACCCCGTCCCCGTCAAGGGCTACCAGGTGCGGATGGACGCCGCCCGGACCATGTACCACGAGCTCAGCAGCGAGACGGCCGAGTTCATCGACTTCATGCAGGACAACGAGCTGTTTGATGTCCTCAGCCGGCCCGGCAAGGCCAACGGCGGCTATATGACCATCCTGCCCACCTACAAGGCCCCCTTTATCTTCGCCAACTGGAACGACACCGCCGGCGATGTGGACGTCCTGACCCACGAGGCCGGCCATGCCTTCGAGGGCTATCTGGCCGCCCGGGATGAATCCATCCCCGAGGACCTGAAGTGCCCCAGCATGGAGAGCGCCGAGATCCACTCCATGTCCATGGAGTTCCTCACCGCCCCCTGGCATCATCTCCTCTTCGGCAAGGACACCCCCAAATATGCCCTGACCCACGCCGAGGAGAGCCTCATCTTCCTGTCCTACGGCTGTGAGGTGGATGAGTTCCAGCACATCATGTACCAGCACCCCAACCTGACCCCCGACCAGCGGAACGATGTCTGGCTCAAGCTGGAGCACAAATACCGCCCCTGGATCGACTTTGACGGCCTGCCCTTCTACGGCCGCGGCGCCGGCTGGCAGCGTCAGCTCCACATCTACGAGTGCCCCTTCTATTATATTGACTACTGCCTGTCCACCATGGCGGCCCTCCAGTTCTTCCTCCTCAACGAGGCCAACCATGCCGACGCCTGGCAGCGGTATCTCCGTCTGTGCCGCCGCGGCGGCACCGCCAGCTACACCGAGCTGTGCCAGACCGCCGGCCTCAAGACCCCCTTCGAGGAGGGCAGCGTCAAGGCCATCGCCCAGCCTGTGGCCCAGTGGATTGCCCAGCATCAGGTGTAACGGCAAAACTGTTTGTAATATAAAGCTGTTATTTTACCAATAAGCAGCAGAAAGGCCCCCTGCCTGCACCGTGTCGCGCGGTGTTGGGCGGGGGCCTTTTTGCCTGACGTGTGGATTCAGGAAGGTTATTTACAGATTCTGCAGGAGATCGGGAAGGCGATGCAGGTTACTGGACGTTGGTCAGCTCTGCCAGTTTGTGGAAGATCTCGGTGTTGTCGAAAGCACCGGTGAACTTCTCAGAGCCCACGCCCTGGGCATAGATATTGACGGGGGCACCGGTGTGAGCCCAGGTGGTGTGGCTCATGCCCGACTTGTGGTTCAGGATGTGGCAGATGGCAGCGGAGAAGGGCTGGTAGGTGCCGTAGAGTTCGTAGTCTTTCTGGGTCATCTTGCTCTGGCTAGAAGAACCCACCGTCATGCTGCGCTCATAGGCATCCCGCAGCTGGTCCAGCTCGTAGTCGGTGAGGATCAGGTTCTCATACTCGGGGTTGGAGGCGTCGGGGTCGCTGGCAGTGATCAGGCCGAAGCTGTTCTTCACGTCGGCCATGGCAGTCTCAAAGGAAGCGCCCACTGCCCGCAGCTTGTCGATGTGCTCGCTGTCGAACTTGACGAAGGAGGTGGTCTGCTTGGTCAGGTTGGTCAGGAAGGTGTCGTAGTTGGTGGTGGCGTAGCCGATGGTCATGCCGCCGGTCTCGTGGTCAGCGGTCACCAGGATCAGGGTCTCGTTGGGGTGCTGGTTGTAGAAGTCCACAGCCACCTGCACTGCGTTGCTCATCTCCAGCACGTCGTGGATGGAGGAAGCAGCGTCGTTGGCGTGGCAGGCCCAGTCGATCTTGCCGCTCTCGGTCATCATGAAGAAGCCGTTGTCGTTGTCCAGCAGCTCGATGCCCTTGCGGACGTAGTCGGACAGCTGCCACTCACCGGCGGGTGCGTCGATGGAGTAGTTCATGGCGGCAGCGTCTGCCCGGTGCTCTGCAATCAGCAGGGTCTTGCCTGCGCCGGCCTTCAGGGCCTCGGCGCCGGCCTGGGTGGTCACCAGGTTGTAGCCTGCTGCGATGGCCACGTCGTAGTTGGATGCCTTGGTGCCGTCGTTGTAGGGCTTCTCAAAGTCGCCGCCGGCGAAATACTCAAAGCCGCTGTTGGCCAGCTCCACGCCGATGTCGTAGTAGTTGCTGCGGCTGGGCTGATGTGCATAGAAGGCGGCGGGGGTGGCGTGGTCGATGTTGACGGTGGTGATGACGCCTACCTTGTAGCCCAGCTGCTTGTGCAGCTTCTCGGCGATGGTCTCATAGGGCACATCCCGGGTCCAGGGGCACATATTGATGACGCCGGATTCGGTCTTGTTGCCGGTGGCGATGGAGGTGGCGGTGGAAGCAGAGTCGGGGCAGAAGGAGGTGGAGTCGTAGGTGGTGACGCTGCCGGCGTAGGGGAACTTCATGAAGCTCAGCTCAGCCCCGGTCACAGCGCCGTTGTTCTCCACGGTTCCTTTATAGAAGGAAGCGGACTGGATCTGGGGCAGGCCCATGCCGTCGCCAATGAACAGGAAGATGTACTTGGGCTTTTTGCCCAGGAAGTCCAGCAGGCCGTTCTCTTCGGCTGCAGAGCTGTCAGCAGGGGCGGCGGCGTTGGCCACAGCGGCGTTGGCAGCCACCAGGCTGGCCACAGAAGCGGCTGCGCCTGCCTTCAGAAAGCTGCGGCGGGACAATTTGAAATTCTTCATATCAATTTCCTTTCTCTCTTCAGCATACACCCAATATGCGGCGGGCCTCGGGCCCGTTGTTCTTTCGTCTTGGGACGTTTCTATTGTAGCCGGGGCCCGGCGGCGGCGAAACCATATCCAGGCAAAGCTTTGGTAAAAAGTAACAGCTTGCTTCCAAGGGAAATGTAAAAAGGCGGCGGAGGATGTAAAATTCACATACATACGCATTCCATCGGTATTCATCCAGTCCAAAAAGATTTCTGAATCCGAGGAAATTCTAAGCAATCCGACAAAATCCCGGCAGCTCTGCCTCAAAATATTGAAATGTTCACAGACTCGTGCTATTCTGTATGATATCGAACCATATATTCCGGCCTTCCTATGCCTGAATTCGTTCGAGTCGACAGAAAACCCTTCAATTTATTATATGGTAAAGCAATGAAAGAATTGATCAAACGTTTGAACCTCGGCCTTGACATTGGCTCCACCACCGTCAAGGCTGTGCTGACCGACCGGCAGACCGGTCAGATTTTGTTCCGCCGCTACCAGCGCCACCACGCCGAGCAGCGGCACACCCTCTGCGATCTGCTCAGTGCCATCTGCGAGAAATTCGCCGGCCTGCCCATGCGGATTGCAGTCTGCGGCTCCGGCGGCCGGCCCCTGGCCGACCAGATGGGGGTCTGCTATGTCCAGGAAGTGGTGGCCAACGGCGCCGCCGTCCGTGCCCTCTACCCCAAAGCCCGCACCGCTGTCGAGCTGGGCGGCCAGGATGCAAAGGTCATCTTCTTCCGGGAGGAAAAGGACGGCACCCTCACCACCTCGGACATGCGGATGAACGGCAGCTGCGCCGGCGGCACCGGCGCCTTTATTGATGAGATTGCCGCCCTGCTGCGGGTGCCCTCCGAGAAGTTTGAGGCCCTGGCTGCCCAGGGCAAGCAGGTCTACAGCATTTCGGGCCGGTGCGGCGTTTTCGCCAAAACCGACATCCAGACCCTGCTCAACCAGGGCGCCAGCCGGGCCGATATTGCCCTGTCCGCCTTCCATGCCATCGCCAAGCAGACCATCGGCGGCCTGGCCCAGGGCCTGGAAATGACCCCGCCGGTCATCTTTGAGGGCGGCCCTCTCACCTACAACCCCACCCTGATCAAAGTCTTTGCCCAGCGTCTGGGCCTCACCGACGACCAGGTGATCCATCCCGACAACGCCGACACCATCGTGGCCCTGGGCGCAGCCCTGGCCATGGATGAGCTGTACCCCCTGCCCACCGGCAGGGCCGCCCCCATCACCCCCGAGGCAGCCCTCCAGCGGCTGTCCTCGGTCCCCGAAGTGGTGGAGCAGCACACCGCCGAGCGGTATTTTGCCAGCGGCGCCGAGCGGGATGCCTGGAAAGCCAGCCACACCCTGCCTGCCCTGCAAGAGCCTGTGACCCAGCCCGGGGACACCCTGCGGGTCTACATCGGCGTGGACGCCGGCAGCACCACCGGCAAGCTGGTGCTGATGGACGAAAACGAGAACGTGCTGGACCGTTTCTACGCCAGCAACCGGGGCGACCCCATCGAGGTCATTCGACACGGGCTCCAGACTCTCTACAAAAAGTACAGTGAGCGCGGCGTAAAACTGGAAGTTTTGGGTTTTGGCACCACCGGCTACGGCGAAGTGATGTTGAGCAAGGCATTCGGCGGCGACTACCACACGGTGGAGACGGTGGCCCATGCGTCCGCCGCCTGCCACTACCTGCCCGACGTCACCTTCCTGCTGGACATCGGCGGCCAGGACATGAAGGCCATCTGGATCAAGGACGGCGTGGTCACCAACATGCTGCTGAACGAGGCCTGCTCCTCGGGCTGCGGCTCCTTCCTGGAGGAGTTTGCCGCCGGCCTGGGGATTCCGGTGGACCAGATCGCTGACGCGGCCTTCCGGGCCGACGCCCCCGCCGAGCTGGGCAGCCGCTGCACCGTCTTCATGAACAGCAGCATCATCACCGAGCAGAAGAACGGCCGCACCCCCGACGACATCATGGCGGGCCTGTGCCGCTCCATCATCAAGAACGTCTTCACCAAGGTGGTCCGCATCCCCAACACCGATGTGCTGGGCAGCCGGATTGTGGTCCAGGGCGGTACCTTTAAAAACGACGCTGTCCTGCGGGCCCTGGAACAGTACCTGGGCCGGACGGTCACCCGTGCCCCCTACCCCGGCGAGATGGGCGCCATCGGCGCTGCCCTGCTGACCAAACGGCAGGCCGAGGCCAACGGCAACCCCGCCAGCCACTTCATCGGCTGGGAGGCCCTGGACACCTTTACTTATACCCAGAGCCAGAACGTGCCCTGCCCCTTCTGCCAGAACCACTGCAGCCGCACCATCATCCAGTTCCCCACCGGCGAGAGCTTTGTCACCGGCAACCGGTGCGAGCGGGGTGAGATTCTGGGCGACCCCAAGGACAGCAGCGTCCAGGCCAAGGTCCGTCAGACCAACCAGGCCATGCAGAGCATCCCCAACCTGTTTGCCCTGCGGGAAAAACTGCTTTTCTCCGACTACGACGCTCCTGCCCTGGCCCCCGACCGGGGCATCACCATCGGCATTCCCCGGGTCCTCTCCTTCTGGGAGACCATGCCCTTCTGGAATGCCTTCCTGCGGAGCCTGGGCTTCAAGATCCAGCTGTCGGGCAAGAGCACCCGTCCCCTCTACGAGGAAGGGCTGTCGGCTGTCACCTCCGACACCGTCTGCTTCCCCGCCAAGCTGGTCCACGGCCACATCCGTGACCTGGCCAAGCGGAAGGTGGACCGCATCTTCATGCCCTCCATCACCACCGTCCAGCCCGAGGGCACCGCTTCCACCAGCGAGTCCATGTGTGCGGTGGTCAAGGGGTATCCCATCGTCATCCGCAACTCGGACAACCCCGAGCACCGCTGGGGCATCCCCTTTGATGCCCCCCTGTTCCACTGGCACCACCATGCCGACCGGGACCGCCAGCTCACCGACTACATGGCCGAGACCTTCGGCATCGACAAGGAGCTGACCCGCCAGGCCATCGCCCTGGGCGATGCAGCCCAGACCAGCTTCTCGAATCAGCTGAAAGCCGCCGGCCAGGCAGTGCTGGACCGCTGCCACGCTGAGAACAGCTACGCTGTGGTGCTGTCCAGCCGTCCCTACCAGAACGACGAGCTGGTGAACCATGCCCTGCCCGACCTGTTTGTCAGCCTGGGCATCCCGGTGCTGACCAACGACTCCCTGCCCGACATCAACAAGGTGGATCTTTCCCGGAGCCGTCTGGACATCGTCAACAACTACCACGCCAGGATGCTGGCCTCCGCTGTGCTGGCCGCCCAGGACGAGTGTTTGGAGTATGTCCAGATCGTCAGTTTCGGCTGCGGCCACGATGCCTATCTGTCGGATGAGATCACCCGGATGATGCACGAGATCTCGGGCAAGAGCCCCCTGATCCTCAAGCTGGATGAGAGCGACGCCCAGGGTTCCCTGCGGATCCGGGTCCGCTCCTTCATCGAGACCGCCGCCATCCGTCGGGCCCGGGGCATTCATCCGGTCATCCACAACCTGCCCGATCCCTACCCCGTCAAGTTCACCAAGAAGGACATCCAGGAGCGGGTGGTGCTGGTGCCCAACACTTCCCACGCCTTCTGCCGGGTCATGTCTGCGGCCTTTGCCGCCCAGCATGTCCGGGCTGTGCCCCTGGCCATTGGCCGGGAGGACGCCATCCGTCTGGGCAAGCAGTACGTCCACAACGACATCTGCTTCCCCGCCCAGATTGTCATCGGCGAAATCCTGTCCGCCCTCCGCAGCGGCAATTATGATCTGGACCACACCGCTGTGGCCATGGCCAAGTATGTGGGCGACTGCCGCCTGACCCATTACAGCGCCCTGCTGCGCAAAGCCATGGACGACGCCGGCTTCGCCCAGATTCCCATCCTCACCAACGATGACAAGGACAGCCACAACATGCACCCCGGGTTCAAGATGAACCTGGCTTCCAGCTTCAACCTGGTGTTCTCCCTGCCCATGATCGACGTGATGGAGGAGCTGCTGCGGAAAATCCGCCCCTATGAGACGGTGCCCGGCTCGGCCCAGAAGGCCTTTGACGCAGGCATGGACGCCATGGTGGACGGCATGACCCGCCACGGCATCCCCGGCCTGAAGAAGGGCTTTGAAAAGGCCATCGACCTGATGAAGCAGGTGGGCTATGACCGGTCCAACCCCCGGCCCACCGTCCTGATTGTGGGCGAGTACCTGCTGAACTTCCACCCCGGCGCCAACCACGACATCGAGCAGTATCTGGAGTCCAACGGCTTCGAGATCATCGAGGCCCGGATGACCGACGTCATCCGCAAGACCTACTTCTATATGGACGCCCAGATCAAGGAATACCACATCCACAAGCCTCTGGGCGAAAAGATCTGGTTCCGCACCGCCGATGAAGTGTTCAACGCCGCCCATTCCCTCACCGATTCCATCGCCAAGCGGCATCCCCTCTACCACCGGGCTGCCCGGATGCAGGATATTGTCCGGGCCAGCGACCCCATCATCCACCACACCTTTGATGCCGGCGAGGGCGTCCTGATCCCCGCCGAGATCCTGCACCACGCCAAGGAAGGCTGCCGCAGCTTCATCATCCTCCAGCCCTTCGGCTGCCTGCCCAACCATGTGGTGGGCCGCGGCGTGGCCAAGCGGCTGAAGGAGATGTACCCCGACGCCCAGATCCTGCCCCTGGACTACGACCCCGACGTCAGCTTTGCCAACCTGGAGAACCGCCTTCAGATGCTGATCATGACCGAGAAGGCCAGGCATCAGGCCGCCGCCCAGAAGAAGGACAGCGGCGCCCCCATGACGCCGCCGGCACCCCCGGCTGCACCGGTTTCGGACGCCCAGCAGAAAAAGGCCAAGTCTGCCCCCCGTCGGGGCAGCCGCACCGCCGCTGTGGTCCCGGCCCAGTCCTGACAGACGGATCCTCTGAGCACATAAGAAAAAGGAGCTGCATCCCGAGGGATGCGGCTCCTTTTGTTGTGTATTGGTTTGTTTGCAAAAGCGCTCAGATCAGGCCCTGCACCAGGATGATCAGGATCAGGACGGGCAGCACAAACTGCAGATACCGCTTGAGCACAATCGAGTCGGGCAGCTTGATGCCCTCGCCGGCGTTGGCCTCTTCGCGGTACTTGTCGTAGCCCCAGCCCCACTTGGTGACGCAGAACAGCAGGAAGATCAGGGAGCCCACCGGCAGCAGCAGGTTGCTCACCAGGAAGTCCTCGGTGTCCAGCACGTTCTTGCCCCCCAGGAAGGTCAGGCCGCTCCAGACGTTGTAGCCCAGCACGCAGGGGATGCTGGCGATCAGCACCACCACAGCGTT
>CALWZK010000035.1 GCA_944386015.1 uncultured Faecalibacterium sp.
GAGGTGGGCCAGATGGTGCCCCAGCTGGACATCCTGTCCCAGGCATCGGTGTTCATCACCCACGCCGGCATGGGCGGTACCGGTGAGGCCATCTACTACGGCGTGCCCATGATCGCCATCCCCCAGATGGAGGAACAGGCCATCACCGCCCGGCAGATTGAGAAGCTGGGCCTGGGCACCGCCTTCCTGGACAAGAATGCCATCACCTCGGAGAGCCTGAAGGCCGCCATTGTGAAGCTGCTGACCGACCCCTCTTACAAGAAAACCGCCGAGGAGTTCAGCGCAGACATGAAGCGCCTGGGCGGCGCTGCTGCCTCGGTGGATGCCCTGCTGCAGTTCCTGAACCACTGACGCCATTTTCTTCTGTCCCTGTTTGCCAGGGCAGGTACTTCTTTTTTACAATGCCCCGCCTGATCCCAGGCGGGGTATTCTTGAAACACAAGGAGGACACAGACCATGACCACCTTCCCCAAAGATTTCCTGTGGAGCGCCTCCACAGCAGCCACCCAGATTGAGGGCGGCTGGAACGCCGACGGCAAAGGGGAGTCCATTTGGGACACCCTGGTCCACGACGGCACCGGGCACATTGCCCACGGCGAAAACGCCGACACTTCCATTGACTTTTACCACCGCTGGCGAGAGGACGTGGCCCTGATGAAGCAGATGGGCCTGAAGGCCTACCGGTTTTCCATCAGCTGGCCCCGGGTGCTGCCCGAGGGCGTGGGCCGTGTAAACGAGGCAGGCATCCGGTTCTACCAGGACTTCTGCGACGAGCTGCTGAAAAACGGCATCCAGCCCCTGGTGACCCTCTACCACTGGGATCTGCCCACCGCTCTCTACCGGCAGGGGGGCTGGAAAAACCCCGCCAGCCCCGACTGGTTTGCTGAATATGCAGAGGTCGTGTCCAAAGCCCTGGCAGACCGGGTACAGTGCTGGCTTACCTTCAATGAACCCCAAATGTTCTGCGGCCTGGGCCTGGTGGCGGGAGTTCACGCACCCTTTGAGCACAACGATGACGCCGCCATGATGGAGATCACCAAACATATCCTGCTGGCCCACGGCCGGGCGGTGGCGGTGCTGCGGAAAAACTGCCCTGGCGCCAAGGTGGGCATGGCCCCCACCGGGGACTGTTGCCTGCCCAAGGACGACTCCCCCGAAGAGGTGGAGAAGGCCCGGCAGAAGTCTCTGAGCGACTACCCCGGCTACATCATGTCCAATACCTGGTGGGCTGACCCGGTGTTCCTAGGCCGGTACCCCGCTTGGGCCGAGGAGAAATTCGGGGATCTGCTCTACACCATGACCCCGGAGGAGTGGGCCCTGGTGAGCCAGCCCCTGGACTTCTACGCCTACAACTGCTACCAGGGCACGGTGGACATCGTCCCCGACCCGTCGAAATACGACGCCTACGCCTACCAGGGCAGCCCCCAGACGGCGGCAGCCTGGAACATCACCCCGAAAGTCCTGTACTACGCCAGCAAGTTCTGGTTTGAGCGGTACCATCTGCCCATCCTCATCACCGAAAACGGCTACTCGGGGCTGGACTGCGTGATGCTGGACGGCAAGGTCCACGACCCTCAGCGGATTGACTTCCTCCACCGGTACCTGCTGGAGGTGGCCCACGCCATCGCCGACGGCATCCCGGTCATCGGCTATTCGGTGTGGAGCCTCTTCGACAACTTCGAGTGGGCGGCAGGCTACAGCTGCCGCTACGGCCTGATTTATGTGGACTACCCCACCCAGAAACGGATCATGAAGGATTCCGGCTGGTGGTACCGGGACGTGATTGCATCCGACGGCGGTCGCCTGTGACAGAGCGGCACCCAAACCCGAACGGAAAGAACCAGAACGACGCCACCAGCTTCTCACCGAGAGAAGTGACCGGCGGCGAAGCCCAGCAATTCAGAAAAACACAACTGCTGTACAGTGCGGCGGTGACTTCACTCTATTTTCTGGGTTTGCTCTAAGTTATCTATTGCATTTCACTGCTCATCCCGCGGCGAAAACTAAATATTGACTTTTATAATCGATCAGGCTACTATATATAGTATGTAACTGATTCAAAACGTTTTTGGGAGGAGATCGTCATGAACGTACGCAAGCGCAGCGGCAAGGTGGTTCCTTTTGACGCTGAGTTCATACGCCGTGCCGTCACCCTGGCCGCCGCCGCGGCAGGGGAGCACGACCCCGACGGGGTGGACCGGGTCACCGAGGCGGTGCAGGCCAGGCTGGAAGCCGCCGGCCAGGACATCGTGGACATCGAGCGGATCCAGGATACGGTGGAGGAAACGCTGTTCCAGCAGCAATTCTACCGCACCGCCAAAAACTACATCCTCTACCGGGTGCAGAAGGAAAAAGAGCGGGCCAGCGGCCAGTGGCAGGAAGGCATCCTGACCCGGGAGTTTTTGAGCCCCTACAAGCACGCCCCCAACCCCATGGAACAGCTGGGTGCCTTCGTCTACACCCGCACCTATTCCCGCTATCTGCCCAAGCAGGGCCGGCGGGAATTCTGGTGGGAGACGGTGCGCCGGGCGGTGGAGTACAACGCCTCCCTGGCCCCTACTTCCCGGGAAGAAGCTGAAAAACTCTACGACAACATCTACCATCTGCGGCAGTTTTTGTCGGGCCGCACCCTGTGGGTGGGGGGTACGCCGGTGGCGGAAAAATACCCCATGGCCAACTACAACTGCGCTTTCACCGTCATCAATGACTTTGCCGCCTACCACGACCTGTTCTACCTGCTGATGGTGGGCAGCGGCGTGGGGGTGCGGGTGCTGAAATCCGACGCCGAACAGCTGCCGCCGGTGCGCACTGACCTGAAAATCCTGCACAAATCCTACGACCCCGTCCCGGCGAACCAGCGGCTGGAATACACCAACCTGACCTTCCAGCGGGACACCGCCACCCTGGCCATCGGCGACTCCAAAGAGGGCTGGGCCCAGGCCATCAGCCGGTATTTTGAGCTGCTCACCAACCGGGAATACCAGGGCATCAACACCCTGGTGGTGAACTATGACTCCATCCGCCCCAAGGGAGAGCGGCTCAAGACCTTCGGCGGCACCGCCAGCGGTTCCGGCTCCATGATGACCATGCTGGCCAAGATCCACAAGGTGGTCACCGCCGCCGGCGCCCGGGAGGGAGCGGCGCGGGCCCAGCTGCGCCCCATCGACCTGCTGGACATCGCCAACATCATCGGGGAAAACGTGGTGTCGGGGGGCGTGCGCCGCACCTCCGAGATCGGCCTGGTGGACGCCGACGACCAGACCTGCATCCAGGCCAAGAGCAACCTCTACCGCCAGGTGAACGGCCACTGGGAGATCGACAAGAGCATCGCCCACCGGCAGATGAGCAACAACTCCATCTTCTACCGCCACAAGCCCACCCGGGAAAAGCTGCACTGGCATCTGCAGCAGATGCGCTATTCCGGCGAGCCGGGCTGGATCAACGAGGAGGCCGGCCTCAAGCGGCGGCCCAACTTCTGCGGGTGCAACCCCTGCGGGGAGATTTTGCTGGACGCCAACGGCCTGTGCAACCTGACCACCGTCAACGTGATGGCCTTTGTGCAGGAGGACGGCACCCTGGACCGGGCAGGCCTGCTGGAAGCCCAGCGGCTGTCGGCCCGGGCGGGCTACCGGATGACCTGCCGGGAACTGGAAATGTACCGGTGGGACCGGGTGCAGAAGCGGGACCGGCTGCTGGGCTGCTCCCTCACCGGCTGGCAGGACATGGTCAACGCCACCGGGATGGACCGCACCCAGCAGGCCGAACTGCTGGACGCCCTGCGGGCCCAGGCCCACAAGGCGGCCAACGAGCTGGCCGATCAGCTGGGGGGCAACCGCCCGCTGCTGGTGACCACCATCAAGCCGGAGGGCACTTTGTCCCTGCTGCCCACCGTGTCCAGCGGCGTCCACTACTCCCATTCGCCCTACTATATCCGCCGGGTGCGGATCAATGCCGCCGACCCGCTGTGCCGGGTCTGCGAGGAGCTGGGGTATCCGGTGCTGCCCGAGGTGGGCCAGGACCCCGACAACCCCACCACCAAGGTGCTGGAGTTCCCGGTGAAGGCCCCCGCCGGCCGGGTCAAGGGGGATGTGACCGCCATCGAGCAGCTGGAAAACTACAAGATGTTCATGGAACACTATGTGGACCACAACTGCTCCATCACGGTGCACGTGCGGGAAAACGAGTGGGACGACGTGGAACAGTGGGTGTGGGACCACTGGGACGACATCGTGGCCCTGTCCTTCCTGAGCTACGACGACAGCTTCTATGAGCTGCTGCCCTACGAGGAGATCGACCAGGCGGAGTACGAGCGCCGCAAGGCGGCCATGCGCCCCTTCAACCCGGCGCTTCTGTGCCGCTATGAGCACGAGGAGACCGAGCTGGACATCGGCGCCTCCGACTGCGCCAGCGGCGTCTGCCCCATCCGCTGAACCAACACCGAACAAGACAAAAGGCACTGGTCAAAGGACCAGTGCCTTTTTTGGTGCAGCCGGGCAGCCCCCGGCGGACCGGGCATGGGCTATACGCAGCGCCCGCGGGCTCAGAAGGGAAAGGCTACAGATAACTTAGGTGCGCGAAACAGTCCAGGCTGTGCCTGGCAGGCTCTGCCTGGGGCCCGACGATTTTTGGCAATCCGAATACGCCTACTGCATTGAAATCCACTTTGTATTTTGGTTGCAGCAAAAATCAAACAGAATCAGCATGGTTCTGATAGCAAACGCCCCTGTTCTTTCGATACAATAGACTTGTAAAATCGCTGCATTTTCGCAGACATACAGGAACGGATGCATTTCAGAACAAGGAGGAATCATTCCATGGAAGATAAAAACACCATTCCGGCAGCAGATCAGCGGCTCTCCTATGAGGGCTACACCCTGCGGTGGGAGGACGACTTCAACGCGCCCCAGCTGAACCGGGACGACTGGAACGTGGAGCTGCACCAGCCCGGCTGGGTCAACCACGAACTGCAGGCCTACATCGATTCTCCCGAAACCATTTTCATCGAAAACAGCAACCTGGTACTCAAGCCGGTGGAAACCAAACACAGCGACGGGACTGTATCTTATGTCTCCGGCCGGGTGAATACCCAGCACAAGCAGGATTTCCAGTACGGCATCTTTGAAGCCCGGATCAAGGTGCCGGCAGGCAAAGGGTTCCTGCCTGCCTTTTGGATGATGCCCACCGAGGAAGAGCGGTACGGCCAGTGGCCCCGGTGCGGGGAGATCGACATCATGGAGGTGCTGGGCCACGACACCGCAAAGACCTACGGCACCATCCATTACGGCAATCCCCACCGCCAGAGCCAGGGCAGTTTTGCCCTGGCCTCCGGCGATTTTGCCAAGGAATACCACAACTACGCCGTCCAGTGGGAGCCGGGCAAGATCAGCTGGTATCTGGATGGCCAGCTGTTTTTCTCAGAAAGTCAGTGGTATTCGGTCACCGAGGGCCGGGGCCAGGTGCCCTACCCCGCCCCCTTTGACCAGCCTTTTTATGTCATCCTGAATCTGGCTGTGGGGGGCGACTGGCCCGGCAGCCCCGATGAAACCACCGATATGAGCAAAGCAGCCCTTTGGGTGGACTGGGTCAGGGTCTACCAAAAGGAAAACTAAAATCCATCCCGCCAAACAAATGCCCCCGGCTGTCAGGAACAGCCGGGGGTTTTGCAATCTGTGATTCAGAAAGGATTATTCCCGCAGACGTTTGGTCAACGCAATAAGCCGGCCTGCACAGGCGCGGATTGCCTCTTCGGAGAGGTCGCCCCGGGCCCAGGCGGCGCGGATATCCGCATCGTCATCGGGATTGCCCGGCATGATCACATCGTTGCCGGCCCAGGCGCATTTCCAGGGGGTGCTGCCGTCGGCAGGCACGGTGGTGTTCCAATCCGACATAATCAGGCCATCAAAGCCCCATTCCTGCCGGGCCACCACGGTGCACAGATCCCGGTTGTTGGCGGAGTACACCCCGTTAATCCGGTTGTAGGAGGTCATGATGGCAGCGGGCGCAGCTTCCTTGACAGCAATTTCAAAGCCGCGGAGATAGATTTCCCGCAGCGCCTGCTCCGAGACCTGAACATCCACACCCATCCGGTTGTCCTCCTGATTGTTGCAGGCGAAGTGTTTGACGGTGACGCCGCACCGGCCATCCTTCTGGACGCCCCGTGTGACGGCGGCAGCCAGCAGGCCCGACAACAGCGGGTCTTCCGAGTAATACTCAAAGTTGCGCCCGCACAGGGGGTTGCGCTGGATGTTCATACCGGGGGCCAGCCACAAATCCACCCCCATCTCTTTCATTTCGGCGGCGATGGCCTGGCCGAACTCCTCCATCAGGCCGGTGTCCCAGCTCTGGGCCAGGGCCGTGCCCACCGGGAAGGCCGTGCAGAACTGGTACCAGGTATCCGCATCCTTGTGCTGGACCGGCGTCTCCAAAAAGCCGTTTTCCAGAGAGCCCAGCACCCCGACGCCATAGACCCGGCCGGTGGCCCGGTCGGTCTGGTAGCTCTGGCGGAGCCGCAGGCCGGCAGGCCCATCCGCCATAATGAGGGAGGGAATTCCCATGGTCTCTTCCAGGGCCTCCGAGGTTTCTCCCGCCGAGCCCGGTACCCGGACGCCCGCCGACCCCAGGGTGCTGGTGCCCTTGGTGATGTTGCCATAGAGCAGCGGGATCAGCTCCTCCACAGGGCCCTCTGCCCGGGGCGGCTCTGCGCAGTCCGGCTGCGGCTCGGGCTGAGGTACAAAGTCATAGACCGGAAGATGGCTGTCCAGCGCGGCAGCCTGCCGGGCGGTTTCGGCTGCTCCCAGCTCTTCAAAGGGAACCTGCACCGGGCAGATGGGATGGGTCTTCTCGATGCAGACATCTTCCCCCACCCGGATAACGGCGCAGGGGGTCAGCGCAGCACTGCTGTTCCCGATCCATACGCCATACAGTCCTTTCTCAACCAACCATCCCTGTTTTTCAGCAGAGAAGGAGGCAAAGACTTTCTGGGGGATGGAGATGGTCAGGGTCTGGCTCTGCTCCGGCGCCAGCAGAAGGGTTTTGGCAAAACCGGCCAATCGGCGCAGCTCCCGGGCACCGCCCTTCTGGGGGCAGGACAGATAGACCTGCACCACCTCCCGGCCCGAGAAACAGAAGCCCACATTTTTTACTGCGGCATCCACTTCCACCGCCCGGGGCAGCACCCGCAGCCCCGCCATTCGGATCTCAAAACTGGTGTAGGACAAGCCGTATCCGAAGGGAAACAGAGGCTTGACCCCAAAGCTGTCAAAATACCGGTAGCCCACATAGATACCCTCCCGGTAGACCGCTTTGCTCAGGTCGCCGCTGAGGACACCGAAGTGGTCTGCCTCGGGATAGTCACTGTAGCGCCGGGCCCAGGTGGCGGTGAGTTTGCCCTCCGGGGTGACCTTGCCCAGCAGGACATCCGCCACAGCTTCCCCGCCCTGCTGGCCCGGCTGGGAAAGCTGTACCACCGCCTCAATGTGGGTGGCCGCATCCAGCAGATCGGCCAATTCAATGGGGCCGCCGGCGTTGAGCAGCAGAACGATGGGCAGACCCACACTGTTCAGGCTGCGCAGCTCCTCCCATTCCTGGTCGCTGAGGTAATAATCCCCTTTTTCCAGCCGCCGGTCTTTTCCTTCCCCCGAAATCCGGCTGAGGACGTAGACGATCACCGAGGCGCCTTCCACATCCTGGGGCAGGACGGGGCGGCCCTGGGGCAGAACAAAGGGATGGGAAGCGTAGGCGTCAAAGGGATTCTCCACCTGTTTGGCCGCTTCCAGTACCTGGGCTTTCCAGGCAGAACGGGCAGCCCTGTAGCGGGCTTCATAATCGGTGATCCAGCCTGTGCTGGTGATGGTGAGGCCGGCCGCCTGCAGACCCTGGAAAATCGAGACATTGGCCCGGTTGTTGACGTCTCCTGAACCGATGCCTCCCTTGACGGTCCGGCTGGCCCCTGTGCCAAACAAAGCCACCGCACAGCCCGGTTCCAGCGGCAGAACGCCAGTATTTTTCAGCAGAACCATCCCCGCTGCTGCAGCCCGGCGGGCCAGGGCTGCATGGGATCGTTCACGGGCGGAAGGGATTGTCTCATGGGTGCCGCTGTGGGCGTAAGTAAATGCCATAAAAACCTCCTGAAAAGACCACTTGCAAGAGGAAAAGCCGCCATAGCAAAAACCTATGGCGGCTTTCCCCTGTGCATAAACGGAGAATGATGATGAAGAAGAAATGAAGGCGAATCTCTTATTCCTTGACACCGCCCAGGGTGATGCCGGCAATGATGTACTTGGAGAGCAGCAGGTAGACCAGGATGATGGGGACAATGGCCACCATAATCATCATGTAAATCTTGCCCATATCAAAGTTCATGTAATCGGCGCCGCGGAGGGTAGCAATCAGGATGGGGACGGTCATCTTGTCCTTGGACTGGATGATCAAAGCAGGAACGAAGTAGTTGTTCCAGGAACCTACGAAGGAGAAGATGGCCTGCACCGCAATGGCGGGCTTCATGATGGGAAGGACGATCCGGTTGAAGGTGTGGAACTCGCCCGAGCCGTCGATCCGGGCTGCTTCTACCAGAGACAGGGGCAGTGAGGACTTCAGGTAGCTGTACATGAAGTAGAAAACAGCCGGCGATGCGATGGAAGGAATGATCAGGGGCCACAGGGTATCATACAGACCCATATTGGTCATCAACCGCAGGAAGCCCATGGCAGTGACCTGGGTGGGCATGACCAGGATGGCCATGATGAAGGTGAAGGCAAACTTTTTCAGCTTGAAGTTGTAGGCATACAGACCATAGGCCGTCAGAGCCGAAAAGTAGGTGCACAGGGCCGCAGAGCTGGAGGACACAATCAGGCTGTTGAGGATACCCTTGAACATGGGGAAGCTGCCGTCGTTGGCCACATTCTTCAGGTTTTCCAGGAAATAGTTGCCCGGCAGCCAGGAGAAGCCTTTCTGCAGGTCCGCGTGGGAGCGGGTGGAGTTGACGATCAGGATGTAGAAGAAGAACAGGCACAAAAAGGACAGGATAGCCAGAACAATATAGGCGAGAATGGTCTCACCGGTTTTGTTTCTGTGATGTCTCATGCCTTGGCGCCTCCTTTCTGTTTGGCAGGCTTGACAGCAGTGTCATCCTTGCCGTTGGTCATCCGGTAGACGAAGAAGCAGAGGATGCCGCTGACAATGAACAGGAACACCGACAGAGCGCCGGCCATACCGTAGTTGCGGCTCTTCAGGTGGTTGTTCAGGAACATAATCAGGGTCATGGAGGTGCGGTCGGGAGAGCCCTGGCCGTTGGTCAGGATCTGAGGCACATCGAACATCTGCAGGCCGCCGATGATGGATGTAATCAGGGTGTAGGCCAGGATGGGGCGGATCAAAGGCAGGGTGATGGAGAAAAAGCGCTTGACGCTGCCGCAGCCGTCCAGCTCAGCGGCCTCGTAGATCTCGGGGCTGATGCCCATAATGGCCGCCATCAGCATGATGGTAGTGTTGCCGAACCACATCAGGAAGTTCATCAGTCCGATCAGAGCCCGGGTGCCGAAGGTGGTGCCCATGAAGTCAATGGGCGCATCGGTGATGCCAAGGTTCATCAGGATGGAGTTGATGGGGCCGCTGTTGGAGAACAGGGCGAAAAACAGCATGGCGAAGGCCGAGGCCATAATCAGGTTGGGCAGGTAGATGACCACCTTGAAGAACTGCTTGCCCCGGATTTTCAGCCGGATATCGGTGAACCAGTTGGCCAGCAGCAGGGCGATGACAATCTGGGGCACAAAGCCGATCAGCCAGAGGATCAGGGTATTTCCTGCATACTGGAGCAGATCCGATTCCAGCAGGCTCTTGTAGTTTTCCAGGCCCACAAAGCCCACAAAATTGGGGCCGATCTCTTTGATGCCCGAGCGGTAATACTCATAGAAGCTGTAGCGGATGGTGTCCACCAGAGGGATCAGGGAAAAGATGAAGAAGCTCAGAAAGAACGGGATGATAAAGATATAACCCCATTTTGCGTAGCTTAGATGTTTGCGTTTTGGTTGTTTCATAGGTCACCGTTCCTTTCTTATAAAAGACCGCCGCCGCAAACTGCGCGGCGGCCGGCCTTCCAAAAGACAGGCAGCTTACTCTGCCCACTCCACTGCGGTGATATCAGGATAGCGCTCCATAATGGCAGTCTCGAAGTTTTCCTTGGCCCGGTCGAAATCCACGTTGCCCTGGAAGTAATCGCTGAATGCGTTCTGGATCAGCTCGACGCAGCCCTGATCATAGGAGGACAGAGGTGCAATCTTGATGTTCTCAGCCACCGGTGCAAAATACTCGTAGGCATTCTGGCCGCCCAGGAAGCTGGAGGCAAAGCTGTCATCGGTGGCAGCATCCCGCATGCCGCTCATGGTGTTGGTGAAGTCCAGATAGTCCTTGGAAATCTTCAGCAGGTTGTCCTTGTTGGCAGTCATGGCCAGGATGATATCCCGGACATGCTCCAGATTGTCGGTGCCGGTGCAGGCGTGGATGTAAGAGCCGCCCCAGTTGTATTCCTGGGGAGGATTGGTGACAGCCCAGGAGCCCTCGGGGCCGTCCCAGTTGGGGGCCAGGGTGAAATCAATGCCCCAGGCCGGCAGCAGGAAGGCGAACACCTTGGAAGCGGAACCCATGGCCTTGTTCCAGTCATCGTTGAACTGGCCCTTGACCGTCTTGTCCAGGTAGCCGGCGTCCAGCCACTCCTTGGAGTCGCTGATCCAGTTCATGATCTGCTGGTCCACTTTGCAGACCGTATCGCCGGGGGCCACCCAGGACTGGCTGATGCTGTTGCCGTACAGGCGGAAGGTGTCAGCGTAGGAGGAGAAGGTGAAGTAGCCCTTGGCCTTCAGCTCTTCTGCGGTAGCCTTGAGGGTGTCCCAATCCTTGACCTTCTCGCCCACAGTGGCGGGGTCGTCGGTGCCGAAGACGTCCTTGGCAATATCGCGGCGGTAAACCAGCAGGCCCGGGCAGCACTGCCAGGTGGAACCGCGCTGGACACCGTTCTGGTCCGAAGCGGTGGTCTTGGTGAAGGAATACTGGTCGGCCAGATCGGTGTCGGGGTCGATGCCCAGGTCGGTCAGAGGCATGGCCACATCGGCCTCGGCGTCGGTGTATTTGTAGACGTAGTCGGTCTCGGACAGGAAGATGTCCACCTTGTCATCGGTGGAGCCGGAAGCCTGGTTCAGCAGGGCCTCGTCCAGTTTCTGCTGATAGACACCATCCTGGTTGGGGTTGATGATCCAGTGGATTTCGGTGCCGTCTTTCAGGGTGGTGACGGTGCCGTCGGACGAAGTGCTGGCCACTTCGGAATAAACGGCTTCCAGACGGGTGCGGAACTCGTCGTTCCAGCTGTAGATGTTGATCACTTTGCCTTCAGCTGCGGCCTCTGCGCTGCCGCCCGATGCGGCAGTGGAGTTCCCGCCGCCGCAGGCAGCCAGAACACTGGCGGCGCCCACGGCGCCGGCGCCCTTCAGGAACGAGCGGCGGCTGATGGCGCAGGATTTCTTCTCATTCATAGTACGTACCTCCTCTGTAATCTCAAGTCCCGGACCGTGGTGCCCGGCGTCTTTTGTGCCCTTATTATATCGAAAAAAATTCAGCCAGATATATAACCATTCCATAAAAAATATCAAATCCTTGACAACATTTTGTGCTGATAGATAAATAGCGTCATGATTCTGACACTTTGATGCATGGTTTTGATTTTTGCCGCAGACGCCTTTCTATATAATAAGAACCAACATCCTACCATAGAAAGGAGAGGTATTATGAACCACCTGCATTTTGTGGACAAGCACGGCAGCTTCACCATGGACAAGCCCGAAAATGTCAGTTATCTGTACTTTCCTCTGGCCTCCGAGACAGGGCTGAAAAGTGCCTTTACCCCCAATCTGGGAGGGGACGCCAAAATCGATCAGGAGACCTTTTTGCTGGAGCCGGTCAGTGCTGAAAACCTTCACAATAACCGCGGTGTGCGGAACTTCTGGCTGGTGGATGAAGACGGACAGGCTTTCTCGGTGTCGGGCGCTTCGGCCCGGCAGGAGGCCGACCGCTTCACCCCGGCCCAGGACGACAGCCGGCTCACCGCAGGCCTGATGTGGCAGACGGTGGAGCGCACCGCCAATGGCCTGGGCCTCAGCACCGAAGTCACCGCCTTCTGCCCCCGGCAGGACAATGCGGAAATCCTCTGCATCACGGTGCGCAACCAGCAGAATCAAACCCGCCGGCTGACCCCCATCGCAGCCATTCCCCTGTATGGCCGCAGCGCCGACAACATTCGGGATCACCGGAACGTGACCTCGATGCTCCACCGGATCTGGACCACCGAAAACGGGGTGATGGTCCGGCCCACCATGTCCTTTGATGAGCGGGGCCACCGGCCCAACCACAAAGTATATTATGTAGAGGGCTTTGGGCCGGAGGGCCAGAAGCCGGAGGCTTTCTACCCCACCGTGGAGTCTTTCCTGGGCGAGGGCGGGACTTATCTCCATCCCCGGGCTGTTTATGAGCAGTATCCCGGGGTCAAGGCAGGCAGCACTGCGGAAGGCCGGGAGGCCATGGGAGCCTTCCGGTTCCCGGACATCACCCTGGCCCCCGGACAGGAAGCCCATTATGCCCTGCTGCTGGGGGTGGAGGACAGCGAAGAGGCTGTCGGAACCGTTTGGGACAAGTACCACAGCTGGGCGCAGGTGCAGGCCGCACTGGACGACACCCGCAGCTACTGGAAAGAAAAAGTCAACGTTTCCTTCCGCACCGGGGACCCGGACTTCGACAATCTGATGAAATGGGTCTGCTTCCAGCCCTTCCTGCGGCGGCTCTTCGGCTGCTCTTTCCTCCCCCACCATGATTACGGCCGGGGCGGCCGGGGCTGGCGGGATTTGTGGCAGGACTGCCTGTCCCTGCTGCTGATGGACCCCGGCGATGTGGGCCGGATGATCGAGAAGAATTTCGGCGGTGTCCGGATCGACGGCACCAACGCCACCATCATTGGAGCCGGCGACGGCAATTTCATCGCTGACCGCAACGGCATCGCCCGGGTTTGGATGGACCATGCCCTCTGGCCCCAGATGACCACCAAGCTCTACATCGACCAGACCGGCGACGTGGAAATCCTCAACCGGCAGGCTCCTTATTTCAAGGATGCCCAAGCTGTGCGCGGCACCCAAATCGACGCCGCATACCAGCCGGAACAGGGCGGCTGGCAGCGGACCAGCCAGGGTGAAGTGTACACCGGCACCATTCTGGAGCACCTGCTGATCCAGCAGCTGGCTGCTTTCTATGAGGTGGGCGAACATAACATCTGCCGTCTCCGGGGTGCAGACTGGAACGATGCGCTGGATATGGCCGCCGAGCGGGGCGAAAGCGTGGCCTTCACCTGCGCCTACGCCGGCAACCTGCGGGAGCTGGCCGGGATGATCCGGCTGCTGGAGCGCACCACCGGGGTACATACCACCAGGGTGCTGGAAGAGCTGCTGGTTCTGTGCAGCAACCAGCGTGCGTCCTTTGACGATGCCCGGGCCAAGCAGGATATCCTGACTCAGTACGCTGCCCGCTGCGCCCATCAGGTCAGCGGAAAACAGGTGGAGGTATCCCTGGCAGAGCTGGCCGATGGCCTGGAGCAAAAGGCAGACTGGCTTACCGGCTGGCTCCAGAAACACGAGTGGATCGACGCCGGAACCGCAGAGGGCTGGTACAACAGCTACTACGACAACCACGGCCGGGCGGTGGAAGGCATCTTCCCCGAAGGGGTGCGGATGATGCTGACTGGCCAGGTGTTCGCCATCATGGGCGGCGTGGCCACCGACCCGCAGATCCGGCAGATCACTGCCAGCGCCGACCACTACCTCTACCGGAAGGAAATCGGCGGCTACCGGCTGAACACCGATTTCCACGAGCTGAAGTTTGATCTGGGCCGGATGTTCGGTTTTGCCTACGGCGAAAAAGAAAACGGGGCTGTCTTTTCCCACATGGCTGTGATGTATGCCAACGCCCTGTATCGCCGGGGCTTTGTGCAGGAGGGCTGGAAGGCCCTGAAAACCCTGGCAGACACTGCGCTGGACTTTGACACCAGCCGCATCTACCCTGGCATCCCGGAATATTTCCGGGCAGACGGCCGGGGCATGTACCACTATCTGACTGGCGCCGCCAGCTGGTACATGATGACCATGATTACCCAGGTCTTCGGCGTCCGGGGCGAAGCAGGCGATCTGCTGCTCCAGCCCAAGCTCACCGCAGCCCAGTTCGACATCGACGGCAGCGCCTCGGTCCATGTGACCTTTGCGGGCCGCCGGCTGGAAATCCGCTTCCAAAACCCCGCCCATCTGGAGTATGGGCAGTACCGGATTCAGAGCATCCTCTGCGGCGGCACCCAGCTGTGTGCAGGCAGCTGTGACAGCGTCATCATCCCCCGCCGGGTGATCGAGGCTCTGCCCGCCGAGCAGGAACAGGTTTTCACGGTATATCTGGGATAAAACAGGCAGGAATGATTTTTAAATAACGCCCAAAAGGCAGAAAGCAACGCGTATGAGATACGGATATTTTGATGACAAAGCCCGCGAATATGTAATCGATCGCCCCGACACCCCAGCCCCCTGGGTCAACTATCTGGGGTCGCCGGCCTACGGCGCCATCATCTCCAACAACGCCGGCGGCTACAGCTTTGAGCGGTCGGGGGCCAACGGCCGGATTCTCCGGTATGTGTTCAACCAGTTTGACCAGCCGGGCCGGTACATCTATCTGCGGGATGACGACAGCGGGGACTTTTGGTCCGCCTCCTGGCAGCCGGTGGCCAAGGACCTGAACGACTACCAGGTCAAGTGCTGCCACGGCATGGGCTATACCCGGATGGAGGCCAGCTATGCAGGCATCTCCTCCAAGGCAATTTACTATGTCCCTCAGGGCAAAGCCTATGAGGTCTGGGCCCTCACCGTCACCAATGACTCGGACCGGGACCGCAGCCTGACCCTGACAGGCTATGCTGAGTTCACCAACCACAGCAACTACGAGCAGGATCAGGTCAACCTCCAGTATTCCCTCTTCATCGGCCGGACTGTGTTTGAGGGCAACCGGATCACCCAGCAGATCCACGGCAATCTGGACGCCCTGGCCCAGGGAGAAGATGTGGATGACAAGACGGTAACCGAGCGGTTTTTCGGCCTGGCCGGTGCGCCGGTTTCCTCCTACTGCGGGGACAAGACGGCCTTTCTGGGGGCATACCACGGCTATGGCAACCCCCAGGGGGTGGCAGCCGGGGATCTGGGCAATGTGGAGAGCTACAACGAGAACAGCTGCGGCGCCCTCTCCTGCAAGGTGAAGCTGGCTCCCGGCGAGAGCAAAACCATCCTGTTTGCAACCGGCATGAAACCCTCGGCCCAGGCTGCTGCCATCCTGGCGGGCTATACCGACCCCGCCGCTCAGGTGCAGCAGGAAGTGGACGCCCTCAAGGCGGAATGGTACAGCCGGTTCAGCCACCTGCAGGTGGAGACCCCTGACCCCGCCTTCAACACCATGCTGAACACCTGGAACGCCTATAACTGCTTCATCACCTTTATCTGGTCCCGGGCTGCCTCCCTGATTTACTGCGGCCTGCGGAACGGCTACGGCTACCGCGACACGGTGCAGGACATTCAGGGCATCATCCATCTGGAGCCGGAAATGGCCTGTGAGAAGATTCGCTTCATGCTGTCGGCCCAGGTGGACAATGGCGGCGGCCTGCCCCTGGTCAAGTTCACCCACAACCCCGGCCATGAGGACACCCCCGACGATCCCTCCTATGTGAAGGAAACCGGTCATCCCGCCTACCGGGCCGATGATGCTCTGTGGCTCTTCCCCACCGTCTACAAATATGTGGCTGAGAGCGGCAATCTCGCCTTCCTGGACGAGGTGATCCCCTTCGCCAACAAGGATCAAGGGACTGTCTACGAGCACCTCAAGCGGGCGGTGGAGTTTTCTCTGAACCATCTGGGCCCCCACGGCCTGCCCGCCGGCCTGTATGCCGACTGGAACGACTGCCTGCGGCTGGGCGCCAACGGCGAGTCGGCCTTTGTGGCCTTCCAGTTCTATTACGCCATGCGGATTCTGCGGCAGTTCGCCGCACATCGCGGCGCAGACCAGGACGTCCGCTGGCTGGATGAAAAGCTGACCGAGTATCAGAGCCGCATCCAGGAGCTGTGCTGGGACGGCGACCGGTTCATCCGGGGCTTCACCGAGGCCGGCGAGCGGATCGGCGAAGCTGCCGCACCCGAGGCCAACTTCTGGCTGAACCCCCAGAGCTGGGCCGTCATCAGCGGTCTGGCGGATTCCCACCAGGCCGACACCATCATGGAAGGGGTCAGCCAGCGGCTGAACACTGCATACGGCGCCGTTCTGATGGACCCGCCCTACCATGCCCACGCCTTTGACGGCGCCCTGGCTGTCATCTACAACCCCGGCACCAAGGAAAACGCCGGCATCTTCTCCCAATCCCAGGGCTGGCTGATTCTGGCCGAGGCCCTGTGCGGTCACGGGCAGCGGGCTTTCGGATACTTCACCGAGAATGCCCCTGCCGCCCAGAACGACCGGGCCGAGATCCGCCATCTGGAACCCTACTGCTACGGGCAGTTCACCGAAGGGCCCGCCAGCAAGCACTTTGGCCGGTCCCAGGTTCACTGGCTCACCGGTACGGCTTCCACCGTGATGGTGGGCTGTGTGGAAGGCATTCTGGGCCTGCGGCCTGATCTGGACGGCCTGCGCCTGGCCCCCGCCATTCCCAAAGAGTGGGACGCTTTCACCATGGAAAAAGACTTCCGTGGCCATCGGCTTCACATCCGGGTGGAGAACCCCGATCATCATGAATCCGGCTGCCGCAGCCTGACCCTCAACGGCCAGGCCATGCCGGACAACTATATTCCTGCTTCCGCCCTCAAGGACGAAAACGAAATCACCCTTACCATGTAATCCACAAAAAAGACCGCCGGATGCTGCTTCTGGGGAGAAAGCAGCACCCGGCGGTGCTTTTGTTTTCAGATCAGGTGGTCAGACCGGCGCTGTTCCCGGCGCGATCTGTGAGGGGAGACTCGCTGCCCCACTCCACCATATAGTAGGTGTCCCGGTATTTTTTGGGAGTCATCCCCACCACCTCCCGGAATTGTTGAATAAAGTGGCTCTGGGAGGAAAAAGAAAGACGGTTTGCGATGTCGATCATCGAGTCGTTGCTGAACCGCAGCAGGTTTTTGGCCATATCAATTTTGCGGTTGCGGATGTAGGCGCTGACCGAAACCCCGGTCTCTTTTTTGAACAGCCGGGACAGATAGCTGGCAGACACCCCAAGCGCGTCCGCCAGATCCTCAATGGTGATCCGCTCCTTGATATGGGCGTAGATATATTCCTTGCAGGCATTGATGTGCTTGGAGTTGGTGTTGCTGTGGTGGTAACGGCGCATCTTTTCTGCGTAATCCATCACCATCTCGTCGTGCAGACGCTTGATCTCGTCTGCAGTATGGATATCGTCCAGCTTCTGGATATAAAAATCGCTCAGCCGGAATGCCTGTTCCAGCTCCATGCCGTGCTGGCGGCACATCCGCGTCACCATGGCTGTGGTGACCACGAAATGATATTTCAGGTTGGTAATGGGGTCCCTGGACAAAACGCCAACCCCTTCTGTATCCATAAAACGGCCCTGCTCGCAATTTTTGCGGACAGCATCCACATCGCCGTTGGCCACGGCACGGTAGAACAAAAATTCCTCGCTGGGTTCACGGTGCTCCATCTCATCGATGTCATCGTTAGCCTCGATTACAAGCCATTCATCTTTGTAACTCATTGCCGCATCTCCTTGAACCGCTTCTTGCCGTTCTGCTTAAAATTCTGCGTTCATGGAATCTTATTATGGTCAAATATACTATAACACAGCAGAGAAAACTTCTCAAGTTCTTAAAGATAGATCTTATCGCCGAATCTTGATTCGGTAAATACCTGAAAGCTGTTATGCGTTCACCAATGGAAGCCCAAAGTTTCTATTCTGTCCAATGGATTAAATCTATTCTTGTAGGATTTTCAAAATCGTTCGACATATCGTTGACATTTGCAATTTTGAGTGATACCCTGTTCCTTAACAAAGTTGCTTTACTCAGTGAAAGCTACTACATAACTTTGTTGTCCGCTCCGCAGCTTCACCAAGCTATTTTGCCGCCATCCACCCACGACAAAATCTTTTGGCCCCTTGCGAGGTGGATTTTTATTTTTGTGAAAGACTTGTAGCCGCTGACGATCAGCGGCCTGCAATTCTTCATACGCACCTTGACAACCGCATCAGCCGTCCGGACTGGATACAGCGCCATGACCTCGCAGAAATGCGGGCGAGCCTGACAACGCCGCTGCAAAACAGGGGCAGTAACTTGATCCGGGGTGAACGGCGAACAACCACCGACACTTCCATCCACATTCACACTTCCATGCCCGACTTTGAAAACCTGCATCCGCTTTTGAATCTGGATTTTTAAAACTTAGGGAAAAAGCAGAAAGCAAGTATC
The DNA here is from genome assembly GCA_944386015.1 of uncultured Faecalibacterium sp. Classification (GTDB taxonomy): domain Bacteria; phylum Bacillota; class Clostridia; order Oscillospirales; family Ruminococcaceae; genus Faecalibacterium. Next base: position 18,516 of record CALWZK010000035.1, read on the forward strand.
GACCCGTGGCCACAATTTCACAAATTGAAATTGCGCCGCACGCTCCGGTCGTACTTGTTGGGGAGTGCCTTCCCCAAACCCTGCTCTGCACGCTCCGCGTGATTCCCGGCTGCGCCGTCTTTGTCTACATAGCTCCAAGGAGGAGCTACTCAAAGGACAAGGAGGTACAATGACCAAGACAAACCATTAGCCCATTTTCCATTAGAAGTAATTCTTAAATATGATTATTGGCAATAACTATTTACTGCCGGGTTCTGCCCCGATGAAACCGTGAGCTTTACGGTTTTGAAAAGCTGCCCTGATTCAGTTCGCCCAGGAAAACGAAAAGTCCGAACCCTTCTCCCACAGGAAAAAGGTTCGGACTTTTCTGATTTGGTGGGCGCGGGTGGATTCGAACCACCGAAGCATTAAGCAGCAGATTTACAGTCTGTCCCCATTGGCCACTCGGGAACACGCCCATATTTACTTTTGTCATCCGGCGTTTGTCTTGCCAGCCGACTTGTTTATTTTACCACAGCCGCGGCGCTTTGTCAAGAAGTTTTTTCAACTTTCTTTTTTCACGCTTTGCTGTGTACCAGCCGGGGCCGGATTGCTTGCTTATTTTATCACCGGCGGCAGATTTTGTCAACGGGTAATTTCTGCTTTTTTCGCCCCGGGCCCGAAATACCTCAAAATTTTGTTTGGTCTTGTCTTTTTTTCTTTGTTCCCTTATAATAAATGCAGCGGCAACCGGTGGTTGGGCGAGGGGTTTTGGGTCCCCTGCAGAGCCCACAGGCCTTGTTTCGATGCGGTAAGGCGGCCTGTCCGCCCCCATCCCCGCCGCAGTCCGTTCAAAACCGTGAAGGAGGTTATTGGGAAATCATGAATTTTCTCGAACAATTCTTAGATTTGTTCTCGAACTTCGGGAACATCACCTGGCAGATGGTGGTGATGTGGGCCGTGGGCGGCCTGCTGATCTACCTGGCCATCGCCAAAAAGATGGAGCCCAGCCTGCTGCTGCCTATGGGCTTCGGCACTGTGCTGGTCAACCTGCCCCTGTCGGGCGCCATCACCCAGGGGGACACCGAGGGCCCCCTGTCGGTGCTGTTTGAGGCCGGCATGTCCAACGAGCTGTTCCCTCTGCTGCTGTTCATCGGCATCGGCGCCATGATCGACTTTGGCCCCCTGCTGGAAAAGCCCTGGCTGATGCTGTTCGGTGCAGCCGCCCAGTTCGGCATCTTCTTCACCCTGTGCGTGGCGGGCCTGTTCTTCCCCCTGAAGGACGCTGCTTCCATCGCCATCATCGGCGCCGCCGACGGCCCCACCTCCATCTTCGTGGCCAACACCCTGATGTCGGATTATCTGGGCCCCATCATGGTGGCTGCCTACAGCTACATGGCCCTGGTGCCCATCGTCCAGCCCCCGGTGATCCGGCTCCTCACCACCAAAAAGGAGCGTCTGATCCGGATGTCCTACCAGAAGGGCAGCGTCACCCAGACCACCCGCATCCTCTTCCCCATTGTGGTCACCATCCTGGCGGGCCTGGTGGCCCCTGCCAGCGTGGCCCTGGTGGGTTTCCTGATGTTCGGCAACCTGCTGCGTGAGTGCGGCGTGCTGAACGCCCTCAGCGAGACCGCCCAGAACGCCCTGGCCAACCTGATCACCATCCTACTGGGCATGACGGTGGCCAGCCAGATGACCGCCGACAAGTTTGTCCGGCCCGACACCCTGCTGATCCTGGCCCTGGGCCTGTTCGCCTTTGTGTTCGACACCGCCGGCGGCGTCATCTTCGCCAAGGTGCTGAACCTCTTCCTGCCCGAGGGCAAGAAGGTCAACCCCATGATCGGTGCCGCCGGCATCTCGGCCTTCCCCATGAGCGGCCGCGTGGTCAACCAGATGGGCCTGGCCGAGGACAACCAGAACTTCCTGCTGATGTACTCCATCAGCGTCAACGTCTCGGGCCAGATCGCCTCGGTCCTCGCCGGCGGCCTGCTGCTGGCCCTGATGGGCGTTTAATCCAAGGAGGGTTAAGAATATGAACATCGCTTCCCTGTCCCAGACGCTGCCGATGATGCTGATCGGCATGGTGGGCATCTTCATTGTGATTGCGGCCATCATCCTGGTCATCACCCTGCTGGGCAAACTGTCCAACCGCCGCTGAAACCAAACAAAAGGCCCGCGCCCCAAATGAAATGACCCCCAAAAGTTAGACAAAATTTAACATCAAGCAACGTGAACGGTCTGAATCCTGTATTGCACAGGG
>CALWZK010000036.1 GCA_944386015.1 uncultured Faecalibacterium sp.
CCTCCTGTAGTAGTTTTATTCTACCACAGGAGGCCTTCTTTTTTCATTGTCTACTTTTACTGGAGCGGTTCACTTCGGCAGGGCCGCTGTTTTTACAGGCAATCGCCGGGCATTCGTTCCGGCCGTTTGACTGCCAGGAACGACGCCTTCTTGGATCCCGATTGCATTCTGGTTCTTCCTTTTTATCCTGGACTGTTCCGCTCTTGCGGGGCGCAGTCTCCTCTTCCCCGTCACGAAACAGATCAAATTTCCTGCAAGCAAAAGCCCCGGCTCCTGTGGGGAAAGGGGCTGCTCCGCTGCCACAGTCCGGGCAACAGGGAAAAATCCCGGCCAGAGGCAGCAGGTCTGCTCCATGCCCAGAGGAGGCCTGCGGCTTCTGCTCTCACTCTTGGACTACCACAGTTTTCCGGGATTTGAGGTTTTTGACAGCGGCAAGGCGGTGAAATACAGCAAAACGTCCGCATGGGAACCATCTTTTCACCTCACCGCTGCATCTCCCGGCACACCCGCAGAGCCCAAGGGCTGCCATCATTCAATCACACCGGAGGGCTATTTTCAAATTTTTTGCAGTGAACAAGGGAAAACTGGCAGCCAAAGCCTGTTGTCCCTTGTTTTGCCCTTTTTGCGTGATTTTCTTTTTTCTTCGGGCCGGGCACCCGTTTTCACGACAGAAGATCCCGGGTTCGCTGCATTTTCGTGGAAAGATACTCCGCATTTTGATACAATGAATCAATTATCTCACCGAGGAGGGATGCAGATGAAGGTATTGGTTTGTGATGACAGCCAGGAAGACCTGGACCGGGTTGCTGCTCTGTTAGCGGAACCCTGCCGGGACATCCGGGCCCAGCTGACAGCCGCCAGCCGGCCGGAAGAGCTGGGCGACCTGTCCTGTTTCGACCTGGCTTTTCTGGACATCGACATGAAGGGAACGGACGGGCTGACCCTGGCCCGGCGGCTCCGGGCTGCCCGGCCCGACGCCGTCATCGTGTTTGTGACAAACTTTGTCCAGTACGCCCCCGAGGGGTACGAAGTGCAGGCCTTCCGCTACCTGCTAAAACCCACCCTGGAGGAAAAGCTGGTGCCCTGTTTTGACCTTGCGGTCCAGGAGCTGCTCTCCCGGAGGCAGTCCATCACCGTCCGCGCCGACGGCGAGATGGTGGAGCTGCCCCTCCGGGAAATCCTCTATTTTCAATCCGACCAGCGGACGGCCACTGCCCATCTGGCCGGGGATGACCAGAAAGAATGCAGATTTTACGTCAGTATGACCGATCTTGCCAAGGAGCTGGAGGACGTGGGTTTTCTGCGGGTGCAGCGCAGCTACCTGGTGAACATGGCCTACATCCGGCGGTTTCAGTCGGATGCCGTGGAACTGCAGAACGGCACGCGGCTGCCGGTCAGCGAGAAATACTACGCCCGGCTCAAACAGCGGTACCTGCTGTGGAAAGGACAGACTACATGGAGACTTTTCTGAGTTCGCTGGAAGTGCCGGCTACCCTTTTCTTTTCGGTGGTTTTTACCGCTATGGAGATTGCCCTTCTCCTGCTGTTTATGGATGTTTTCGGCACCCGGCGCATCCATGGAAAAACCTATGGAGTCATCGCTGCACTCTTTGCTCTGCTGGCCTTTTTATGGAGCAACAGCTATTTATACCTGGTAGGTCCTTCCTTTACCTGGAAAATGGTGGTTATTATCGCACTATTCTATCTATTCTGTTCTGCCTTGTACAAGGAGCCGACACCTCTTTACCGGCTGTTTTTTGTGGTGCTTTGGTATCTGATGCACTACCTTTATTCCATCATTCTGACAACCCTGCCTGCCTTTTTGCTGGGGATCTCCTATCAGGAATTCCGGGAATTTCGCTATGCGGGCTATTATATTCTTGCTGCTGCGGTGTGCTTTGGTTCCGAATGGTGCCTTACCCTCGCCTTTCGGAAGTTTTACCGGCGCAGGGGTCAAGCCCTGCACCCCCGGCAGTTGATTCTTTACTTTGTCTTTCCGGCGGCCTCCCTGATGTCCCTGGCGGCTTTTCTGCAGCTGCTCAACGGCATGGAAGTGAGCCAGTGGTTTGTGCTGGCCTGCTGCGTGGCTTTGCTGCTGGCCAACGCCGCCGTCTTTTATCTGCTGCACCAGATGGAGCAGGCTGCCCAGAGCCAGAAAAAACTGGTAGCCCTGGGCCAGCAGCTGCAGATGCAGGCCGCCAACATGGAGTCGGCCCGGGGGCTCTATGAGGCCCAGCGAAAGGCCACCCATGATTTCCAGGCCCAGCTGGAGGTGCTGGGGCAGCTGCTGCAGAACCAGGAATACGACGCCGCCCGGAAGTATCTGGAGTCTGTGTCGGGCCGCCAGTCGGACCGGCTGGTCCTGGTGGACTGTCACCACCCGATTCTGAACGCCCTGTTCAACACCAGAGCCTGCGCGGCAGAGGCCAAGGGCATCGAGATCCGCTTTGCGGTCAACGACCTGTCCGCCCTTCCCTTTGACCAGGCCGACCTGACGGTCCTGCTGGCCAATCTGCTGGACAACGCCATCGAGGCCTGTGAGAAGTGCCCCGGGCTCCGGGCCATCGAGGTGCGGGCACTGAAAGAGGATGATTTCTTCTTTTCGGTCCGGAACACTTCCCTGCCGGTGGCCATCCAGGACGGCCACATTCCCACCACCAAACCTGATCCCAGGCTCCACGGCTTCGGCCTGCCCAACGTGAAAGCCATTGTGTCAAAATACCACGGCACCTGTGCCATGCAGTATGTCGGCGGCTGGTTTCAGTTTGCGGGAGAGATGCCGATTTCGTGATCAAAATCCTCCTGTTGTCTGCGTTTTGCCGGTATTTCAGCCGGGGAGAGATGCAATCGAAATTTGCCGAATTTTCCGGCAGAACCAATGACCGTGATACAGATTCCGCTGGCTTTCATCGTCACGGCTGCCTTCAAATGAACACGGGCTCTTGTGTTTTGCTTCCCGGAAAAACGGCTGCAGACAAGAGGATCACTGAGATTCGCATATAACAAGCAACCGGCTGCCCTTTAAACGTTCTCCGCTCAAAGGCAGCCGGTTTTGCGCGCCATTTTGAAGCCATGAAAGCGACCATTTCCAGGATTCAGAACGCTCCCGGGGTGCCGGCTCTGATCACCCGCCGGTCTTGTATTGCTGTTTGAGCATTTCGGCAAACGTCTCCACATAATAGCCGGAGTTGTCCTTTTTCCAGAAAGCGCAGTAGTTGCGGGTGATGGGTTCCCCACCCCGCACCAGGGGAAGGCGGACCAGGCCGCCGTCCGGGCTGTCCGCCCCGCTGTTTCCCTCCACCGGCAGAAAGCCCTGGCCGCTGACTGCCAGCAGCTGGGCCGCTTCCAGGGTTTCGGCGCAGAGAAACTCCCCCGGGAAACCCACAATGTCCCGATAATAGTCCGCTTCGGTCTCCTGCTGCTCCTTGGATGTCACCAGGATGCAGGGCAGGTTTTTCAGCTCTCCCGGCTCGATCTGCTGCAGCCCGGCCAGGGGGCTGCGGGCGGACAGCTCTACAGCGCTGGCCGCTGTAGTCAGGATCAGGTTCACAAAGGCATCCGAGAAGGCCCGGCGCTGATCGTTCAGGGCGAGATCCACCTGTTCTTCCTGAAAGCATTCGATAGAGCTCCTCGTGGTTCCCCTGGCGGATTTCCAGGCTTACCTCCGGGTATTGCTGGGAGAACTGCTGGACGGCCCTGTAAAATTCCCGGCCGCCGTAACTCCGCAGGCAGCCCACCCGGAGGGCTGCGTTTTTGCCGTGGGAGATCCGGGCCGCCTCCCGGCAGATCCTCTCATAGTCCGCCATCAGGATCAGGCTCTTTTGATAGAAATAGGCCCCCGCCGGGGTGAGGGTGAATGTGCGGTGTTTCCGTTCCAGCAGAAGAAACCCCAGCTCCCGTTCCAGAGCCTGGATCTGCTGGGAGATGGCGGACTGGGAGATGTGGCACTCCTCCGCCGCCCGGGAAAAGCTGTTGTTCCGCACCACAGCCTGAAAATACTGAATCTGCCGCAGCATGGGCCTGCCTCCTGTCCCAAAGAACTTTTTCTTATTATAGCACAGAAAAGGAGGTTTTCCCACCGCTATGGTTTTGCCTGGCGCAGGCCCCCATCGAATCGGCTTTTCAAAAAAGCCGGGGCGCTGTGCATCCTGCCCCTTTCAAAATGCCGCTTGGGGGAAGGAATCTTGCAATTCCCCTCTCCGACTGTTATCATGAAGCTGCAGGGAGGTGAGGATCATGGAACTGCAGATTGTGCATCGGCCCGGGCCGGTGCAGGTCCTTGTCCAGGGCCCCGAGGACAGCCCCGAAATCCAGCAGATTGTGGCTCTGCTGCAAAGCAATTCCGACCGGCTGTGGCTGATGGATGACCATCAGAAGACCGTATCCGTCCTGCCCCAGAGGGTTCTGTGGGCGGAAACTGTGGACGACAAGGTCTTTGTCTACACTGCCGACGCCATCTACCGGGCACCCTTCAGCCTGACCGCCCTGGAACTCCGCTGGGGCGGCGCAAGGCTGTTTCGGTGTGCAAAGTCCATGGTGGTCAACCTGAACGCTGTGCAGCAGCTGGCCAGCCGCCCGGGCGGGCGGATCGAGGCCCTGCTGCCCACCGGGGAAAAAATCCTGATTTCGCGCCGGTATGCTCCCCTGCTGCGGGCCAAACTGGAAGGAGGAGACTCTATATGAAAACCTATCTCAAGCTCTACCGGTGGTCCATGCAGATGAAGATGCACATGGCCCTTTACACCTTAGCCGCCGTCTTTTTCAAGATCATCTGCAACCTGCTCCAGGGCAGCCGTCAGGTCGCCATCGCCAATCTGGCCACCATCTGGCTGGTGTCTCTGGTGTTTGCCATGGTGGAAACCGTCCTCTTCCCCGAAAACGCCCCCTGCACCAAAGAGCGTTCTCTGCTCTGGCTGGCCGTGGCCAATCTCTGTTTTGTGGGCGGGGCTTTGCTATTCGGCTGGTTTCAGGGGGTGCCAGTCTGGGGCGGCTTGCTGCTGATCTTCGGTCTGGAACTGGGGCTGGGTTTGATGTGGTTTGGTGACCGGTTCGTCCTTAAAATGGATACCGCCCAGCTGAACCAGGCGCTGCAGCGCTACCAGAAACACGACTCCGTCTGAAACGCTCATACATAAAACAAGGCCTCCCGCGGCAGAACCATATCTGCTGCGGGAGGCTTTGCTGTATCCACAGATCCAGGGGAGGATCAGAAAAGGGCCTGCGATCAGAAGGCTTTCAGTTCCACGCCGGCGGCCGGCAGGGCGGCGTGGAGTTTCTGCACAAAGGCCAGGGCCTGGGGGCCATCTCCGTGGACGCAGACCGAATCGGCCTGCAGCTCCACCGGGGTGCCGTCATTGGCAAAGACGCTGCCCTGAGTGGCCATCCGCAGAACCCGGGCAATGGCCTAGTCCTCATCTTCAATGACGGCGCCGGGGGTGCCGCTGGGCACCAGGGTGACGTCGGGGGCATAGCCCCGGTCGGCAAACACCTCGCTGGCCACCGGCAGGCCGATGACCTGGGCGGCCTCCACCATCCGGCTGCCTGAGAGGGCCAGCAGGACCGCTTCCGGCGCGGCTTTCTGGATGGCGGCGCAGATGGCGTCGGCCAGGGCCCTGTCCCGGGACGCCATGTTATACAGGGCGCCGTGGGGCTTCACATGGTGCAGCGGCACATCCACCGCGTCGCAGAAGGCCTTCAGGGCCCCGATCTGGTAGGTCACGCAGTCGGCGGCCTCCTCGGGGGAAATGGACAAATTCCGCCGGCCAAAGCCCATCAGGTCGGGCAGGCCGGGGTGGGCCCCCACCTTGACCCCATACTGCTTGCACAGGGATACGGTGCGGTGCATGACGGTGGGGTCCCCTGCATGGTAGCCGCAGGCGATGTTGGCAGAGGTGATGTAGGGCAGCACCTCCTCATCCCTGCCACTGGTGTAGGCTCCAAAGCTTTCCCCCAGGTCACAATTCAAATCAATGTGCGGCATGACAATGCCCCTCCTTTTACCATTTCAACACTTCATTTTTTACATCGGTGATCAGCATGTGCCCCGGCGCCCGGCTCTCTGTGCCGCCACCGCGCCGGGATCAGGTTCAGGGTCTTGATGCTGCGGTGGTAAAAGCGGATGGTGCCTTCCACCCGGGCCAGCAGCCTGGCGCTGGTACACTTTGCCGTTGGCGCCCACGGCGGCGTCATACACGCCGCCATAACAGATAAGCCCTTTGCGCAGCATGGGTCCTCACCTCATCTCGTTTTATTTGGATGCCCCGCCGGCGGGCTTTGCCACGCCGAACCGCAGGGCGACGTATTCTTCGATCAGGGCCACGCAGTTGTCCAGCCCCAGGGCTGATGTATCCAGGCATAGGTCGTAGTTGGACAGGTCCTTCCACCGCTTGCCGGTGTGGTAGCTGTAATAGCTGTTGCGGTATTTGTCCAGCCGGTCCACATAGCGCCTGGCCTCGGCCTCCGAGATGCCCTGACGGGTCACCTCCCGCTGAATCCGCCAGGCGTAAGGGGCATCCAGAAACACCGACACCACCCGTGGCTGATCCTGGAGCACAAAGTCCGCCGCCCGGCCCACGCAGATGTAGCTCTCCTGCTCCAGCAGCTTCCGCAGCACCTTGGCCTGGTGGGCAAAGAGGGCCCGGTCGGTCAGGAAGTTCCCGCTCTCGGGTGGGATGTCTACCCCGTCATAGACGGCCCGGGACACTTTATACAGCAGCCGCTTGCGGGTGTCCTCATCCGCCTGGGCAAAAATGGTCTCGTTGATGCCGCTGTCCTCGCTGGCAAGGCGCAGCAGCTTGCGGTCATAGAAGTCGATGCCGTAGTCGGCGGCGAGTTTGCGGCCCACATAGCTGCCCCCTCCGCTGCCGCAGGTGCGGGTGATGGCGATGGCAAAGTAATCCTGGCTCATCCTGTTCCCTCCTTTGTCACTGGCCCAGATAGGCCTTCTTGACCCGCTCATCCTTCAAAAGGGCTTTGGCGTCCCCTTCAATGGTGATATGCCCTGTCTCCAGCACATAGGCCCGGTGGGAGATGGACAGGGCCATTTGGGCGTTCTGCTCCACCAGCAGGATGGTGATGCCCTGGCGGTTGACCTCCTGGATGATGTCAAAAATCTCCTGGACCAGCAGGGGCGACAGACCCATGGAGGGCTCATCCATCAGGATCATTTTGGGCCTGGACATCAGGGCCCGGCCCACCGCCAGCATCTGCTGCTCGCCGCCCGAAAGGGTGCCGGCCAGCTGGCGGCGGCGCTCCCGCAGGCGTGGAAACCGCTCATAAATTTTGGCCATGGTGCCGGCGGTGTCCGAGGGGTCGGCGTAGGCCCCCATCTCCAGGTTTTCCTCCACCGTCATCTCGGGGAAAATGTGGCGGCCCTCCGGCACATGGGCCAGCTTCAGGTTGACAATTTTGCAGGGCTCGGTGGTGCGCAGGTCGTGGCCGTCAAAAATGATGCTGCCGGCCGATGCCTTTTCCAGGCCGGTGATGGTCCGCAGGGTGGTGGTTTTGCCCGCGCCGTTGGCGCCGATCAGAGAGACGATCTCCCCGTCCTTCACCGTCAGGGAAATGCCGTCCAGCGCCTGGACAGCGCCGTAATTCACCTTCAGGTCCTTTACTTCAAGCATCCGGCCCCCTCTCCTTTCTCGGTTTGCCCAGGTAGGCCTCAATGACTTTGGGGTTGTTGGCCACTTCGGCCGGGGTCCCGGATGCGATGGTGGAGCCAAAGTCCAGCACCTGAATCCGCTCGCAGATTTTCATCACCAGGCTCATGTCGTGCTCGATCAGCAGCACCGACACCTTGAAGGTGTCCCGTATGTAATCGATGATTTCCAGCAGCTCCTCGGTTTCGGTGGGGTTCATGCCGGCGGCGGGTTCGTCCAACAGCAGCAGCTTCATGTCGGTGGCCAGGGCCCGGGCAATTTCCAGCCGGCGCTGCTGGCCGTAGGGCAGATTGTCTGCCTCTAGGTTTTCTTTGCCCGAAAGGTGGACCACCGCCAGCAGCTCTTTGGCCCGGCGGGTGATCTCAGCCTCCTCGCTCCAGAACCTGGGGGTGCGGAAAATGGCCTGGGGCAGACCGTAGGTCAGGTGCTCCAGCATGGCGGCCTTGACGTTGTCGATGACCGTCATCTTTTTGAACAGGCGGATGTTCTGGAAGGTGCGGGCGATGCCGGCCCGGACGATCTGATGGGTCTTTTTGCCGTTCATCCGCTGGCCGCACAGGTAGAAGGAGCCTTCGGTGGGTTTGTAGACGCCGGTGATCAGGTTGAAGACGGTTGTTTTGCCGGCGCCGTTGGGGCCGATCAGCCCCACCAGCTCGGACTCGCCGATCTCGATGCTGAAGCTGTCCACGGCTTTCAGGCCGCCGAACTGGATGCCCAGGTTCTGCGCTCTCAAAATGGGGGTTTTGGTCTGGATGGTCTTTTCCGCCATGGTGTTCACTCCCCTTTCTGTGCCAGCGGCGCGGCCGGGCCGTCCGTCGGGTCGGCTGTGGCTGCGTTCTCCTTCCGGCGGGTCAGCTTGTGCAGCAGCCGGGTGAGGGAGAATTCCCACCGGCCGAAGATTCCGCCGGGGCGGAACAGCATGACCAGAACCAGCACCACCGAGTAGGCCAGCATCCGGTATTTGGAGAACTGGCGCATCAGCTCAGGCAGGGCGGACAGGAAGGCCGCGCCGATGATGGAGCCGGTCAGGGAGCCTGTGCCGCCGATGATGACCTCACTGAGCAGCTCAGCGGAGTAGTTGAAGTCGAAGTTGGTGGGGATCATGGCGGTCATGTAGTGGGCGTAGACCCCGCCGCCGATGCCGGCGAAGAAGGAGGAGACCGCAAAGGTCAGCACCTTATAAAAGGTAACGTTGATGCCGGCAGCCTCGGCGGCGATGTAGTCTTCCCGGATGGCCTGGACGGTGCGGCCAAACCGGCTGCGTACGAACAGGAACATAACGGTGACGCAGACCACCATGATCCAGAAGGTGCGGCCAAAGCTGGACAGCCGCAAAATGCCGCTCATGGTGCGGCCGCCGCCGGTGATTTCCAGGTTGCAGAACACCACCCGGATGATCTCGGCGAAGGCCATGGTGACAATGGCCAGGTAGTCCCCCCGCAGCCGCAGGGCCGGGATGCCCACCAGCACGCCGGCGATGCCGGCTGCAATGCCGCCGGCCAGCACCGCCACCAGCAGCAGGGCCAAATCCGACAGGCCTTTGCCCGCCAGGGCGCTGGAGGTGATGGCCGACACGTAGGCGCCCACCGACACAAAGCCGGCGTGGCCCAGGGAGAACTCTCCCATGAAGCCCACCACCAGGTTCAGGGACGCCACCATGATGATGGTGTAGCAGGCGGTGGTGCACACGCCCTCCACATAGGTGGTGGAATCGCCGAACCCGTTGAATGCAAACAGGGCGCTGAGGATGGCGAACACCGCCGCAACTCCCACCAGGTTCAGCAGGTAACTCCATTTGATTGCTTTTGTCATGGAATCTGCCCTCCCTTACACTTTCTCGCCGGTGCTGCGGCCCAGAATGCCCGAGGGCTTGACCAGCAGGATCACAATCAGGGTGCCGTAGGTCACCGCCTCATACCAGCCGGGGGCAAACAGGCGGACAAAAACTTCGATCAGGCCGATGAGTACGCCCCCCAGCATGGCCCCGGGGATCACGCCGATGCCTCCCAGCACCGCAGCAATGAAGGCTTTCATGCCCATGGTGGTGCCCATATCGTTGGTAACCCGGGGATAGGTGGTGCAGTACATCAGGGCTGCCACCGCTGCCAGCGCCGAGCCGATGGCAAAGGTCACGGTGATGATCCGGTTGACGTTGATGCCCATCAGGGTGGAGGCGTCCCGGTCCTGGGGCACCGCCCGCATGGCCTTGCCCAGGGGGGTCTTCTTTACAAACAGCTGCAGCCCCAGCATGATCACCAGGCCGATGGCGATGGTCAGCACCACGTTCAGGGAGACGGTGACCCCTGCCACCGACACCGAAGGAAGGGAGAAAATGGTGGAGACGTTGTGGGGCCGGGAGCCGAACAGCACCATGGCCAGGTTCTGAAGAAAAATGCTCATGGCCAGGGCGGTGATCAGGGCTGACATGGGGCCGGCCTTGCGCACCGGGCGGTAGGCAAAGGTCTCCACCAGGATGCCCACCATCCCGCAGACCACCACAGCCACAACAACCGCCAGCCAGGCCGGCATGCCGGCGCTGACCATCATGGGGATGGTGTAAAAGAGGGTGTAGGCGCCGATCATGATGAAGTCGCCGTGGGCGAAATTGATCATCCGGATGATGCCGTAGACCATGGTGTAGCCCAGGGCGATCAGGGCATAGATGGCGCCCAGGTTCAGCCCGTTGATCAGGGACTGAAAAAAGAGCGAGAAGGTCATGCTCCATTCTCCTTTCGGTGATGGGATCAACAAACAAAGGGCGGCATGCAGCCGGCAACCCGCCGGCCGCATGCCGCCCTTCTGAGGAAAAAGCAAGCAGTCGGGATTTATTTGAACTTTGATCCGGCGGGCTTCCCTGCCGGGCCAAAGAAGGGGTTACTCACGGACGGCAACCACTTCGCCGTCGGGGCCCAGGGTCTCGAACCACTGGACCTGGCCGTCCACAAAGGTGTTGAAGACGATCTGCTTTTCAGGGTCGCCGTTGCCATCCAGGGTGAAGGTGCCGCCCACGCCGGTGAAGGTCATGCCGGTCATCCCCTTGACCAGGCTGGCTGTATCGGTGCCGCCGCCCTCCTGGGCTGCCTGGTAAATCATGTAGATGGCGTCATAGTACAGGGAGGCGCAGGCGTTCAGGCTCTCGGTGCCGTAGGTGTCGGTGTCTTTGGTGACGAAGTTGACCACAGCGTCCGAGGTGTCTTCGCTGGAGTAGTGGTTGGTGAAGTAGCAGTTCTCAAACTGGGATTCCAGGCCGGTGGTGTCCGAGCTGTCCCAGCCATCGCCGCCCATGATGGCGCCGGTAAAGCCGGCGGAACGGGCCTGACTCACCAGCAGAGGGACGGTATCCTGGAAGCAGGGATAATACAGGAACTCGGCGCCCGAGGCAACCACCTGGGAGACCTGGCTGGTGAAGTCGGTGTCGGCGGTGGTGCACTGGCCTTCATAGACCACTTCGATGCCGTTGGCCTCACAGTTCTCGATGAAGGCGTCCTTCAGGCCGTTGGAGTAGTCATCGTCGTTGGCGTAGAGGACGGCCACCTTGGTGTAGCCCTCGCTCTGGACGAACATGGCGGCCATCTTGCCCTGGTAGGGATCGATGAAGCAGTCACGGAACACCGTGGGCCGGTCCACCGTTACGTCCACATTGGTAGCGCCGGTGGCCACCAGCAGCATGTTGTCCACCGATGCCTGCTGGGCAATGGGAAGGGTGACGCTGGAGAAGAAGCTGCCCACCAGCGCCTCGGGATCATCGGCCATCACCAGGTTGTAGGCGTTCATGGCCTGGCGGGCATCCTGGGCGTCGTCGGCCAGCTCTCCGCCGTTGACGATCTCAATGGTGTAGGGGCCGCCGCTGGAGTTGATCTCCTCCACCGCCATATCCACGGCGTTCTGGGCGCCCTCGCCGTAAATGGCGTTGCCGCCGGTCATGGGGCCGATGACGCCGATGCGGATGACGTTGTCCTCCTCACCGGAGGCTGCCGCGGCCGATGCCGCTGTAGAGGAGCCGGAGGTTTCCCCCGATGCAGCGGCCCCGCCCTGCTGGGCCGAAGAGCTGCACCCTGCCAGAAGGCTCAGGCTCAAAGCGCCGGTCAATGCCGCAGCTAAAAGTTGGTTTCGCTTTTTCATAGGGTTACCTCTTTTCTCTGGATACAGGTTCAGGTGGCGGACACGGAGCATCACCCCAGGCGCAGGAAACGGAAAAGGCGCGCAGCGCCTGTTTTCCAGGACTGCACGCCTTTGTGTAGCTTGCGTGGGCCGAATCCAACAACAAAAAAGAGCCGCGCACCGTCAAACGGTACCGCGACTCCATTGTCCTGTTGTTGCATCCGGGTTGGATGTTGGTTGCATTATACCAGCATTTTCTCACAAATGCAAGCGTTTTTCTTCAAAAGCTTTATTTTTGTTCTTTCCACAGATTTTCACCGGGGTTTAACCGCATGTTTTTTGTGCACAGACACCAAAACGCTTCCAAATCGTAAGCATCCACCCCGCCGGTGAGCGGACACCGTCACGCAGCAGTGTACGTCAGGTCGTCCGCCTCTGCCGGGGTTTGCTGCCAGGACACCGCCGCAGAAATTTCCTGTTCCGCCCGGCGCTGGGTCGCGGAAACCAGGGCATCGATGTTGCACAGGCACAGCAGGCAGAAGAGCACCGCCGCCAGGCGGATGCCCCAGACCACCGCCCCAAAGGGGTGCACCAGGCTGACAAGGGACAAAGCCGACCAGAGGGCCACCACGGTGATGGCATACCCGGCCAGCACCCGCAGGCTGGTGAGGCCAAACCGGGAAATATAGAGCCACAGCTTGGAAAAGGCGATGGCTGCAAACAGCAGGTTGGCCCCGCACAGGGCGATGCCCAGCCCCCGCAGTCCCCTGCTCTGGCGCAGAGGCGTGCGGCAGAGTTTGGCCGCCGCTGCCAGCACCGACAGGTTCACCAGGGCGATCTGCAGCATCTCAAAGAAGCCCCGGCGGGCGTACTCCGCCGCCGTATAGGCCTGGGGCAGCACCCCGGCAAACCCCGCTGTGAGATAGTGGATCTGGGACAAAAAGAACACCAGATACAGCCCGCAGAGCAGGGCCAGCGCCACCATGGGGGTCTGACGGGGCACCCGCCGCAGCTTTTCGGCGGCATCCCGGACCCGGCGCTCTGTCATCTGGTTGGCCTTGTCTGTCAGGTGCTTGGAGCCATAAAACAGGCCGTAGAACCAGCAGGCAAAAAAGAGCTCCAGGCAAAGCCAGAGGGGGTCCAGGAAATCGGCCAGAAAGGCCGGCAGACTTAATCCGGTGAGCCAGCGCCCCAGGCTGCCGGCCATCTGCTGAAAGGCAGCATCCGCGGCCACCAGGGTGGCAAAGGCCCACCCCAGCACCGGCAGAGCGCAGACCGCCCCCAGCAGACCCCACCAGATCCCTCTGCTTTTAGGCCGGGGCAGCTTGTGCCCTACCCCGCAAAAGAGGGCCTGGAACAGCCGGTGAAAGTTGGAAAAGGGAATTCCAAACCAGCCCCGGAGCAGGTCCACCGGCAGCAGGGCCCCCACCGGCAGGGCCACCGCGCCCCCGCAGCGCACCAGCGCCCACTGGGCAGCGGCCAGATGGGCAAGCAGGTATGGGAACAGTACAAGGGTCTGATTTTGAAACAGGCCGCAGCCCACCGACTGGGCCAGGAACACCGCGGCCCAAAACCAACTTTCCCGCCGGCAGGGAATGCGGCACAGCCGGGCCGACAGCTCGATGCAGACAAAGAAGCAGCCCAGCACCGCCGCCAGCACCCACTGGCCCCGCTGGTACAAAACAGCAGGCGGCTCCAGCATCCACCGCGCATAGAGCACCCCCATCAGCAGGCAGAGCAGGGCGGCAGCCCGCTCCCCTTTTTCCAGCTGGAACGTTTTTTTGGCGGGGGACGTTTGGGCGGTGCAGGCGGGGGCCGGCGCCAAACCGCCGTTGGGACACAGGGCATTCCTACGGGCATCCATCAGAGAAACCTCCTTTTTGCACCAGGGCGGGTCATTCTTCCGGGACATATTCCAGAAGGTCGGCGGGCTGGCAGTCCAGCTCCCGGCAAAGGGCCTCCAGGGTGGAAAACCGCACAGCCCGGGCCTTGTTGTTTTTGAGGATGGACAGGTTGGCGGGGGTGATGCCGATGCGGGCCGCAAGATCCCCGGCAGAGATCTTGCGCTTGGCCATCATCACATCCAGATTTACCACAATGGGCACGGTCGCTCCCCCCTTTCAGATGGTGTAGTCGGCGTCTTCCTGCAGCAGCACAGCCTGCTGAAAGACGTTTTTCACAACCCGCACAATCAGTGCCATAAAGGCCCCGCAGGCTGCAATCACCAGAAAGGGAAGATAATACAGGCCGCTGGCCAGGCAGATCACCGCCCCGACGGCGCAGCCCCAGCTGATCCGCCGCAGCAGCCCCACGTTCTGCGGGATGAACACCTGGCCGCCCTGGATGTTTTCCAGCAGCCGCCACAGCTGCCACAGGATGTACAGGGCGGGCACCCCGCCGGTATAGAGGGTGACCATCAGCAGGCTGCCCGCCCGGTTTTCCAGCGGGATGGGGCTGAAGGCCACCAACGCCTCCACCAGCCAGGGGGCCGACGCCAGAATGGCCAGCGCCGCCGCCCCGAACAACACCACGCACAGCCGGGAAAGCCGGATGCTGTTTTTGCTGCTCCAGTTCATATCCAAAACCTCCTGCTTTGTTTGTACCCTCATGATACCACAGGATGCATTGAATTGCAATATGTTTTTATCGAAAAACGATATTTTCATATTGTTCTGGAATATCTTTCATCCAGACAGGGCGCCCGTCATTGCTCCTTTCCCTCTGCGACGGGGGCCTCCCCCTGGGGGGAGCTGCTGCACCGAAGCACCCGGAAGCCCAGGTCCAGCCCCGGGGCGGCGTCGGGATGCTCTGCCCGAATCTGAGCGCCGGCCCGGCGGAGCCGTTCCCGGCCGATCGCGCAGATGTCGCGGTAGCCCGCCCGGGCGGCTGCGCTCCTGGGGTCGATGGGTTCCGGCAGCTGCACCAGGATGAAGGTGCGGCCGTCCCCGTCCCGGGCGTTCTGCTGCATCACCGCCTGGCCGGTAGTGGCAGACCCCGCGAAAAAGTCCAGGACAATATCCCCCGGCCCTGCGGCCTGCTCCACCAGGAACTGGATCAGGGCGTCCGGCTTGGGGTTGGTGAAGATTTTTTCCCCATCAAACAGGCGGTACAGCTTTTCGGTGGCGGCCTTGGTGGGGTAAAGCCCCAGGGAGGTCACCAACTGCTGGCGGTTGGGGTATTCGGCCAGGAATTCTTTCCGGGCCGGGTAGCGGGCGGGGTCCTCCGGGAAGAGAATCCGGTTTTCCGCCACCCACCGGTCCAGCTTGTCCTGGGTGTAGGGGGTCTCGAAGGAAAAGACATGCCCGGTGGCCGGGTCCACCAGGGTCCGCACCGGCAGCCCCTGGCCCAGCCGCTGGAGATACTGCCGCTTCCAGGGGCCCCGGGGGTCCTGGTCCGGGTTGGAAAAGCCGTTTTTCTCATCCCGGTCCAGCCCCCGGAACCGGAAGGTGTTTCCCCTGCCGCAGTAAGCCAGGATGTATTCGTGGTTGCTCACCACCATGTGGACTGTCGCCATCCCCTGGGCGGCCTTTTTGGTGTTCCAGTTGAAGCAGCAGAGGAACTGTTCTTCCCCAAACACTTCGTCCCCCATCTTTTTCAGGTTGGCGGCCTCGTGGTCGTCGATGCTGATCAGGATCACCCCGTCCTCGGCCAGCAGATCCCGGGCCAGCAGCAGCCGGGGATAGATCATACTGAGCCAGCCGGCGTGGAGCCGGCCGCTGCCCGCGGCGTCCTCCGCCTGGCCGCCGCCGGCAAGGTATGCGTCCAGGTTCTGTGAAAAATCATCCTGATAGAGCAGGTCGTGGCCGGTGTTGTAGGGCGGGTCGATGTAGATCATCCGGATGCTGCCCTGATGGGTTTCCCGGAGCAGCTTGAGCGCCTCCAGGTTGTCCCCCTCGATCCAGAGGTTCTCCGAGTCAAAGCCGCCGGGGGTGCCGTCTTTGCCCACGCTCTCCTCCCGGCAGGGGCACAGGGTCTGGGCGGCGGGGGCGCCCGCCAGCAGGGCTGCCTGCCGTTTGCCCGGCCAGGTGAACTGATAGCACTCTGCCCCGCCTTCCACCACCGCCCCGCCGATTTCCTCCATCAGCACATCCTTGTCGATGGCCCGGACCACCCGGCCCTCTGCGTCCACCGTCTCGGTGACGGCGCGGGGGAACAGCGCCGCCAGCTGGCGAAAATTTTCATCCGCCCGGCTGGGCGTGTGCATCTTCCGTTGCTCCATGGTTTCCTTTCCTGACTGTTTCTATTCCTGCAAGTTCATCCGCCCTCTTCCCTGTTACGCCTGGTGGGGGATCAGGATTTTCTGCACCTCCACCCGGCTGCCGTCGATGGTCAGGACGGCCAGGGTTATTTCCTGGTGAAACCGCCGGGGGCCGCAGCTGCCCGGGTTGAGCCAGAGCACCCCGTCCTTTTCCTGCTGGGCATATTTGTGGGAATGCCCGTAGACGATCACGTCCACCGGGGGCAGATCTTTGGGCACATCCCGCTTGTTGTGCACCATGAAGAAGCGGACCTCTTCCACTGTGAACTGGCAGTGGAGCGGGATCTGGGCGGCCCACTCCTTGTCATTGTTGCCCCGGACAACCTGCAGCGGCCCATACGCCGACAGCTGGTCCACGATGCTCTGGGTGTTGATATCTCCCGCGTGGAGGATCAAATCCGCCCCATCCAGATATTCCAGCACCTGCGGACGCAGCAGTCCGTGGGTGTCCGACAAAACCACAACTTTTTTCATAGCGGCGCTCCCTGCCCTTTCGGCATTCCAATTCTGTTTTGCAAAACGATTGTTTCTATTATACCAGAGGGGCACGGGCACCACAACATCCCGGCGAAAGGCCGGCCTGTCTTGCGTTCGGGAGCTGCGCATTATATAATGGAATCATCATTTTTGGGAACAGCCTGCCTCACACCAGCCTTTCCATGCGGCTGGAGCCGGCCGGCATCAGGCAGGCGATCCCTCAGGATTGAGTATAAAGGAGGATTTTACCATGTCGTTTCATCAAGTCAAACGCGCCGCCCTTGCCTGCGCGGCAGCCGTCGCCCTGACGGCCTGCGGCCAGGGCGGCATCCAGCTGGCAGAACCGTCTGATGAGACCTACCAGGCGGTTCCCTACCAGCTCTACCCCACTTCGGAGGGGGCCTGGGTGGGAGATGTGATGCCCCTGGTGGATGACGGCAAGCTGGAGCTGTACTATCTCTACGACACCGACCACAACGGCCAGGCCTACCACCCCATCTACCGCTTCACCACCGAAAACCTCTATGAATACCAGGATGACGGGGAAGCGATTCCTTACGGGAACTTCGGCGCCCCCGACCTGGCCCTGGGCACCGGCTCGGTGCTGCTGGGGCAGGACGGGCTGTACCACTGCTTCTACACCGGCCACAACGAGGGCAATGCCTCTCCCTTTGGCCCCGGCAAGGAGTGCGTGATGCACGCGGTCAGCACCGACAAGGTCACCTGGACCAAGCTGCCGGAGGACACCTTCTATGCCCCGGAAAACTATTCCGCCGATGATTTCCGGGACCCGGAGGTCTTCTGGAACGAGGAGGAGCAGTGCTACTGGATGCTGGTGGCCGCCCACGAGAACACCCTGGGGGGTGTGGTGGTCAAATACACCTCCACCGACCTGTCTGACTGGACCTTCTGCGGGCCCATTTTCGCACCCCAGGCCCAGTACATGCTGGAGTGCCCCGACCTGTTTGAAATCAACGGCCAATGGTATCTGACCTACAGCTGGGACTGCACCACCTACTACGCCATGGGTGATTCGATGGACGGGCCCTTCACGGTGCCGGAGGACAATACCCTGGACGGCAACAACTTTGTCTTTTATGCCCCCAAGACCGCTGAGCTGAACGGGCAGTGGTATCTCTGCGGCTGGATCGGCCGGAATTTCCAGCAGCAGGACGTGGGAATGTACCAGTGGGCCGGAAACCTGCTGATCCACCAGCTGGTCCAGCAGGAGGACGGGCGGCTGGGCATCTGTGCCCCCGATACCCTGGAGAACTATTTCACCGAGGCTCAGCCTGTCCAGCCGGTGGGCACGGCGGGGAAAGTTTCCCAGGAGGAGCAGGCCTACACCCTGAAGGGCACCGACCAGCCGGCGGTGATTGATTTCGGGATGCGCAAGCCCACCTTTACCCTCACCTGCGACGTGACCATGAAGGGCAGCGGCTGCGCCGGCTTTGCCTTCGGCCAGCCGGAGGAGGATTACAGCGCATACACCGGCCTGGCCCTGGACGCGGTCAACGGGTGTATCCGGTATGAGGGAACCGCCCTCACCGATCTGGCCGCCAGCGAGCCCATGGTTTACACCACCTTTGATCTCCAGCCGGGGGTGACCCATCATCTGAAAGTGGTAGCGGAGAACGAGATCCTCATCCTCTACATCGACGGGGTGAAGGCCCTCAGCAGCCGGGTTTACAATTCCATTGACGGCGCCCACATGGGCATCTTTGCCGCCGGCACCGACGCCGTCTTTGAGAACCTGTCCCTCTCCATCCCCGCCCAGGCATAACCTGGACTACTTCGCGCACCAAGGTTTCCGATTGCCTTTGCCTGCTGAGCCCGCGGTCCGGAACTGCGTCTGAACCATGATGCGATACCCACACTGACAGGCCAGGCCGACGGTTATCTGGCACCCAAACATCCGAGCCCTTTCTCCCGGGGAAGCGGCCCGGATGTTTTTTGTCTGTCCGGGCATGATTTTCTGTCTTAAAGCAGCGTTTTTCCTTGCCCTCCCCCGTCCTCTATGCTATAATACCCCAGGCCCGGCCAGAGGCCTGGAAGCGCGGGCGCGGAAGGCAAATCAACCAGAGCGCCCGGGGCGCGAAATAGTTTGGGCTATGCCTGGGGCCGCGGGCTTCGGGCGTAAAGCAGCCAGGCACTTTGGTGCGCGAGATAGTCCAGGCGCAGCCTGGTCCAGGCTTTGCCTGGGGGCCTGAAAGGAGTTTTCATGGAACAAAATCCCCTTGTCAGCCGGCCGCTGCCGGTACTGTTCGGCCAGTTTGTGGGCCCGGCCATGGTTGCCATGGTGCTGGACGGCATCCAGGGCATGGTGGACGGGCTGTTTCTGGGCCGCTATGCCGGCCCCGACGCCATGGCCAGCGTCAACATCGCCAACCCCTTTTTCCAGATCATCATCGGTTCCACCATGATCCTCTGCACCGGCACCATGAGCGCTGCCGGCCGGGCTCTGGGCGCCCAGGATTATTCCCGGGCCAAAAACCTCTACCGCTCGGCCCTGGCGGTGCTGCTGGCCCTCTCGGGGACCATCCTGCTGGCGGGGGTGCTGTTCGCCCGGCCCATCGCCCGGTTTCTGGGTGCCAACGAAGTGCTGCTGCCCGGGGCCGCCCGGTATGTTCAGGTCATCGCCTGTTTTGCCCCGGTGATCGCCTTCAAGATCTTCTTCGGATTTTCGGGGCGGCTGGCGGGCCGGCCCCGGCTGTATCTGGCCGGCACCATCACCACCCTGTGCACCAACGTCTTGCTGGACTGGGTGGCGGTGGGGCTGCTGGGGCTGGGGGTCACCGGCGCCGTCACCGCCACCGGCCTGGCCTATCTGGCCGGGATGCTGGTGGCCGCGCCGCCCCTGTTCCACCGGTCCAGCCCTCTCAACGTCTTTGAGGGCTCTTTCCGGGGGCGGGAAATCTTCTTCGCTGCCTGCAACGGCGCTTCGGAAGGGGTTACCTACGTCTCCGCAGCCCTCACCGTCTTTCTGATGAACCGGGCCATGATGTCCTTTGCCGGGGAGGACGGGGTGGCTGCCTTCACCGTCATCAACTACGCCGGCAACTTTGTCACCCTGCTGATGTTCGGCATGTCCGACGGCATCAGCCCCATCCTCTCCAGCA
The DNA here is from genome assembly GCA_944386015.1 of uncultured Faecalibacterium sp. Taxonomy (GTDB): domain Bacteria; phylum Bacillota; class Clostridia; order Oscillospirales; family Ruminococcaceae; genus Faecalibacterium. The sequence goes on from CALWZK010000036.1 coordinate 19,613, forward strand.
ACTTTGGCGCCGGGCGGCTCGACCGCATCCGCCGCACCAAGGCCGCCGCCCTGGCGGGGAATTTCTGCATCGGGCTGTGCCTGTGCCTTCTCTTTTCGGTGGGCGGGCGGCCCCTCATCGGCCTGTTCTTCACCCCCGGAGACCCCCGCACCAGCCAGGTGATGGATCTGGCCGTCCGGGGCGCCCGGATCTACAGCCTGTCCTTCCTGGCCAGCGGCTTCAACATCGTCCAGTCCGGCTACCACACCGCCCTGGGGGATGCCCTCCGCTCGGTGGCCATCGCCGCCAGCCGGGGGATTGTCTTCCTGCCCATCGGGCTGGCGGTGTTTTCCGCCCTCTTTCAGGAGAACGGGGTCTGGATGGCGCCCCCCTTCGCCGAGGCCATCACGGTGGTGGTCTGCCTGCTGCTGCGGCATAATCCCCACCCCACTGACACCTGATCTTTCGCCTGTCCGGGGCCCCGGGCAGGCTTTTGTTTTGCCTGTCAGGGCGCCGGGGTGTCCTCCGTTTTCACTGCCTGCTCGGTCTGTGCCGGCTCCAGGGTCTGGATCTCCACCCCGGCATAGCTCCGGTTTCGCATCCCGCAGGCCTCCCAGTTGGGGGACCAGTCGGTGGCGGCGCCCCGCCCTACCCCGTAGATCTGGCACTTGCACACCCGCCGCCCGCCCACGCGGAAAATTTCCAGCCGGCTGCAGTCGCAGCACCGGCGGCCTTTGTCGATGCCGTAAAGCCAGTGCATCCGTTCAATCTTTTCCATCTGTCGTTCCTCCCTCTCCGGTTTTGCGCAAACCATCCTCAGGATTGTATGCGCCGGCGCCCGGCTTTGCCACAAAGGCAAGCGGGAGGCAAAACAAAAAGGCAGCGGCCACAGGGTGAACCGCCCCATATTGTGCGGACAGTACAAAAAAGAGGCCTGCAAGGGGTAGAACAAGCGAATCAAAGACTGG